>JAIRRB010000116.1 GCA_031256195.1 Treponema sp.
AAACTGGACATACTCCTGAACGGCAAGGCCGTGGACGCATTATCCCAGCTTGTTTTCAGGGACAATGCCTACGACCGCGCCCGCAAGGTCTGCGAGCGTTTAAGGGATGAAATCCCCCGCCAGCAGTTCAAAATTCCCATTCAGGGCTCCATAGGCAGTCAGGTTATCGCCCGCGAAACAGTCAATGCCCTGCGCAAAGACGTACTGGCAAAATGTTACGGCGGCGACATTACCCGCAAGCGCAAACTTTTGGAAAAACAAAAAGAAGGCAAGAAACGGATGAAAATGGTCGGTGATGTGGAACTGCCCCAGAGCGCGTTCCTTGCGGTACTTAAAGCGAAGGATGAATGATGGAAACAGCGGCTTCCTTAAATGATTCCGGCATCGCCCTTACCGAGGCAAACCGTCCCAACGAGGCGATTCCCCTGTTTCGTAAGGCGCTGATAATGGAGCCGGAAAATCCCCTGCTCTGGCTCAATCTGGGAATCGCCCAGCAGCGCACCGGAAATTATGAAGAAGCGGTTGACAGTTTTCACCGGGCGCTGGCTATTGACAACAGCATTGCCGAAGCATGGCTTTCCATGGGTCTTATCTATTACGAGATGGAAGAATTTATGCTCTGCAGGGACTGTTATCAAACCGCGCTGTTTCATAACGATAACGACCCCAAGGTCTGGAATAATCTGGGAGTGTTATGTTTTACCGAGGGGAATTTTGAAGACGCCCGCAGTTGCTTTGAGGAAGCGGTCAGCCTTGCCCCGCATTATTATGACGCTTTGTATAATTTAAGGGATACCTGCCGGGAACTCGGTGATTTCCGCGCCGCAGCCGAATTTGAGCGGGCGCTTTCCGGTCTGGGCGGCCGGCGCGGGCCAACGGCGCATCCATGAAAGTTGTCTATATCGCCGAAATTGTCGGCAAGGCCGGTGTATACGCCTTCAAAAAAGCCATGCCGGAATTAAGGCGCCGCTACCCCTGGGATTTTCTTGTCGCCTGCGCGGACGGCGCCACCGGCGGCAACGGTCTGGGGCGCAACCACGCCGCGTACCTGCACAAACTGGGGGCCAATGTACTGACCACCGGCGAATGTTGCTTTTACAAAAAAGACCTGACCGAAAATATTGAAAAACTCCCCTATGTCCTGCGGCCCGATAATTTGAACCCCGATGCGCCGGGCTTCGGTTCGCGGATATACAAGGCAGACGGCAAAAAAATCGCCGTAGCGGTATTGCTGGGGCAAAACGGTTTCGGCAGACTCCACAGCAACAGCCCCATTGTCCACCTTCCCATACTGCTGGAACGACTCCGGCTTGAAACGCCCTATATCATCGTTGATTTTCACGCCCAGGCAAGCGCCGAAAAAAAGACCCTGTTCTTTGCCGCCGACGGCCGCTGCTCGGCGATTATCGGTTCCCACACAAGGGTTCAAACAGCCGATGACTGCATACTTCCCGGCGGAACTGCCGTTATCAGCGACGCGGGCCGCACCGGTTCCGCCGAATCAGTCGGCGGCTGCGAAATCGCCTCCCGCATACAGGAATACCTTTCCGGCATACCCGACTGGACCAAAGACGCCTGGGATAAACCGGCGGTGCAGGGCGTATACATCGACATCGGCACGGACGGCAAAGCCCGCTCCATTGAACGTATTTACATCGCCGTAGACGGCCCGTCCCATGCGGAAACGGAAGACAGCGCAGAGGAATGAGGCGCACTGCGAGAAAAAATAAAAAGAATTTCACCACGGAGGACACGGAGGTAAAGAAAGTTTTCATACTGGCTCCCTCTGTTACTTCTTCGCATAACTCCGTGGTAAATATTCTTCCTTTTATTTTTCAAACTGAATCCCCAGGCAACCGGCAACGGCCCGTTCCCTGCCGGGAATGTGGTTGTGAATAGGGGTATTTGCCACGCGGACTTTACCGTCAGGGTAGCGCAGGACCAGGGCGCTTGAGCCGCCGCCGTCAAAATTGATGCCTTCAGCGGCTCCCAGCGCCCGCAGTACCAAAGCGGTTTCCGCCTCGGTGCTGCCGATACTGCCGGGCCGCCGCCCGTCTGTCACCAGCAGGTACAAAAACCTGCCGTCGGGGGAAATGCCCGCGGCGCTGCGGGGATGACGGGCTTTTATACCAAGCGTCCGCGGAACAAGTTCACCGGCTTCCAGTATGCGGTGAAAGCCGCCCACGGCGTTCCTGATGGAATCAATATCAAGAATTGCGGACTGGGATACTATTGCCGCGCTGCCGTCCGCATAAAAAACCAGCGCGTCAAAGCCCGGATGCGGCGGCGAGATTATCACGCCGTCGGTAATAACGACACCGATATTGGTTCTGGCCTCCCCTTCCCTGCCCGACACCGGATCGAAGGGCAGAGCATTGATACCGGCCAACAGACCATTATCGCGGACAAAAGAACTTACTTTAATACTGAGAAATTTTCCGTTATCAGTAACGGCCCCGCCCGTTGTCACTATCCGCAGATTTGGGCTGGAAAGGTCAATACGCAGCGCGTTGAATCTCATGCGCGGACGGGACACCTTTCCCGCACAATAGACAATATCATCGCCATCGGCGAAGCCGCCGGCAAGACCGCCTTCCGTAGTACCCAAAACAGCAAGCGGCCGCCACTGCGGCAGTACCGTTTCCGGTGACGCGGCAATAAGTAAATATTCCGCCTGCCCATCAACCGGGGAAAGCGATTTACAGGAGAAGAAAATGAAAAGTGAATAAACAATGAACAAGCCCGCCATGTGCGGCGCTTGTCTTCGCAACCGATTAGTAGTCTGCACGGCCTCTTCGGTTCTTTTTCATCAATTTACGGGCAATGGCCTTTTTCTTCCGGTTAAGGATGGTGGAAGGCTTTTCATAATACTCCCGTTTTTTGAACTCACGAATGATGCCCTCTTTTTCCACCATACGCTTAAAGCGTTTGATAGCTTTTTCAAGCAATTCGCTGTCATCAATAACAATGTGCGCCAAAAATACATCACCTCCTTTCCCTGGGGTAAAAATAGGGGTTGTTCAAATTTAACAACCTATGGGTATATTTTATCTAAAATCGCTTCTTTGTCAAGAATAGGCCGGGCGATAAACGCGTCCGGGTCGGTATTTTCACCGGAAACCCGTATTTCCCAGTGAAGATGGGGGCCGGTGGCAAGGCCGGTTGCCCCGCTCAGGCCAAGCAAGGCACCCGCGTTAACCAGAGCGCCCTCGGCGACTTCAATGGTATCCAGATGATAGTACAGGGAGTAAACTCCGGGAAGATGTTCAATAATCACCGAATTTCCGGTGACAATCCGGTTTCGGGCCAGAACCACCTTCCCCTGCCCGCAGGCATTGACCGCCGTTCCCTTGGGCACTCCGTAATCAATACCGGCATGAATCGAAATATCATTGTTGCCGTTTGAATACTGGTAAACGCGGCGGTCGCCAAAAAAACTGGTACGGCGGGTGGAACTGACCGGAGGGCTGAATGCACCGAAATGGTAGGAATCAGCGCCGGTCCGGTTGAGTATTGACCACAAATGGTCGGCCTCGGCGGTTTTGCGGGGATCAGGCTCCGTCCGTATGCCGGTCAACGTAGGATTTAACTCAATGACTTCGGAAATAAATTCCCGTCCGGCAATGGCAACGGTAATTTCACGGATGATTCCCCCCGCGGCTTCCACGGCAATGACCGCCCGGCTGCCCGGCTTTACCGTTGCCGGTACGGTCAGCACTGCCGCCATAAAGGACTGTTTTCCGCCGTCTGAATCGTTTTCGGCGGATACGGAAAAAAAAGCCGCTCTGGTCAGCCGCTTCCCCTCAACCATCAAGACCGCCGATTTTGCCCCCGCGCCATTTCTTACCCCGATAGTGACCGGTTCCCCGGGGCGGGGATTATCCGGTATCAGGGCGTAAGAGGCAGGCGCGGTTTGTGCGCCGATGGTTACCGCAAGAAAAAAGTAAACCGTCAAAACCACGGAGGACACAGAGAAACACTTGGGAGATGAATTAAGCAACATTCCCTACTCTCCGCTTTTTTTCAGATCAATAATCATCATCTGGGGGGTGGCAATGCCTTTGTACCAGTCGCGGGAAACATTGAACACCGCGTCCACATGATCGCCTTTGCCAAATTCCTTGTTCATCACGCGGACAGCGGCGTCCCAGTACAGGGCCGGCCATTTGTGCTTTCCTCCTGAAAGGGTCATCCTGAGGTGTTTTGATTCAACTTTGCCAATAAAATTTATATCTTCAATGATCAGGTTTCTTGCCAAAAAGGTTAACGGTTCATGAGCATTTCCGTAAGGCGCAAAACGGTCCGCCAAATTAAGCAGATCGGGAGTAAGGTAATCAAGGGGAAGTTCCGCGTCAATATTGATACTCTGCCCTTCACCCTCTTCGCCAAATTCAATGGAATAGGCCGCGGTTTTAACCCGTTCCGTAAAAGCGTCCCAATGTTCCCTGCGCAGGCTAAAGCCGCCGGCAAATTCATGACCGCCTGAATCAATAAACAAATCGCCGCATTGTTCCAAAAGAATGCCGATGTTATAGCCCCGCGCGGACCGGATGGAGCCGGTATACACATCAGCGGCGCAGGAAACTACAACTGCCGGAACATTAAAACGCCGCGCAACGCGCTGGGCAATCAGGCCAGTAACGCCCTTGTTGATTTCCCCGCCGTGCACCAACGCAAGTTTTTCATCATGAACGGAAAGGGAACGGTACGCCATCGGTTCAGCCATGCCCCAGATTTCCTCTTCCAGCGATTTCCTCTGTTTGTTCAGGTCAATCAGTTCCCCGGCAAGACGCGCCCGCGCCGCGGGGTTCTTCTCAAAAAACAGGGCCGCCGCCTTTTCCGGGCAGCCCAT
>JAIRRB010000152.1 GCA_031256195.1 Treponema sp.
ACGGCGCCCACACGCCGGAAAGCGCCCTGTCCTGCGCCGAAACTTTTTGTTCGCTCTACGGCGAAAAAGGTATACTGTTATTCGGCTGCGCCGCCGACAAAAACGCCGCCGCAATGGCGGATGTTTTGCTGCCCCGCTTTTCGCGCATTATCATTACTACGCCGGGAACCTTCAAAACCAGCGACCCTGAAAAAGTTTTTAACGCTTTTTCCTCTGATAAAACATTGTTAATAAAAGATACCCGTACGGCGATACAGCAGGCGCTGGAGACAGGCCGGGAAAGAGGCTTACCCATTCTTGTTACCGGTTCGTTTTACCTTGCATCAGAAGTCCGGGGCTGTGTGTTTTTTCCGGCGCAAGGAAGAAGAATTTAACCACGGAGGACACGGAGTTTGACTGACCTGAGGTCAGTGTTCGAAAATCATCTTTTTCTCCACTGCACACACGCCCAACTAAAGCTGGGCTGCTTTTAGTACAAATACACCGCTGCCTATAACGTATGCGTTACGACTAATGACACTACAGAATTCAGGCGGCTGCTATCACTGCGTCACCTGGGATGGTATCTCCATTGTGAAAAAATGAATGAACGAATGAAAGGTGTATGGAGTACATTCGGAAGCCAAAGAGGTTTCATATAGAAAACCAGATAACTTTTTTTCTTGACAATATATTATTACTATTTTAATAATGTATTTATGTTCAGGATTTTAACAAATCTCGTATGAGATTTGAATTATGTGATGAAAAACAAGTTGATGAAAATCCGTATATGCGGCAGGAGTAAATGATTTTGATAAAAAATATTAAAATAAAAAAAATCCCATTGATATATTTCTCACTTTCAATTTTTTCAATAGCAGCTGGTTTTTTTCTATATTATTTTTTGAGAGAAAATAATATTCTGATTTTTAATTGGGTTCCTTTTTTACCCAAAAACAATTTGATATTGGATGGAAGCGGTTTTTGTACTGTAGACCCCCTCCGTCTTTTATTACCCTGTCAGGGTTTTTCCGTCTAAAGGCGGGTACATTTTCGTGATACCTGCCCCCACCAACTTTGTTGGCGCATTGGCAGGGAATTACAAAAGGAGTTAACTATGAAAAACATGGTTAATTTATGCGGGATTATCGCCCTTGCGGTAATAATCGGATTCATAATGACGGCTTGTAGTGACGATCCAGGCGACGGCGGCGGCGGCGGCAAAACTGCATTAGGAGATACGCCGACGCTTTCCGGTCAGGTATATGTGCTTCAAGAAAACCCTAACGGCACATTTGGTTTTCAGGAATACACGGGGGATGATCTGGAACCGTACCTTTTCTTTGATTATTACCTGGGTGACGACACTTGGACAGGATATTCCCTGGAGGGAACAATCAAAAACGGCCAGTTTAGCTGTACTCTGCTGCCACCTGAAACTGAATATTTGCAAGCTCTTACTACGGGGGAGATTGAAGACCATCTATTTTCCGCATGGAAAAATGTAACGGTCAGTCCCAGTACCACACAAGGTTACTTTTTCGAAAGTTTTGATTTAGCCGGCATCGCTGGGCAATTGTTTAGAGAAAGCTTCAGTGGTTCTCGGGGGTCGGGTACTCTAGAGGCTGTGATGTATATGTATGTTGACAAAGACGCTACCGTCAGCGGAAAAGGAAAAACCGAAAAAAATGATTATTATGATGAAGACGAAGACATAACCTATACCTATATCACTACCACCAAAGACTTTAAGATGGCGTTTAAAAAGGGTTGGAACACGATATACTTTAAAGACCAAGTGTCTTCATCGACAAATAAAGAGACCCGAACCATGACAATATCTCTGGGCAATCCCGATCACCTTAAATGGGTATTGTCGATATACGATTACGAAGATTATTCGTTAAATATGAGCAGATTAGCAAGGACACGCCGGTAACCGGCGATCAATTTCCGTTTATCGGAGTACACGGAGTTTTAAGATTTTGCGGTCTTTTTCCTCCGTGTACTCCTGCGCCCCGTGCCTTTGTGTGAGGTTTTTTGGATGTAACACAAACATTGCGCGCGGGGAATTTCACCTTGACCTTAATCTTGTCCAGGGGTTTATGCCCATACGAATCAAAAAATAAAGCCAGGCAAAACCAAAACCGGCAAGGTGAGTAAGATGCGCTACGCCGCGGCTGAGGCCAAAAATCGAAGATGCCAGTTCCAGGGCGGTAAAGCCCAGCACCATTATCGGGGCGCGCAGGGGCAGTATTCCCCACAGGTAAATAATTGAATCGGGATAAAATACCGCATAGGCAAGTTCAACGGCAAAAATCGCCCCGGAAGCGCCCATGAGTATCACCGCATAAGAGCCGGTCAGGTAATATACACAGAACGAAAATACTCCCGCCAGCGTACCGGTAACAAAATAAAAAAGCAAAAATTCCCGGCTGCCCATGTATTGTTCAACCTGAGTGCCAAAAATAAAGAGGGCAAACATATTGAACAGGATATGGCTAAAGCCGCCATGAACAAACATATAGGTAACAAAAGTCCAGACCCAGCCTCTCATAACCAGGCCCGGAATCATGGACAGGTAATAAGTCAGTTGACGAAGCCCCATAAAATACATCGCCATAAAAATAAGGACGTTTATGCCGATAAGCCAGTACACCGCGCCGTTATTCTGATAGCGGAAAGGCTGCCTGATGATGTTCATGGTTTAAGCATAGGGATTGAAGGCAAAAGCGTCAACTATGGTGATAGGTACATGGTTTTGAACCGCCGTCCCCGACGCTATTCCTTTACTCCGCCAACATTCAGGCCGACTACAAAGTAACGCTGCATGAAGGGATAAACAACAAGAATGGGCAAAGCGGCCACTACCGTTACCGCTGCGCGGATACTCATGGGTGTTACCATATTGCTGGCGCTGCTGCTTAAAGCCATAGCCGCCGCGTCGCTGCTGCTTTTTCCCTGGCTTTGACTGGCCTGGATGTATTCCATAAGTTTGTATTGCAGGGTATGCAGTTTAGGTTCACCTGAATTGTAAATCAGGGTATCGAACCAGGCATTCCAGGAATCAACCGCCACAAAAAGGGAGATTGTCGCCAGTACAGGAAGGCAGAGCGGCAGGATAATCCTGACAAAAATCATAAAATCTCCGCAGCCGTCAATCTTTGCGGATTCAACAATGCTTTCCGGCAAAGAACGTATATACGTTCTTATCACCACAAAATTAAAAGCGTTTATTATACCCGGTACAATATACACAAAAAATGTTTTGGTTAAATGCAGGCTTCTCATAAGAAAATAATTGGGAATAAGACCCGCATTAACATACATTGAAAGGATAATGATAAATGTAAGCGGTTTTTTCAACATATAATCATTACGGGAAAGAGTATACGCCAGCATGGAACAAAAAAATACATTTACCACGGTATTGATAACCGTTCGGCTTACCGAGATAAAAAAGGCGTTATAGATGGTACCGGTAGCAAATACGGTTTTATAATTTTGCCATGAAAATTTCCGCGGCCAAAATGTAAGACCGCCCCTTATGGTATCCATCGCTTCATTCAGACTCACTACAATGGTATTCCAGAAAGGATACAGGGTAATCGCCGCAATTATAATCATAAACGACGTATTCGTTACGGTAAAAGTAACATTTTCAACTTTGGAACCTATACCCACTCTCATTATATCAGCCTCTCCTCTCCGGCCTTTTTGGCTATCCAGTTGGCGGTAAAGATTAACGTTACGTTTACAATATTTTTAAACATACCGGCGGCGGTAGCCATGGAAAAATTCCCGTTACGGAAACCGTAAATAACAACGTAAACATCTATAGTATCAGAAACTTCCTGGATAAAGCCGTTACGCAGCAGGTACTGCATATCAAAACCGGCTTCCAGCATTCTGCCAATAGACATAATCAAAAGAATAATAATTGTCGCCTTTATCCCCGGCAGGGTGATATGCCACATTTTCTGGTAACGGTTACTTCCGTCAATATCGGCGGCTTCGTAAAGAGTGGGGTCTATTCCCGCCATAGCCGCCAGATAAATTATTGTATTCCATCCCACTTCTTTCCATACATACGTTAAGCCCACAATACCCCAGAAATATTTTGGATATGAGAGAAAAAGTATGGGGGTTTTAATAATACCCAAAGTCATTAAAATGTCGTTTACCGCCCCGCCGTCCGTTGTAAGCATATTGGACACAAGGCCGGTAACGATAATCCATGAAAGAAAATGCGGAAGATACGAAATAGTTTGAATAGCGCGTTTAACGTGAAAGATTGACGACATTTTTTTGTGCGCGATAAAGGAATTGCGTAGCAATTCCAGCGCACAAAAAAATGTGGGTGGAGTAAGCCGTGGGAATGGAGCGTAGCGGAATGACCTAGGCGAACGTAACCCCAAGCCACCGTAAGGCGGCGAAGCGTTAACCGTATGCTAAGCGATGGTTGCGTTTTATACGATAAATGCTTGTGCTTGTATTTACACAAGAATTATAAAATGCCAATACATTTTTTAAATTCTTTCTATCCCCAAAACGAACCGCCCTTGTACATGGACGTACAAGGGCGTGGGTATAATTTTTTCAGTTTTTTACCTACTCCGCATCTGCCGTGCCCGTTCAAGGTCTTTTTTAGCTTCGGCTTCGTTTGGATCAATGCGTAACGCTGCTTCAAAATCTGCAATAGCTTGGTCATATTCACCTTTCTCCAGATACGCATATCCACGGGTATGGTATGTGTAGGCAGCGGGCTTCAACCGAAGCGACTCGGTGGAGTCTTCAATAGCTTGATCATAGTCTCCCTTGAGAGCATATTCCCAGCCACGTGCGTTGTATGCCACAGCATCATTGGAGTTAAGTCGGATCATCTCAGTGTAATCTGCAATAGCTCGATCATGGTCGTTCTTTTGCCCATAAGCGAAGCCACGGAAGAAGTATACCCCAGCACAATTAGGATTCAAACGGATCGTTTCGGTGTATTCCTTAATCGCCCGGTCATAGTCACCTTTCTCAGCATACTCAATGCCGTTGTTGAAGTACTCGATAACAGTACCAAAAGTTTTATAGCTGGGATTCTCTATGTTATTATTAAAGTAATATTGTGCAGAGAATAAGCGTGAATATACTGAAAATGTTGGTACACCATCAGATAACTCATCTTCAGAGCAACATAGAATAACCATAACCACGGAATGGCTCGTTGTAGTATAAGTAGAACCATGAGTATATGTTGTATAGGTATTTTCTCCAATGGTAGTGGTTCGTGCGCTACCTGGAGTCGTATGTAAATTTTGAGATGCACTACCATCCTCAGAAAGTATTATAAAATACTCATAACCAAGTTGATATGTTTCCCAAGTTGCTCGATCAAGTGCATTTTCTCTGACCCCAAAGGCACTGGTATATATGTTCCCTTGTGACGTAATTCTAAGCACTCGTCCCTGAAACTGAATCCCATCTCTACCCAAAACTTCAACGGCGTTTATAACTTGTCGGGATGTACTTTCCTTTGGTGTAGATACAGGTACAGACGCACATCCAGCCAAAGTAATACCGAATAAAAGAAACATGATGAGTATCTTCAACCACACTCTGTTAAATACCATTGTATTATCCTTCATAATATATTTTCCTACTGCGGCGTAGCCGCATGGTTTTAATATACAATATGTGCCTACATGCCGCAAGGCAGATTCTTTATTTTCTTTTTTCCTTTCATTTGTACCAGTTTCCGTGGCAGGATGCCACGGAAAGACGAATAAACGTGGGGCAAAAAGAATTTTATACATTTGTGCTTCATTTAGCCCTTGTATCATAGCTACAACTGTTGATTAGCGTCCCATACAAGACGCTATCAGAGAATTTTACTATACGTGTCAGATATGATAAACCGCCAGTACCAACGGTGTTGGCGACTGTTTTGGAAATTACCGCGCAAGCAGATTCTCTACATTAACAGTCCTGTTATGACAACATGGATCATCAAATGCAGACTGTGTGTATATTTTAATATATGGCTACAGCGATGTCAAGAGGATTGTTCGTACTCAACGCCTCTTAACGAGGCGTGGTCATTCGTTCCCCACCAGACACATCCATTCAGCTTCGGCGGCAAGTTCGTCGCCGACAAAGGCTTTGCCGGATTGTTTGACCATGCGGGGGGAAACCCGCAGGTTTTCAACTTCCGAGCGGACTTCATCGCCGGGACGAACCTGGCGGCGGAATTTTACCTTGTCAACAGAGGCCAGAAAAAACAGGGCGCCGTCTCCAAGCGTACCAAGCTTGCGTAAACCGGCGCCGCCTGACTGGGCCATGGTTTCAATAAGGATTACCCCCGGTACTACCGGATAGCCGGGGAAATGCCCCTTAAAGAAAAATTCCTTTTCGGTGAATACGTGCTTTGCGATAATTTTTTTTTCATCGGCCTGCACGATTTCGTCAACAAAGAGAAACGGTTCCCGGTGGGGCAATAATTGCTCTATTTCATTCATTGTTTTTAACCCCGGTATTTTTTGAAGACCACTACGCCGTTGTGACCGCCGAAACCCAACGAACCGGAAGCCACGGCGTTAATTTCGCCGTACTGGGCTTTATGGGGTACATAGTCCAAATCACATTCCGGGTCGGGGTTGTCCAGATTAATCGTGGGGGGATAGAAACCGTCACGAATGGCAAGTATGCAGGCAATGGCTTCAATGCCGCCGGCCCCGGCAATACAGTGACCGTGCATGCTCTTGGTGCTGGAAACTTTCATTTTGTAGGCATGGTCGCCAAAAACCATTTTGAGCATTTTTGTTTCGGTAGGGTCGTTGATTTCCGTTGAAGTGCCGTGGGCGTTGTAATACTGAATATCTTCCGGTTTAAGACCCGCATCGGCAATGGCCAGTTTCACCGCGTTTGCGCCGCTCATGCCTGTGGGATCCGGCGCCGTTATGTGATACGCATCAGCGCTTGCCCCGTAACCGGCAAGTTCGGCGATTATCTTTACCCCCCGCTTTTTGGC
>JAIRRB010000159.1 GCA_031256195.1 Treponema sp.
AAAAGCGGCATGGATAACCGGAATTTCAGCGCGGAACAATTTGCCGCCTACCGCGCCGAGTTCGGGCTTGACCAGCCCTTTTATGTGCAGTATTTCCGCTGGCTGAACCGCGTTATCGTCCATCACGACCTGGGAGTCAGCCTTATCTCCCGCGCTCCGGTTTCTTTTTTGATAGCGTCGCGCCTGCTCAATTCGCTTTTGTTAAATGTCATTTCGCTGGTGCTGATAACCGTGTTTTCATTTGCCCTGGGGGTGTATTTTTCCACCAAAGCGGGAACCACAACCGACCTTGCGGTAACCTTTATCGCTCTGGCCCTCCACGCTTTTCCGGGCCTGCTGCTCCTGATTCTGCTGCAGTTATTCGCATCGGTAACAGGGCTTTTTCCGGTAACCGCCTATCCGCCCTTTCCCTTTTCCGAAGCCCCGGCAAAGTTTGTTTTTTCATACGTCCATCACATTTTTTTGCCCTTGCTGGCGGCGTTTTTGGGCGGAATCGGCGGCACATTGCGGATGATACGGGCGACCATGCTCGACCAGCTTGGCCAGCCCTACATCACCAGCCTGCGGGCGCGGGGCATTGCCGAATGGCGAATTTATTTTGCCCACGCCTTCCGCAATACCCTGAACCCCTACATTACCGGCAGCGCGAACCTCCTTGCCGACCTTTTTTCCGGTTCCCTGATCCTTGAAATTATTTTCGCTTATCCGGGAATAGGCAGGCTCATGTATGAAGCGGTTATTCAGCAGGACATCAATCTGGTGCTTGCCAATATCATGTTCATTTCTTTTTTGGTGCTGGCGGGTATGGCATTAGCTGACATTTTACTCGCGCTGGTTGACCCCCGCATACGCTACGGGAAAGAGTGAGGGGGCATTATGAAGCGATTTGCCGCTTATCTGAAAACCCGCCCCATCGGCATGGTATCCCTTATTATCCTGATTCTCCTGTATGCCATGATGACTTTTGCCGAATGCTGCGCTCCCTATTCACCTAACACTTCATTTTCCGACAAAAGTTACCATCCGCCCAATACGCGCTTTTATCAGGGAAAATTGCAGGCGCAGGAATGGCGGGTAACCAACACGGTAAGCTGGAAATATACCCGCGTGCGGGCGCAGTACGCGGCGATTCATTTTTTCGGAAAAGGGGAACCTTACCGGCTTTGGGGAATTATCCCCCTTGAACGTCACTTTTTTACCACAGCGCCCGGCGCTTACCCGGTTTTCCTCATGGGCACAGATAACCTGGGACGCGACCTCTTTTCCCGCATCGTTTACGGCTCGCGCATTTCACTGACCATCGGCTTTGTCGCAACGGCCCTTTCCCTTGCTCTGGCCGTCCTCTTCGGCGGGCTTTCCGGCTATTACGGCGGCTTAACCGACTGGTCAATTATGCGCTTTTCTGAATTTTTGATGCTGATCCCCAGCCTCTATTTAATACTGTTCCTCCGTTCCCTCATGGCCTCAACCATGGACACCGGCCAGTCGTACATGATGATTACGGTAATTTTGTCCCTGGTGGGCTGGCCCGGTTCGGCCCGCACTATCCGCGGCATGGTACATGCGATTAAACGCGAAGAATTTGTCCTTAACGCGAGGCTGGAGATGATTCCCTCGCCGCTGATTATTTTGAACCACATTATTCCGCAAATAGCCAGTCTGTTAATCGTCAGCATCGCTCTGAGCATCCCCGGCTTTATTATGACCGAGACCGTTCTTTCCTATCTGGGGCTGGGTATCACCGACCCCGCGGTAAGCTGGGGCTCGCTTATCAAACGCGACATTTCAACGCTGGCAAATTTGCAGAATTATCCCTGGCTGCTGAATCCGGTCTGGTTTCTGTTAGGCGTTACTCTTGCCTTTAACTTTATCGGCGACGCGCTGCGGGATTATTATGATCCGTATCATACGGTTGCGAGAAAGAAAAGGACCGGAAATCGGGGACTGGGGTTGTTGTCCGTAATCGGTAAGTATTGGCAATCCGCTGCGCTTACCAAACTCGACCCCGGTTCTCAGCCCGCAGTCCCCAGTTCCCCATCCTCCCCCCTTCTAACGGTTACTGACCTTCACATTAACTTTTCCGTGCTGCGGGGAAACAAGCCCGCCTCCGTTCAGGCCGTGCGCGGTTTATCCTTTACTTTGAACAAGGGCGAAAGTCTGGGAATTGTGGGGGAAAGCGGCTCCGGCAAAAGCGTCAGTACGCTGGCAATTCCGGGCCTGCTGCCCAAAAACGCCGGTGTGAGCGGTTCGATTCAGTATAACGGGAAAGAACTGCTGGGGCTGAAAACCGCTGAACTGAGGGAATACCGCGGAAAAAAGATAGGGATGATTTTTCAGGAGCCGGGCCGCTCGTTTGACCCGCTGCAAAATATGGGTAGCGTGTTTTTTGAAACGTTCAAAAACAGCGAGCCGGACATCAGTAAGGAAGCAGCATTTGAAAAAGCGGCGGCGCTGCTGGCCGAAACCGGTCTTGAACGCGGCAGGGAACGGCTGGGGAATTTTCCCCACCAGTTTTCAGGCGGCCAGTTGCAGCGCATCGGCATCGCGCTGGCATTGGCGCAAGATGCGACGCAGAATGCGGCGCATCCTGCGGCACAGCATTCATTATCAAAGGATGACAGCGAACTTTTAATCGCCGATGAGCCGACTACGGCGCTGGATGTGACTATTCAAAAGCAAATTGTTGAACTGTTAAAAACCCTGCGCCGCAGCCGGGGCATTTCAATTATTTTTATCAGCCACGACATTGAACTGGTAGCGGAGATTTCAGACCGTATTATGGTCATGTACGGCGGCATGGTAATGGAATCGGGAGCGGCGGCGGACATTACCGGCAATGCCCAACATCCCTACACCAAGGCGCTGCTTGCTTCCTCGCCGCGTTTCGGCAGTCATTATTCCCAGGGGCGGTTGCCCGCCATTCCCGGCAAGGTCAGCGATTCAACCGGAAATGAAACCGGCTGTCCCTTTGCCCCCCGCTGTTCACAGGCGCAGCCGGAATGTTATAAAGAATTGCCGCCGCTTGCCGTCAGCGGCAGCCGTGAAATTCGCTGCATCTTATCCGTTACCCCCGGAGGCGGCGATTATCACTGAATTAATCATGGCAAAACCGGCGCCCAGAATCCCGACAAAAAAATAAAAGCAGAGGCCCAGAGCATTGCGCAGGCAGGGATGATAAACCAGACGCCGAACGCTAAAGCCCAGGGCAAAAAGCGCAAAAACGCCGAGCAGCAGCGACGCGTACTGCAGCAGCCGCAGCAGGAGGAACAGCAGACCGTCAGAAAAGCCGGGGTCCGGCATACTGCCCGCCATGTATACAATAAAAATAAGCAGCGAAAGGAGAAGGGCGGCCCACACTCCCTTTTTGACAAAGTCCTCAAAAATCCACCGGCGGGTCCATTTTTTCCACCCGGAGTCGTTTCCGCTTGTACCCGTATCTATCAAATCACCCATATTTTCCGTAGTTGCCTTACCGGCTTTTCTAGGGTATCATAGAATAACAATATGAAGAAGTTCTTTCTTACCTTTTTTGTCCTGGTTATCATCGCGGCTTTGGGTCTGTTTTTCGGCTGGGCGCAAAGGGGGGTTCCCCCGGATGCCTACGGCCTTATCCGGTCCAAAACCCACGGAATAGACGCCAATCTGGTTAAACCGGGGGAATTCAGATGGGTCTGGTACAAACTTATCCCTACCAATGTTACCACCGCCGTTTTCCGCCTGAACCCCCTAACCTATGAATTTTCGGCGCATAACACCCTTCCTTCCGGAAAGATATATTCCGCCTTTGCCGGCATAGACGGGGGCTTCTCCTGGGAAATCCGCGCCGCTCTTTCTTTTAGTTTGCAGAGCGAAGCCCTTATCCAACTGGTTACCGTCAACAATATCGGCGCTCAGGAAGAATTAGTCCGTTATCAAAACGATATTGCCAAACAGATTGAAGCCCTTATTCTGCGCCGCATCAATGTGGACGATGAATTTTTCCATCAAATTGAAATTCTGCTCAAAGAAGGTGAAAGTCCGGAACTTGAGCGGGAAATACAGGAACAGTTCCCCCTGATTACCCATTTTTCCCTCAGGGTAAAATCCGCCCAATTCCCCGATTTTGTCCTGTACCGGCAGACCAAAGGGCTGTATGAAAACTATATCGCCCTTCAAAAAGACTATCTGTCCGGCGCTTTACAGGAAAAGGCGTACAGCCGCATCGAATCCTACCGGCGTTTCGATGAATTGGAGCAATACGGAGCGCTGTTGACCAAATACCCCATACTGCTTGAATACCTGGCGCTTGAAAAAAGCAGGTAAAAAGTAACCCCCCGTCGGGCCTTGTTGTTAATTAAGGGAACAGTACCGGGAAAATGTTCTATTGAAAAGAACGACCATTTTGGGTATAGTGACAAAAGGAGTTTGATTAATGCAAAAGGCCCGGATTCTTTTAGTGCTACTGGGATTGTGCTGGTTTTCCGGCCACGGTTTTCTGTATGCCCAGGAACAGGATGAAGAAGAGGAGGAGGAAGATTCATATTACCGTGAAGGTATCCCCACCGATTCGGATTGGGATGATTGGGATGGGTATATGTCGGAGCTTTATTCCTGGGGAGATCAGACTATTACCATTCTTGCGGGAGTTAATTTTCCCACTGTTTTTCTTAACAACGGAAAAGTAGTGCCGCACCATATTAATCCGCCGGTAGGCGGAATACTGTCGCTGGCATACACCTACTTTTTTGGCGCTCATTTTTTTCTGGGAGGCGGAGTGAGCTTTTATTTTGACCATACTCTGGGCCAGAACACCGTTTTCCTTATACCCCTTGGCTTACGAACGGGCTGGCAGTTTGTGCTGCATCGTTTTGAATTTCCTCTGGAACTGACCGGCGGTGTCATATTTCATCGCTACCTGAACTTCGGTTATACGGGTTTCTTCCTGAAGGGCGGAGCTTCCGCATATTTCCGCTTTAATCCTGATTGGTCCTTTGGCCTGTGTACCGACTGGAGCTGGCTTCCCCAGCGGCCTCAAAAAGACGGAAAGGCGATACCCAACAGTAACATGGACGCGAATTTAATGGGTCTTACCCTTTCTGCGCGTTACCATTTTTAAGACGGAATGAGGATAAAGGAATGAAGATACAAACATTAAGCGGTATTCGTGTTGAGGGCTTTAATGCCCCGCCGAACCTACGGTTCAACTTGAGGGCGGGACTGTTGATTACCGGCGTATGCGTAATCTTTTTACTGGAGATTCTTGCCGTATCGTGCAGTCAAGACCCCATTTTCTTCACAATTTCCAATGAAATAGCTCCCCGTCCGCCCCGGGTCGAAGGCGCCCCTACCAATATGGTGGTATTTGAACGTGAATACACTCTGAATCCCTATGATCCGGAAAATCCTTATCTGGTAGACCCTGATGATCCGGATAATCATACCATAAGAGTTCCCATTCTCTATGTCGCGTCGGGCAAGCTCCACTGGTATGCACCGGCAAGCGGTTCCGGTAAACCTCAATGGGACCTGAAGGAATACCCTATCCCACAGCCAGGAGGAAAAATCATTGCCCTTGCCGCCGCCGGTGAGCGTCTGTATGCGCTCTCTCTGGATAGTCATAACAGCGTGAATGCCACACTGCGTTATATAGGATACCAGGATAATGAATGGACAAAAGTAAAACTGGGGTCTGATAGTTATACGGCGATTCAGTCAATTTATGCCGATACAGACCGGCTGTTTGCCGGCGCTCGTAAAGGGGACAGTACCTATGCCCTGTTATATGTGGATGATGATACTGATACCTTGAAAATACTCAAACCTGACACAGACCTGTTATCGGGTACAGTCTGCCGGGAAGGTATTCACTATTTGTGTACACAGGGCAAGGGGATTTTCCAGGTTGCAGAAGGCGATTTTGCGAATAATAATAATGATATTCCCGTAACGCAGCTTAATAATCTCAGCGCCGATGAAAAAGACCTGATCTTTATGAGCATGATAAAACTGAAAGATGAATCGATTATCGCTATTGAGCGCAAGGGGGGGGGGCTGTATACGGTACAAAGCGGTTCTTTCAAACAGATGGAAAATGCTTCAGCCAACAATATAGCAACCGGCAAATACGCGACCGGAGCCATTGCATTGTGGGAGAACGTTAATAATCCCGATGAGAAACTGCTCATAGTTGGTATACTGGGCGGATTGTATACTACCAGTACATCGTCGTATACCCACGGTTATGTTGAATTTGAGTTAAATCCCAACGGGTCATTCAATTTCAATTCAACCCCAACCCGCCGTGATCCGGGTCATCTGCTGAGTGTTTCAAATCAGGAACGTTACACGGCAAGTATCGGCAAACGCCCCATCAACTACCTGTTTCAAACGCCCCCGGAAATCGATCCCTCTATGACTTTCTTCGCGTCTACCCAAACATCCGGTCTTTGGTCCTACAGAAACAGACCTAAAAACGGGGGATGGCAATGGAACGCGGAAGAATAATCCCCATTTATGGATGATCTGTTCTCCGCCGGTTCGGGAGCGGGAAACAATGAACGGCAGGGCGAAGGGCAGAGTCCCCTTGCCGACAGAATGCGCCCCCGCATTTTGGAAGACGTCATCGGTCAGGATCACATTGTCGGCCCCGGACGGCTACTGCGCCGGGCAATACAGGCCGACCGCCTTTCCTCGGTTATTTTTTACGGCCCGCCGGGTACGGGCAAAACCAGTCTGGCGCGGGTTATCGCCAATACCACCCGCGCGGCTTTTGAAAGCCTCAATGCGGTACTGTCCGGGGTAAAAAACATACGCGAAGCCATTGACCGCGCCGATGAACGATTCCGGCTATACAGCAAGCGTACCATTTTATTTGTTGACGAAGTCCACCGCTGGAACAAGGCCCAGCAGGACGCCCTTTTGCCCTGGGTGGAAAATGGCACGGTAATCCTTGTGGGGGCGACCACGGAAAATCCTTTTTTCGAGGTGAACCGCGCTCTGGTCAGCCGCAGCCGCATTTTTCAGCTTAAACCGCTGGGCGCGGATGATTTGGCGGAAACCGCCCGCAGAGCGGTAACCGATGCGGAACGCGGCTACGGAAAATGGAAGGTCACTTTTGAAGACGGTGCCCTTGAACATCTGGTGGAAGTTTCCGGCGGCGATGCCCGCAGTCTTTTGAACGCGCTGGAACTTGCTGTTGAAACATCTGACTGGAATTTCCCTGATAAAGTCCAAACTAAAATTAACGAACCCCATTCACGGAGTTTCCCTGAAAGGGAAACTCCGATACGAACCGGTGAAGCCGGTTCGCACTGGCCACCGCCGGAAGGCGCCTCAATTCACATTTCCCTGGAAGCCGCCGAGGAGAGTATTCAACAGCGGGCGGTATTGTATGACCGGGACGGTGATTACCATTTTGATACCATCAGCGCGTTTATTAAAAGCGTGCGGGGCAGCGACCCCGACGCCGCCCTGTACTGGCTGGCAAAAATGGTCCGCGCCGGGGAAGACCCCAGCTTTATTTTCCGGCGTATGATTATCCTCGCCAGTGAGGATGTCGGTCTTGCCGACCCTCATGCCCTTGCCGTGGTCATTTCCTGCGCCGAAGCATTTGACCGCATCGGTTTCCCCGAAGGGAATTTTCCCCTTGCCCATGCCTGCCTGTACCTTGCCACCGCGCCCAAGTCCAACACCGCGCTCACTTTTTTTGACGCGCTCAAAGAAGTTGACCGTGAAGACGCGGAAGTTCCCAATCACCTGCGCGACTCAAGCCGTGACGCGGAAGGATTCGGCCACGGTGAAGGCTACATATACCCCCATGCCTACCGCAATCACTGGGCGGCCCAGCAGTACCTTCCCACGGCCCTGCGGGGCAGGACCTTTTATCTTCCCTCAACCGTTGGCTATGAGGGAAAAATCCGGGAAGAAGTGCTGCAAAAACGGGAATTACAGGCAGCCGTTGTTCTGAGCGACGGCCCTTCCGCCGGAGACGGGGAATTGCTGAGTTGGTCGGCGGCGGCCAAAGGAAGGGAAGGATGGTTCAAACGGCTTGAATCGGGCAGGAGCGCCCTGCTGCTCAGCGACCGTGACGCGCTATTCAATGCCGCGTCTCCTTCCCGGCACAGCCGTGTCCTTATCCCCCTGGCGGGAGACGGCCTGCTCCTCTGGGAAAGCCTGCGCCGCTGTCCCGAAGGCTTAAGCGCCGCGTTGGTCGGCAGCGCAGCGGCCCGCGAAGCCCTGCTCCGTTATGCGTCAGCATTGGATATAACCGAGCAGCCTGAAATCGCCGTACTGGAAGACGGCCCTCTCCCTTCGCCGCAGCAGGCCGCCGAATGGTTTTCTTCGCCCATTTTCGACCATATTCTGCTGCGGGAACCCTGGCGGAAAGGTTTTGCCGCCGGAACGCAAACCGCCGAAGCGGCATTTTCCCGCCTTGCAATTTCAGCACAGCCCCTGCTGGCCCCCGGCGGCTGCCTGGCGCTGCTCTGTTCGCCGCCTCTTTTGGGTCAGCGAATTTCGCGTTTACTTTTGGATGAATGTGACAATTCTCAGCTTGCCGAAAAATTGGGGCAGGCGGAAGACGCCTTTTTCTCGCAAACAGATTCCTGGAATTGGGATGCCGACGCTGTGTCAAACGCATTTGAAGCGCAGGGCCTCAAACTGAAAATCCAGACCCTCGATCAAAAAGAAGAACGCCTTATCGGCCCCAAAGATATTGACGTATGGTTTGACCGGGAAAAATCCCGCTGGGGCGTTTTTATGGGGAAGGCCCTTAACGCGGATGATTTTGCGCAGATCGAAGCAATGCTCAGGCAGCGGATACAGGCGGGGCCTTTGCCCTGGAACTGGAAAAGCCTGCTGCTGAGGGCGGAATGAAGGGTAGTTTATCTTTCTAGGGTGTGTTCACACTAAAGAAAAGTGATATAGTAAAAGCAAATGAAACTAAACGATAAACAATACAAACGCATAGCGGGCTTGCTGCCCAAGCAAAGAGGGAATGTGAAAATTGACAACCGGGACATGCTCAATGCTC
>JAIRRB010000171.1 GCA_031256195.1 Treponema sp.
GGGCCTGTTGAACTCAGGCGATGAGGTATTGGTTCCCATGCCGGATTATCCCCTCTGGACTGCCGCCATTACCCTTTCCGGGGGCAGGGCGGTTCATTACCGCTGCGATGAATCCGCCGACTGGAACCCCGATATAGACGACATCCGTTCAAAGGTCAGTCCCCAAACCAGAGCCATTGTGGTGATTAATCCCAACAATCCCACCGGCGCGGTGTACGAGCGTTCCGTTCTGGAAAGCATTGCCGCTATCGCCCGCGAAAACGACCTGATTGTCTACGCCGATGAAATCTACAGCCGCATTACCTACGATGACGCGGTACATATCCCCATGTCGACCATCGCGCCGGATATTTTCACCATCAGTTTTGACGGCCTTTCAAAATCATGGCGTTCCGCCGGTTTCCGCGCCGGATGGATGGTTCTTTCGGGGAACAAGAAAAACGCCGCAGGCTATATTGACGGCCTTGATATGCTGTCCAATATGCGGCTTTGCGCCAATATGCCCTCCCAGTTTGGCATACAAACCGCTCTGGGCGGGTATCAGAGCATTAAAGACCTGATTCTCCCCGGCGGCCGCCTGCACGAACAGCGGGATGTAGCGGTAAAAATGGTCAATGAGATTCCCGGCCTTTCCGTGGTCATGCCGAAAGGCGCTTTATACTGCTTCCCCAAAATTGACGTGCAGCGTTTCGGCATAACTGACGATGAAAAGTTTATGCTTGATCTGCTGCGCGAACGGCATTTGCTGCTGGTTCACGGCACAGGCTTTAACTGGAAAGAGCCGGATCACTTCCGCATCGTCTTCCTCCCCGATAAAGACACCCTGGCCGATGCCATACACCGCTTGGGCAATTTTTTGACGGATTACCGGCAGAATCCGGTTTAAGAAAAGGTACCCAATAAGCAAGAATATAACCACGGAGGTCACGGAGTTTGACTGACCTGCGGTCAGTGTACGAAAATCGTCTTTTCCTCCGTGTACTCCGTGGTGGAATTTCTTGAGTTTATGATGTTGAGCAATCCGGTGTTTTTGCCGCCCCGCTGGTCATTCCAGGCGAATTTTGCCTTGTTTTGGTATCTGATAGAAAGGTAAATGCTGCCCCCGATGCCTTATTTTTTCACTTGAAATTTTTTACACACCATGGTATACTGTACTCCCACCCCTTAAAAGGGCAGGAAAGGAAGGGAAAATGTCGATACGGATTAAGGTGTTTCTGATAATTACCGTGATTATTCTGGCGATTACCGCTTCCAGCGTGGTAATCAGTATCTCATCGGCGCAAAATGAAATTATCAAAACTCTGGAAAATAGTATGCAGTCGGTGGCATCGGTGGCAAATGAGTATATTTCAAGCGAGCTTGATTTGCTCATGATAGACGCTTCCGCCGTGGTTCAGGCCTTGCAGGGCATACCCATCGAAGACCTGCGCATGGTGCTCATAGAGCAGGTTGCCGCCTACAGCGACAGTTTTTTGGCGGTAACGGTATTTAACTCTCTGGGCGGGGTCGAGGCGGCTTACGGCAGTATACCGACGCCCGATGATATGATCCTCGGTGAATACGGGCAGCAGGCCCTCAGAGGGCAGAAAATTATTTCGACCACCCGGCAGTCGCCTTCGGGAGCTCCGGTTTTCCACATTTTTGTACCGATGGCGGATGCCTTTTTCCAGGGCGACAGACAGGACAGTTCCCGTTCCCGCATAGCGGCCTTTACCGTTCCGGGCATGTACTTCAGCAAAAAGGTCAACCAGTTTCAATTATGGGGAACCGGAAATATTGCCATGGGTGACCGTGAGGGAACAATCCTTGCCAATGTAAACCACGACTGGGTTACTAGACGCGTCAACTTTCTGGATTTGATAAAAAAGGATAGCCGTCACAAGGCCGTCACCGAGACAATCCGGCGCATGATAGCGGGTGAATCCGGCGCAAGCCGTTTTGTCTTTGACGGCGTTGATGCGGTTACCGCCTTTGTACCCATAACCACTTCTGACCAGGGCTGGTTTGTTACGGTTACCGCTCCCATAGCGGAAAGCCCCTTTCATCAGGTAAGAAACCTGATCATCATTTCAGGTTTCATCTTCCTGGGCCTGGGGATGCTTGCGGCGGCCATTGCGTCGGGCAGCATCGCCAAGCCGTTCTATCAGGTCAGGGAACAGAACGCCCAACTGATAAAGATGGGTGAAGCCCTGAAAGCGGCCGAAGCCGCCAAGACCAATTTCATTGCCAATATGAGTTTCGATATGCGCGCCCCCCTGAGCGCGGTAATCGGCCTTTCTGAATTGAGCCTCACCAAAAAAGACGTATCGTCAGATGTAAAGGGTTACCTTGAAAGAATCTACAAGTCAGGCGTTTCCCTTATGGGCGTCATTGGCGAACTGCTTGATATTTCCAACATGGATTCAGGCAAATTCGGGGTAATGCCCGCCGAGTACGATTTGTGCGGGTTTATCAACGAAACGGCAAGCGCCAACATGCGGAGCATTGGCTCAAAATCCGTTGCCTTCCGCATCGTTCCTGATGAAAAACTCCCCGCCCGCCTGATTGGCGATACCTTAAGGATAAAACAAATTTACAACAATCTGATAAGCAACGCCATAAAATATACCAAAGAGGGAACGGTTGAATGGCGGGTTTCTACCGAACGGGACGGAGACTCGGTATGGCTGGTTTCATCCTTTACGGATACCGGCGTGGGGATCAGGCCGGAGGACATTGATAAACTCTTTATTGATTATAACAGTACGGATGCCGCCCGGGTGCGCAGCCGTAACCATGAGGAAGTAAGCGGACTGGGCCTTACCCTGACCAAAAAAATAGCCGCTCTTATGGACGGGACCATTACGGTGGAAAGCGTTCTGGGGAAAGGTTCGACGTTTACCGTGCGGATACGGCAGAAATATCTTAATGATGATGTTATCAGCGCGGACGGTCTTGCGGGGCTGAAAAACTTCAAGTATATCGAGAAGCATGTTGACAAGGCCAGCCTGCAGCGCGTTCAGCTTCCCAAAATAAAGGTACTGGTGGTGGATGACATCGAACTTAACCTTGAAATAGCGCAGGGGATGTTGAAGCCGTACGGAATGTCGGTTGACTGTCTTGCCAACGGACAGGAAGCGGTTAATGTTATTCGCCGCGGAGAACCCCGTTACGACGCGATATTGATGAGCCGCTGGATGTCGGAAATGGACGGCAAGGAAGCGGTGCGGATGATACGGAAAGAGATTGACAGCGATTATGCGCGAAACATACCGATTATCGCCCTGACCAGCACTACCGTTATCGGCAACAAGGATATATTCCTCAGTTTGGGTTTCCAGGATGTTCTTTCAAAACCATTGGATGTTCTTCATCTGGATGAGGTAATCAATACCTGGATTGCGCCCCAAAGCCGGGCATGAGTCGATACGAATGGAAGTTGTTCAGAAACTGAAGTTTCCGAACAACTTTAATGAAACCGCGGAGTTTCACGGAAGAAAAAATAATTTCCGTGTAACTCTGTGGTGGAATTTCTTAAGTTGTGGTTAAACAATCTTCAGTAGGCAGCGTACAGCGGATTTTGTTATGCGAAGATACTCATACCTGTTAGCGGTATTGTTATGTTCAGCGCCGGTCTTTGCCCAAAACAGCGGTCCTTCGGCATCTACCGCGGTGGATACTGCGATAGATGCCGCGGTAAATACCGCCTATCTGTGGCGGCAGGCGGTTGGCGGGGCGGTTATCGGGCGGCCGACAGTCCAGGCGCAGTCGGTAGTGATGGCGCTGGACGGGGGAAACATCAAGGCGTACTCCTCGTCGGGCAGGCCGCTGTGGAATTTTTCGGCAAAAGGACGCATAAGCCCCTATGTTACCCGCTCGCGCGAAGGCACTTCGTATATTTGCAGAACAAACGGCGTTTTTATTGCGGTTAACCGGGTGGGAAGGGAACTCTGGCGAACCAATATTGGCGGAGCGCTTGCCGGGCCGGTCGTTTTGGGCTGGGACGGCAGGGTATTTATTCCGGTCAGCAAACAAATTTCCTGTTATACCGCATCGGGAAACCTTCTGTGGGTGCGGCAGCTTGAAGGCGCACTCAGCGCCGGTCCATGGCTGGATCAGTCCGGCGGCATTCTGCTGGCCCTGGAAACCGGCGATGTTGTATGCATTGATCCCTACGGCGCGGCCATAGTCCGGCGGTTGCCGTCTGCTCCTCGTATACTGCTTTCCATCGGGCGTCCTGTTTCAGCTAACGCCATTTCTCCCGCTCCGGCGATTCTGGCCCTGTACCGGGACGGCGGCCTGCAGTTGATTAATCCATCTCTGCCGGATGCCGCGCCGCTTGATCTGCCCCGTCTGCCTTCACCGCCCCTGGCGGCGGCAAGCAGGGGAAGCAATGCGGCGGCGGCCCTTGCCAACGGACAGCTTGTTCTGCTGTCGGGCCTTGACGGGCAAATACTCTGGACTGCCGATACCCATGTCCGGGCGCAGCAGGGGAAGGGTGAAAACGATGCGGCGGTCATTTACGATGAACGGGGTATTTATGTACTCAGCGTAAGCGGAGCCGCGGGTTTTACCGTTGACGGCAATCGCCGGTGGTTTACCACGTTGAAAAACGCTTCGAGTATTCCGGCTTTTGACGATGAGGGGGTGCTGTATTCAGGGGGAACGGATTGGATACTGTACGCGTGGAAACTGGAAGACCGGGCATTAAACCGCAAACGAAATTTATACGGCCCTGCTCCGGAAGGTTCCTACGGACTGCCGCCATCTTCACTGAAAGTTTCTTTGGGGTTCAATGATGAAACACAAATCAGAAACAAACTGGAAACCATGCGCCGGGAAATTCTGGCGGGCAGGGTAGGGGAGAACGAGCGTGAGTGGCTGGGCTATTGTATGGAAACTGCGGGGGGCAGTTTGCGGCAGGGCGCTTTTTCCTACAACCAGCCCCGCACCCTGATAGACAGCCGGATTCTGGCTTTGCAGCTTTTGTCCCGTATTGGGTCAAGGGAAGTCATTCCCTGGCTGGCGCGTTTTTTCAGAAGCGAGCAAGAGCCGCTGGTCAGGGCCGCCATCGCACGGGCAATAGGCGACATAGGCGTAGACCCCACCGGCGCGGCGATTCAGGAATTCCTTGCCGCCATAACCCCGGAAAATCCGGCCTTTGATGAACAAATACTCGTTTCGGTAGCCGCCGCCACCGGTGCTTTGTGCCGTTTTTCCGGCCCACCCCTGTTCAATATCGGCGCCCGTATACTGGTTCTGCTCAGCAATATAAACCAGCCCTCATCGGTCCAGCGGCAGGCGCGTCTTGAACTGGATACCCTGGGGACTGCTGATGCAGGCAGCAATTAAGAATAATATTTTATACGCTTATCGACTGTTGAATTGCATCTTCAACCAGCATATTCAAAGAGACTCCGCGGGCGGATGCGGTTAGAGCCAGTTTGCGGTGGAGATCAGCGCTGATGCGAACATTAAAAGAACCTTTGAATGGTTTTTCTGGTTCTTTTCCCTTGACAGCGCAAAATTGTAAATACTCGTCTACCGCTTTATGAAAATCATTGGTAATAGCGTTCACGCTGCTGCCTTCAAATGAGATAAGCGCTTTTACCCCAATGACTTTTCCATGAAATACAGCGTCCTCTTCGGAAAATTCAACACTTCCGGTATAGTTTTTATAGTGCAGATAGCTTCCTTGTTTCTTACCGTTCATAATAATCCCCTTTCCGTCAAATTGGCGACAATAGCGTCAACTTGATATAGTTTCAAAATGTTTCTGGGATGCGGCTTGTGTAGCCGAATGTAATTTCCATCCTCATTCGTAAATGCAACACGAGAACCGCCGGTTTTTCCCGCTGTTTCCATTGCATACCCCAAAGATTTGAGCAATGTAGTTAGTTCATCAAAGGTGAAATCAGCCGGACGCGACAGTAAACGGCGAACGAGTTTCTCTTTCTTGCTCAAATGGATACCTTCCCTGTAAGTATATCAAAAATAGTAATGAATTGCAACTGTTTTTAGTTACAATTACCGGCATCATCTTCAATCCAGTTCGGCAAAAGCGTCGCGAAGAAAAGCGTTGAGAAACAGCAATCCCTCGCGTGAAGGGGTCAGATTGCCGTTTTGTGCCGTTTCAAAAAAGCCCCGCGCCAGCCAGCGGGTGATAGTTTGGGGGATGCAGTCTTCAATGCTACAGCCGAAACGCCGCCTGAACATCAGCGGATCAGGCCCTGCGCGATAGCGGAAGCCCATGAGCAGGCTTTCCCGCATAAGGTCGGCTTGGTTCAATTCTTCGATGCGGGCGGAACGGATGCGGGGTTGCGGCATGGCAAGGTATGCGTTGATGTCCGCCGGATAACTGAAACGCTTGCCGCTGCCGTCTGCGTCATCAATAATCGTTCCCGAAGCGGCGGGGCCTGCGCCCAGCCAATTTTCCATGCGCCAATACCGTATATTGTGGGCGCAGGTTTTATGGGGCAGGGCAAAATTGGAAACTTCATACTGAAAAAGGCCGGCCTTTTCCAGCATATCGCGGCCGGTAATCCAGAGATGGTCGGCTTCATCCCCGCGGGGCAGGGCAAGGGCGGCCCTGCCGGCGGCCTTGCCGACGGCGGCTGATAGCGCAGCCTGTTTGCCCAGGGGCGTTTCCGGTTCAAGGATAAGACTGTACAGCGAAACATGGGCAGGCCGGAAAGCAAGAATACGCTCAATATCTTCCCGCAGCACGGCGGCGGTCTGAAAGGGGAGGCCGGTGATAAGATCAACGGAAAAGGCATCGGGGAAACAGGAACTTGCCAGGCTCAGCCGTTCATCAAGCAGATTGCCGTCCCCCGCCCGGTGGACTGCCCGGCGTGACGGTTCATGAAAGGTCTGAACACCCAGGCTTATCCGGCTGACGCCGCCTTTGACGCAGGCCCTTAAAAAATCCTCATCAGCCGATTCGGGATTGGCCTCAATGGTGAATTCATCAGGGGCTTTTCCGGTATGTTTCAGCAATGCCTGTAAACCGGATAGCAGGCGTTCCGTACACTCCGCCCCCAGTGCGGAAGGCGTTCCTCCCCCTATATAAACGCTGGGAACATGATCAACATGAAAAAAAGCAAACTGGTCTTTAATGTCAGCTAACAGCGCGTCAATAAAAGAATCGATGAGGGTATACGGTGTTTCATTAACGGCAATCGAATAAAAATCACAGTAATCGCAGAGACTGGCGCAAAAGGGAATGTGCAGGTACAGCGACGCGGTCATTCGTCAGGGACGGCCTATTCGCGCCGGGGGCCAGAACCGGAATACCGGCCTGCCGATTATCTCCTGCGCGCTGACCGGTCCCCAACTGCGGGAATCGCCGGTATTTCCCCGGTCATCGGAAACGACAAAATATTGGCCGGGGCCAAGCACGATCTTGTCCATGCTGCCTGAAAAAGGAATCGTATCATCCCACAGGGCCGGTATCTGGGGAATATCAGGATGATAGGGCCGGTCGGCAAGTTCAAATTCGGTCAGGGAATAGGAACTCTCCGCCGACCTTACCCGCAGGACAAAGTTAGCCATGCTTATTTCATCTCCAGGAAGGGCGATAAGCCGTTTGATATACAGGTGTTCCTCTGTCTTTATCATGCTGTACTGCTGCGCGGTACAAAAACGGACAATATTATCAACAATAATTAAAAACCAGTTACGCTGTTCACCGCGTCTGGTATCGACCAGAACAATATTTCCCCGCTTAAAGGGAATCCCCTCCGTCTGCTTTATTTCCGCAAGCAGGGAAGGCAGGGCCGAAGAAACCGTCAGAAACCGGTCGCCGGCGCGCAGCCCCGGCTGCATGGTATTGTTCTGCAAGACCCACACGGAAACAAAAAAAGCGCTGATAATATTATACACCAGGTACAGGGACAGCAGGATTAATATCATCCGCAGCAGTTTGTGGCGCTCCTGTTTTTGTGCCGCATAGGAATATTTAAGCGCCTTGTCAAACATTGCTACTCCCGGAATCTTACCGAATGACGCCCATTCGCTTCAGGGGCCAATAGATTATTGAACCTCCGCCCAGTACCTTTGAAAGACGTACCGGCCCAAAGTAGCGTCCGTCCCGTGAATTGTCCCGGTTGTCGCCCAGGGGGAAAATCCTCCCTTCCGGCACATACCAGCCCAGCGAATACCGGGCCAACAATATCGCATAACGGCGGTCATGGGGCATGGCCCCCCGCAGGGTTTCAATCCGCGCCTTTTCGTGGGTCAGGTAATCGGGGTAACGGATATTACTCGCCGATGAATGCGCGTCTTGCAGGCGTTCCGGCACGGGCAACCCCAGGTCCTGCCACGCGGCGGCCTTTCCCGCCATCTCCAGCGCCGGGTATTGTTCCGTTTCCATAAGACGGCTAATCCGGTGCTTCCAGCCGCGCTGCGCGATAAATCCCCGCTCATCCGTCCAGCGGTTTTCCCCGGCAAAACGAACCTTCATCTCGCCCCTTTCCATGACAAAATGGTCACCGCTCATCCCTGCCGCCCGTTTTATCAAAAAATGCGCCCGCGGCTGGCCCATTTCATCACGGTCAATGTCCACCAGCGAAATGGTCAGCATATAGATAATCCGCTGGGCCACATCAAAAACCGGCCCCCGCGAAAGGTATGAAGGATTTTCAAAAATGATAATATTGTTCCGTTGAGGCTTAATGGGGCTGGGTAATTTGAGCATGCCGGGCAGCAGTTCTGGCCCGTAAACAAGTTTGTTGACAAATATCCGGTCGCCGATAAGCAGGGTATTAATCATGGAGCCGGAAGGAATCACATAGGCCTGTAGCAAATACTGATTTGCCAGCAGCACCATGCCTGCCGCCCAGATAAAGGCCCCCATCCAGTCCAGCACCGGGTTTTTTGCCCGTTGTTTTTCTTTTTTGATGCGCCGAATCCGGTTCCGCCGTGTTAATAACCCCTCCGTCAGAATCTGAAGGCTGTCAAAAAAATCATGCTGCTTTTGAGCCATTACGGTACTATAGCATGAACCGGGGAGAAGAGGGAATAGGCGGCGGCGCTCTGGCGGATTGCCGAATATCAAATTTTACGGTATGTATAATCATGCTCATCGGGCTTACCGGAATGTATTGCGCCGGGAAAAACCATGTTGCGGCCCTGCTGGAAAGGCGGGGATTTGCGGTTCTGGACGTGGACAAACTGGGATACATCGCCATTGAAAATAAAAAAGCGGATATCTTTACTCGTTTTGGAAAGAATATACAGAATCAGGACGGCTCGGTTAACCGGCGGCAGTTGGGGGAAAAGGTTTTTGGCAGAAAACATGAGTTATCCGCGCTGGAAGCCATCGTTCATCCTGAGGCAAACCGTTTAACCCTGGAGTGGATTGCCGCCCACAACGGGAAAAACTGCGTTATCAATGCCGCCCTGCTCCATAAATCCATTATTTTTGCTCAGTTGCAGAGCATTATCGTGGTCAAATCTTCCCTGTCGATTCGCCTGATACGGGCAAAACGGCGGGATAAACTCCCCTGGATCGGCATTTTCAGGCGTTTTTTGAGCCAAAAACAATTTTCCGCTCAATATTTAGCGGAAAATGCCGATATATACAAGGTAGAGAACTCAGGAATCGGAAAATCAAGACTGGAGCGCCGGATTGATGCCATTCTGTCAAAACTGGGGGCAAACTAAATTGTATGAGGGAGGGTTTGAACAACCATGGAAAAGAAAAAATTATTACTGGTAGCCGTAGCGGTAGGAATAGTTCTGCTGATCATCATTGGGATTCCCTTGTTAATGATTGCGCCCCGGCAAAGACCCGCGTCATCGTTCCAGTCGTCGCTGCCCGCTGCCGAACGGGATTGGGTTACCGCCGCTGAGCCGGTGGGCTCTCAGAAAATTCAGCCTGTTTCCGGCGTGACAGAAACAGAACCGCAGTCGTATAACGGCGGCGCGCAGTCCTTTGAAGTTACTTTTGCCGAGCCGGTGGAAAATCCCTCTGTTACCACCCTGACAGTTCCCATACCCGAAACCGCCGCGGTTCCCAACACTCCGGTAGTGCGGGCATCCAAACCTTCAACGGTTAAACCGGCGGTTCAACGCACGCCGGTTCAAGCCGCCGCGCCGGTCAATCCACCCGTCGCCAAAACTCCTGTCGCTGCCAAACCGGCGCCGGTAAAATCACCGGCGGCAAATTCAGGCAAAAAGTTCGACAACTATTGGGTTCAAACAGGCGCATTCAGCACCAAAATACGAGCGGAAGGAGCCAGAGAATCACTGGCGTCACGGGGCATTGCCTCGATTATTGACAACCGCGACATTGACGGAAAAACATGGTATCGTGTGCGGGTTGGGCCGTACATATCAGAAACCGAGGCAAATTACTGGCTTGCCCTGGTAAAAACCATTGATGGTTTTAGCGAAAGCCAGATACGCCTGACGCAGGCAGTACAATAATTATCCATAATATAAAAAGAGAAAAGCGGGAGCCTGAACCTCCCGCTTTTTTTTAACAAGAAAAAAAAACCGCTGTATAATTTTTTAGAAAGACTTCAAATTTCCCCCAAACCACTAATGCTTTTTGCGGGTTTTTGCCTTATAGAGGGTATGAATAATTTATTGAAACGTTACCAGTTTTCAAGAGAGTTGAAAAAACTGGCCCAGGAGAACCTTGCCCAGGGTAAACCCCTCTGCATTATGGACGACATAGTCTTCAAAACTATGCTCACTTCCGATACCATCGAATCCCGCCATGCCCTCCGCCACCTCCTGTCTGCCTGTATCCGCCGCGAAGTCTCCAATGTCCAGGTCACCAATAATGAGTTAATTCCCGCCCACCTTGACGCTAAATTTTCACGCCTGGACGTCCACGTCATCTTTAACGACGGCGAGGCCGCAGACCTGGAAATGCAAATCGACAAATCCGGCGACAGCATTCCGGACCGGGCCGCCCTCTACACCGCCATGCTCCAGGCAACCCAGTCCCGCAAAGGCCATGCCTACGGAGAAATCAAACGGGTGTATCAAATCTTCTTCCTCAACTGTATCCTGTACCCCCACAGTACCAAACTGCCCCGGCGTTACTTTTACATGGAAGAAGAGGAACATGACCGGCTTACGGATATAAACGAAATCATTTTTTACGAGATGCCGAAGCTGGAACAAAAAGTGCAAAATATATTAACGCAGAAGAGGATAAACGTCCGCAACTTGCCTGAAGACGAGAAATGGTGTATATATATGAAGTATCGGCATGAAGAACAGGCGGCGAAGCTGATAGAGAAACTGTACGGCACGGAGGAAGGGATAATGTGGGCAGAGAAGGCAGTAGCGGGGATAGACCGGGATTATTTGAAAGCGGTGCGGAAGATGGGGGAGTTGAAGAACCGGATGGATCGTGCGCAGATGATATATGACGCCAAACGGGAAGGTCGTGCGGCGGGCCATGCTGAAGGTCTCCAGGAGGGCCGTGCCGAAGGTCTCCAGGAAGGTCGTACAGAGGGGCATGCCGAGGGTCGCCAGGAAGGTCTCCAGGAGGGCCAGCATGAGGAACGGCAACGTCTTTTGGAAATGCTGGAATTGGGACTCCCGGTGGAAGAAATAAAGCGACGGCTTGAGGAATAATACTGGCTGCCCATATTATAGGGAATTTTACCTATAGCGATGGCCATTATAACCACCATAAAAAAATTAAAAAAAAATCATAAACGGTTGACATTTTTTTTGAATTATGCTATAAATGTGATAACCCTCTTGGAGGGGAAACATTAACTGACGGTGGGAAAGACCACAAAGGAGCTTCTTATGAAGAAGATTATTGTTTTGGCGATGGTAGCGATTCTGCTGGCATCCGGTTTGGTCCTGGCGAGTTGCGGCGGCTGCCCTGGTGACGGAAAGTGTCAGCTTTCCAAAGGCAATCTCTGTAAAGAAATTACCAAATGTGCTGCGACTCTTAAGTCGGCCACAGACGCAAAATGTGACTGCTAGTACCTTTTTGAGGTATTAGTATCACTAACCACCCTATGCGGTCTGTTTGCCTATCGGTGGGACAGGTCGCGTAGGGTGGCTTTTTGAGAAAAAAAGTTAAGGTAACGTTTTAATACGATTGTATCCTTAAAAATAGTAATTCAAAGAATTTTACCACGAAAGACACGGAGTTTCATGGAGGAAAGGGCGGTTTTCGTGCTCAGCTCCGTGCTTCTCCGTGCTTCTCCGTGACCTCCGTGGTAAATTTTCTTAAAATAGGAGTAATTATGAAAAGAAATATTATCATGGCTGCGGCGGTGTGCGTACTCGGTTTATTGATTGGCCTGGGGCCGCAGTTTTTGTTAAAAGGCTGCGCCCACGGGAACGCCCGGCCCCTGTGTTTCTGGTCGCTGCAGGCGGAAATCGGCATCGGTTTGTTAATCGCCGCGCTGGGCATCTGCATGTTCGCCTTTGACGACCCCAAAACGCAGTTAGGTCTGGCCATCAGCACATTCCTTGCCGGTATTGTCGCTTTGTTTATTCCCTACTCGCTTATCGGCGGCTGCAAAGGCGCGGAAATGGCCTGCCGCCGTATCGCCTTTCCGGCCCTTACCGCTGAAAGCATCATCCTGGTGCTCTTTTCGGCGCTTATTGTGGTATACATTGAAGTGAAAAAACCCAAGGCGGTATAGTCCGGCTTGTATAAAGTGCATGTGCCCCGTCAAGGGATGGGGCGCCGGGCGGGGCCGCCTTTAATATTTCAGCCCCGAATATTTGGCTACAGCCGTTCGATGGATTCTGCCGGAAGGCCGGTAACGGCTTGTATTTTTTCGATGGTATCGCCCATTTCTTTCATTTTGCGGGCGATTTCGAGTATGCTTTCCTGCTTGGCGTCATATATCATCTGTGCGCGATCCATGCGGTTCTTCACTTCCGCCATCCACCGCGCAAACTTTCTATAGTCCCGGCTTACTTCCGCTACTGCCCGTTCCGCTACCATGATGCCCTCCTCTTTCTGGCATAATTCTTCTACCAACTCCGCCGCTTTTTCCTGATGCCGATACCTCATATATATACACCATTTTTCGTCTTCC
>JAIRRB010000205.1 GCA_031256195.1 Treponema sp.
GCCCCGGCGCTGCTGGAAGACGCGCTCAGACGGAAACGAAAAAAGTGCATGATTGGAACCGGCGCGATGAGCGACCCCTATATTCCCGTGCGGGAAAATCTTGCCAATATCCGCGCCTGCCTGGAAATTATCAACAAATACGGCTGCGGTCTTGCCATTCAAACCAAGTCGGACCTGATTCTGCGGGATATGGATTTGCTTGTCAGCATTAATAAAAAGGCCAAATGTATTGTCGCAATGACGCTTACTACTTTTGATGAAACCCTGTGCGGCATTATTGAACCAAATGTCTGCGGCACTAAACGGCGTTTTGAAGTTTTGAAAATCATGCGCGAAAACGGCATTCAAACCATTGTGTGGCTTTCCCCCTTTCTGCCGTTTATTAATGATACCGAGGAAAATCTGCGGGGGCTTTTGGATTACTGTATTGAAGCCGGCGTTTACGGCGTTATTCTTTTTGCCATTGGCCTTACCTTACGGGAAGGAAACCGCGAACATTTTTACGCTCAACTAGATAAACACTTCCCCGGTTTGAAAAATGTGTATCAAAAAAAGTACGGCCTTGATTATGAAATATTCAGTGACCATAATGATGCGATAATGAAGCTGGTATACGATGTATGCAAAAAACATGGCATTGTATGCGGTAATGATGTTCTGTTTGCGTATATGCGGGCTTATGAGGAAAAGAAAGGCGCTCAAATGGAGTTGTTTTAGGCTGTTACTTCCCTACGCAGAATTTACTGAACATCTCTTCAAGAATATCGGCGGTGGAAACTTCTCCGGTAATTTCGCCTAATGAATTAACCGCTTCCCGCAGCAGGGGCGCGATAAGGTCAAGCGGTTCCTTCCGTTCAGCCAGAACCAGCGCTTCTTCCAGGGCGGCGGCGACGGCTTCTACCAGATTTTTCTGCCTGATTGTACCCAGGGACGCCGCGGCGGACACGGGCTGTTCATCCGCCGTGTTCAACCGTTCCTCGATGGTTTTTACGATTGCCGATTCCAGTTCCGCAATGCCTTCGCCGGTTTTGGCGCTGACTCCGATTGGACCGTTAGCCGTAAATGGAAAGGTTGTCGGCATCGGCACAATATCCGCCTTGTTCCAAATAATGAGCAATAGTTGTGACGGCGGCCTGTTCCCCGTAATAAAGGCCCGGTCTTCACCGGTAACGCCCGCCGTGCCGTCTATAAGGTACAGAATTAATTCCGCCGACTCCAGCAAGTCCCGGCTGCGTTCTACGCCGATTTTTTCAACGGGATCAAGCGATTCCCGCAGACCGGCGGTATCGGCAAAGCGGAGCGGAATGCCTTCAAGGGAAACTGCCGCCTCAATCCAGTCGCGGGTAGTGCCGGGAATCTCGGTAACTATTGAACGTTCTTCCTTTAACAGCAGGTTAAACAGGCTGGACTTGCCCGCATTGGGCCGTCCCGCTATTGCGGCGAGAATCCCTTCCTGATAAATACGTTCCCGCTGCCAGGATTGGGCAAGTTTGCGCAGACGGGCAAGGGTTTCCTGTACCAGACGCTGACCGGAAAAATGTCCGGCGGCTTCATCCGCGGGTGCGCTGATTTCATCTTCGCAATAGTCAAGAAAAATTTCCACGCCGGAAAGGGCTTGTACCAGTTGTTTTTTTGTGGCGTTAATTTCATGTTCCAGTACGCCGGAAAGGCGGTTTATCGCGTGACCGCGGCCCTTGTCCGTGCGGGCGGAAACCAGTTCCATAACCGATTCACAGCGGGTCAGGTCAAGTTTGCCGTTCATAAAGGCGCGAAAGGTAAATTCACCGGGGAGGGCGTCACGGAAACCGCAGTCCCGTAAAGCGGCCATTACCCCTTTACCCGCCGCGATGCCGCCGTGGCAGGAAATGTCCAGGCTGTCTTCGCCGGTATAGCTTTTGGGAGAGCGGAATACCGAAATCAACACTTCATCAATTTTTTCGTTAGCTGCAACTATCCAGCCGTGAAGGACGGTATTCCCCGCGGTCTGCCTGAGCTTTTCCGGTTCGGAGAAAATTTTTTCCGCGAGATTCAACGCGCCATTACCGGAACAGCGGATTAGTGTAAGGGCGCTGCTGCCGGGTGTGGTGGCGAATGCCGTTATGGGAGAATCATCACCGTAGGAACTAATCTCCGGCATTGTTTTTTTCCGCCAGATGTATACAGCGAAAAACCCAGGGGGCGCCGGCTGAAATCCAGAGACCCGAAACGGTAAAACGGATAAAACCGAAAAGTTTTTGATTTGCGGAAAACAGGTTTTGCGGGACAAGTCTTCCCCATACCGCAAAAATCAGCATAACACCGGCGATTCCCAGAATAAAGCGGGCGGACAGGGTAATATATTTCGCGGCGCCGGTTCTGCCCAAAAGCCCTGAACTTTCAAAACCGATGTAACGCCGGTTCAGACAATAACCCACACCCATGCCCAGCACCGTTCCGCCGGACATGAGCGACTCTTCGCCGGGCCGGTACAGTATCATGACAAAGGCAAGGGCGGCGCTGGCAATCATTCCTGCGCGAAAACCGCCTTTTGCCAGCAGCGCTTCCATTCGGTCAGCATAAAGAAAATAAATACAGAGGAGTACAGCGCCGATAATCCAGCCGCCGAGAACATCGGTAGGAAAATGTACGCCAAGATAAATTCGGGAAAAGCCTATCAAAAAACAGGCAAGGGCGGCTATACCATAATACCATTTTCTTTTTCCCCATGACGCAATGATAATAAACATAACCAGTGAATTCTGCGCGTGTCCCGATGGAAATCCTCCCATGCGTTCACTGAGCATCCCTACCGAAGGATCATAAGCTTCAAAAAAGGGCCGGGGCTGATCCAGCAAAAATTTCAGGGAAATATTAATCCATATTGAAATCAAAACAATCAGATTAAGATGCACACCTTTTTTTTCATTAACGCACCAATAGACGAAAGGCAGCAGAATAATATAAAGCGGAGCCGCTCCCAGCATGGTAATTGCGCGCATAAAGGCAGTAAGTGCCGGACTGGCAAATGACTGAACAAACCTGATAAAATCCAGTCCCCATTGCAGTACAGTTTCCATTAAAACCTCTCAAAAAAAGTTTGATTTATATTGTTTATCGCCGTTTTTTGCTGCTTGGTCGGCGCCGCATTTGTTTTTATTTCGGTCATTATTTTTTGAATTTTTTCCTGTAACACCTGTTTATCTATACTGATTAATACAAAAAACACATAACGTTCAGGGTTTTCCCCTGACGGCGCTTCGGGATAGTCAGCATCTTCTTCGCTGCCGGGAATTTTTTTCTGTTTAATCCAGAAGATTTGTTCTTTATCGGCTTCCTGATATTCCCCGTCTGATACTTTTTTTATTAGATATGCAAAATATTCGCCGTATTCATCATCGGGGTAAAGGACAGCCGAAGCAACAAGCCGTTTTTCCACTCTTTGGACAATCAGCCGGGGCAAATCCTGTACGGCGGTAAAGCCATTGGCCCATTGCTGTAATGCGTTAAAATTATCGCCCTGATTTTTTCCGACAAACATATATTTGCCGTTATATGAATCCAAAGATTCAATTCCCTGAATTCCCCTGTCCAGATAATTGCGCAGCCATGCGGGAATTCCGTTTTCTACCGAGCCATTTTGCGATTTGATGATTTCCCATGACTGAGACGATTCGTCTTGTTCCTGCGCATTACCCTGCACAGAATCAGGAATAAACATAACCTTGTTTTTATCTGTAGCGCAAGCGGCAAAAGTAAATATTGAAAGCAGAAAAAAAACATTTATTTTCATAATACATCAATTAGAAGCTATAGGCCTGCTTTCCACTGGGGGGGGGGGGGGGGGGGGGTTTTTTTTTGGATGGTTATCGTAAACCCTTCGCGGAGAAAAAAACAATTTTACTTCTTTTTTTTTTTTTTTGTTT
>JAIRRB010000220.1 GCA_031256195.1 Treponema sp.
GCCAAAAAAAGCGCGGCATTGGCAATGTCCTGCGGCGTACCCATGCGCTTAAGGGGGATTTTTTCCAGCATCACCTGCTTAACCGCATCTGGAAGAACCGCCGTCATATCGGTTGCGATATAACCCGGCGCAAGCGCGTTGACTCGCACACTGCGGCTGGCGGTTTCCTGGGCAAGACTTTTAGTCACGCCGATAAGCCCCGCCTTGCTGGCCGAATAGTTGGCCTGTCCGCCGTTGCCGTGAATCCCCACCACACTGGCCATGTTGATAATGGAACCTGAGCGCTTTCGAATCATGTCCCGGCCAACGGTACGGGCTGTTATAAAAGCCGCGCTCAAATTTATATCCAGAACCTTTTGCCATTCTTCAAGCGACATTCTGAAAGAAAGATTGTCTTTGGTGATACCGGCATTATTTACCAGAATATCAAAACCGCCCGATTCTTTGAGGGCGCTTTCGATTGTCCCTTCAACTCCCGCGAGTTCCGAAAGGTCGGCGGTAACCCAGTGGAGTTTTCCCTGTGCCTCGTCAACCCGCGCCGGAAGGTCTTCCGGCGTTTTGTAGTCCAGCCCCCAGACTTCCGCGCCTTCGGCAATAAACAAATCGGCAATCACTTTGCCAATTCCCCGGTACGCTCCGGTTATCAACGCTTTTTTATTTTCCAGTCTCATACTTCCTCCAATTTTTTTATATCTTCAACTGTGCCCGCCGCATAACACGGAATCTCGCTACCGTCAACGGTGGACGCTGAATCCTTCCATAAACCCTGCAATACTTTGCCGGGGCCGGCTTCAAGGCAGGCTTCAAATCCGCCGGCGCTTGCAATTGCAGCCTCTTCCTCAACCCAGCGGACAGGGCTGGTGATTTGCAGCAGAGCGAGTCTTTTCGCCTCCTCGCCGGAACCGACCAGTTTGCCGGTAACATTTGAATACAGGGGGACGAGAGGATCGTGAAATGTTACCGCCTCCAGGGCCGGACGGAAATTTTCCACCGAATCTGCCATGAGCGGCGAATGGAAGGGACCGGCTACCTGCAAACGGATAACCCTCTTTGCGCCCGCTTCCTTGAAACGGGTTTCCGCTTCAGCCAATGCGGCGGACGTTCCGCTGACCGATACCTGTTTAGGCGAATTGATATTTGCCGCATACAGGTCTTTAAGCCCCGCCGCACTCCACCCGGCGATTAATTCTTCTACCTGTTTCGGATCAATGCCGATTACCGCCGCCATTCCCGGAGCAGCATCCCCGCCTTCCGTACGCAAACGGTCTGCGGTTTTCTGCATCGCCTCGCCGCGGGCCTTCACCAAACGAAAACAATCGGCGGCTTCAAGCACCCCGCAGCAAACCAGCGCGGCATATTCGCCGAGGCTGAAACCGGCGCAGGCGGCGGGTACATAGCCCTGTTCTCCGAGGAAAGCCGCTGCCGCAAGATTCGCCAGCGTTATTACCGGCTGGGAAACATCGGTACGTTTTAAGGTATCGGTATCGGAATCCCGCAGCCACGCTTCGGCGTCTTTTTCAAAAATTACCGAAGCTTCGTCAAACAGCCTTTTCACCGCCGGACTGCCGGAGTTCAAAAAATCCAGCGCCATCCCCTGATACTGCGCTCCCTGACCGGGAAACAAAAACACCACGTTTTTTTTCACCATAGTTCTCCATTTACCACAAAATTATATTGCCGCCATAGGTCAGGCCGCCGCCAAAACCAATAGTCATTATCAAATCGCCCTTCTTAAGTTTTCCGTTCCGGTTCATCTCATCCAGGGCAAGGGGAATCGAAGCCGCCGAAGTGTTGGCATATTCTTCTATATTGAGATAAAACTTTTCAGCGGGGACTTTTAACCGCCTTCTTGCGGCCTGTACGATCCGGGCATTTGCCTGATGGGGGATGATCCACGCAATATCATCAGGGCCAATCCCCTCGGCCTGCATCAATGCTGTCGCCGTATCGGTAACAGCCTTGACCGCAAAGTTATACACTTCCTGACCATTCATCTCGATATAGATACCCTTTTCGATAGTTTCACCTGCCTTAAAGGGATTGCGCGAACCTCCCCGGCGCAACATGAGGCTTTCGCTGCCGGAACCGTCTGCCCCGAGCAGAGTACGAACCAGGCCTCTGCGCCCCGGCCCTTCCGAAGGGGCGTCTGTTTTTTCCATAACAACAGCCCCCGCACCGTCTCCAAACAGTACGCAGGTACCCCGGTCATCCCAGTTTGTTACCTTGGACAGCACCTCCGAACCGATGACCAGCGCCCTTTTCCTGCCCCTGCCAAGGCCCAAAAGTCCTGCGGCTGTTTCAAGCCCGTAAACAAACCCCGTACATCCGGCTGCAATGTCCATTGCCCCCGCTCTTACCGCTCCCAGCTTATCCTGAACTATACAGGCAGTTGAAGGAGTACCGATAAAATCCGGCATGACAGTACCAAGGATAACCATATCCAGGTCTTTCGCCATTTCGGCGGCAGCCCGATCCCTTTCTCCGGTGTCATTTCCGTTGAAACCGGCGGCCATTGCCAGGGCGTTTTTTGCCGCCTCCAGCGCCAGATCGCTGCTTGAGGTGTTTTCATCAGCAATATGACGGTTCCCAATCCCGGTGTGGGAACGTATCCATTCATCGTTAGTGTCAATCCGGGCCGCCAAATCATCGTTACTGACCCTATGCGAGGGTACGGCTCTTCCGGTTCCTGTAATTTCAAATGCCATAGTTTTCTTTTATGACAAATATTCAATATTTGTCATGCTCCTAATATCGCTAAATTTCCTGATTTTGTCAAGATGTTTTTTTGACCCAGAAGATGTTTTTGGGTTGCGGAAGCGGGCAAGGCACTGGCATTTACCAATAGGTCAAAGAAGGAGGCGCTTTTATCCGAACCGTATCGCCGGTTTGTTCTATAACGTAAATGCCGCTTTCCAGGGCGTATTCTCTCGCCGTGCCGTCAATCGTTGCTCCTGCCACGGCGGCAAGGTATTTGCGCTTGTCACCACGTTTGTCAGCATACTCGCGGACAATTTTCATACGTTCCTGATGTTCTATAACATCGTTCTTGTTAAATATTGATTTTACTTCCACTACCATAGCATATTCGCCGTCTTCAAGCAGAATGTCTATTTCTGCCAGATGTTCTTTACGTTTGTTTTTAATAATATGGTTACGGGAAATAGTCGTAAACTCAAACCCGAGTTCTTCAAA
>JAIRRB010000226.1 GCA_031256195.1 Treponema sp.
ACCAAAAAAAGCGCGGCAAAGCGCTTTAGTTTTACCGGTACCGGCAAGGTTAAGTACAAAAAGCAGAACCTTCGCCATATTTTAACCAAAAAGTCTACCAAGCGGAAACGGAATCTGCGCCATGCGGGGATTCTCTCCGATGACAATGTACCGGTAATCAGAAAACAAATGCTGCCCTATGGTTAAGGCGGCTTCGGAATCAAATTTAGGGGCGCGGCCATGCGGCTGCGCAAAGCAGAGGTAAACAATGTCAAGAGCAGTTGACGGTTCCAAAAGAAAGGAACACCGAAAAAAAATACTCAAACAGGCAAAAGGTTACTGGGGACGCAGGCACTCAAATTACAAGACTGCCAAAGATGCGGTTACCAAGGCCCTGTTCTATGCGTACCGGGACCGGCGGGACCGGAAGGGCGAATTTCGCAAATTGTGGATTATCAGGATTAACGCCGCCTGCCGCGCCGAAGGTCTTGCCTATTCCCGTTTTATTGCCGGACTTGACAAGGCGGGAATCATCATCAACCGGAAGGCGCTGGCGCATCTTGCGATGGAAGATGTTCCGGCTTTCAAGGCGGTTGTTGCCAAAGTAAAAACCGCGCTGGGGGCATAAGACTACACAGGGAGGGGGACACATGATAAACCTTGAGCAAGTCAAATTGCTGGAAACAAAGGTCGCGAAGGCCGTTGATTACGTTGAACGCCTGGCCAGGGAAAACATCGCGCTGCACCGGCAAGAAGCGGAACTGCAAACAAGGCTGGAATCCTATCAAAAGCGGATTGATGAGCTTGAAGTTCTGGTCACCGGTTTCAAGGAAGATCAAAACCGGATAGAAGAAGGGATTCTTTCCGCGCTTGACAGGCTGAACAAGTTTGAAAAAGCGATGGAAAAAAGCCTGCGTGATACAAAAACCTCCTCCAAAGAACCGGCGCCGCGTTCGGCGAAATCATCGCAGCAAGCCCCGGCTGAGGCAGCCACGGCTGACGCAGCCGACGGTTCCGGTAACGGACAGACCTGCTTTGAAATACCGGAAGATTCCGCCGAAGCCTTGACGGATTCCGCAGATTCCCCATCGGAAGATGGGGACGATATTTCCGATCCCCTGGAAAATATGCCGGACAAAAATTCATCTACTGATGATGCCGCACCGGCGGAAGGCGGGGAGTTGGATATATTTTAGGCAAGTAAAAGGCGGTGAATATGCCCCTGCCGGAAACAGAGTTTGACGTCTCCCCGCCCGAATCTCAGGTGAAGGCTAAAATCGGCCCGCATGATTTGGTAATCAAGGCGCTTGGCGCCAGTTTTTCCATTACAGCCAGCGAAGACCCCGCATATCTGGATGAGGTTTTGGCGCAGTATCAGGTTGCCGTTGCAAATACCCAGGGCATTTCCGGCATGAAGGACCCGCTTAAAGTGGCTATTCTTACCGGGTTTCTGCTTTGCGACGAAATCAACAAGATAAAACTACAGATCGAACAGGAGCAGGCAAAAACCCGGCAGCAGCAGATAATCGAAGTGCAGGAATTGAACCGCATCATGGAAAATATTATCGCCCGCATTGACCAAACATTTCATGGCTGACTTTTATAAACTCCGCAATCAAATTAAGCGCTATGAGTGGGGTTCGCCGGATTTTATTCCCCGCTTAATGGGACATACAAGTGATATGCCATTCATAAATGGCGAGCCGTGTGCGGAACTGTGGATGGGCAGCCATTCCGGTTCTCCTTCGCTGGTCAGCCTGCCGTCAGGTGAAATGAGTTTGAGGGAACTTATCGCCGGTGATCCCCGCCGTTATCTGGGGGAAAAAACAGCGAAACGGTACGATGCCCTTCCCTTCCTTTTCAAATTGCTTGCCGCGGAAAAACCGCTTTCGATTCAGGCGCACCCGAATCTGGCCCAGGCCCGCGAAGGTTTTGAACGGGAAAACATGGCCGCACTGGCGCACGACGCCCCCAACCGCAGTTATCGGGACTCAAATCACAAACCTGAAATAATCTGCGCCCTTACGTCCTTTACCGGTATGTGCGGCTTCCGCAGTCCTGATGAAATACGGCGGCTTCTTGGTATTTTTCTCGACCCAGCCCCCGCTCCGTTACGCGAAGGATTTACCCCCCTGGTGCAGGCGCTTGGAATGCCAATGGCGGAGTCAAATCCGGCAGCCGCCCTGCGGAATTTTCTTGAAATTCTTTTTAACCTTTCTCCGGCAGTTAAAAACGCGCTGACGGAATTTATTCTTTCGGCTCATGGCACGGAAGACTGCGAATGGGAACTTATGCGGGATTTTGCCCGGCTGTATCCGGGCGACCCATCAATAATAGCGCCCATTTACCTGAATGTTTTCCGCCTTGAGCCGGGCGAGGCGGTTTTCCTGAAGGCCGGAATTCTTCATGCTTATATTCACGGCTTGGGCGTAGAGTTAATGGCAGATTCCGACAATGTGCTGAGGGGGGGGCTTACTGCAAAACATATCGACATTCCTGAACTGATGAAGGTACTGGACTTTAATCCTTTAAAGCCGCAGATTATAAAACCGGATTGTTCCTGTTTTACCTACCCGGCCCCCTGTGAGGAATTTTCCCTTACGGTGATACACGGTACAGGCGGTACGGCGACCCTGTCGGCGACCTTGCCGGCGGTATTTGCCCAGAGCGCCTCAATAGGCATAGTCACTGAAGGCGAAGCCTCCGTTTCCGGCGTGATTCTAAAACAGGGAGAATCGGCCTTTTTTCCCCCCGCTGGCAACGGTGAAGACCCCCTTGTACTGCGAGGGAATTTCACCCTTTATATCGCATCGGTACCGCAATGAAAATTTTTGTCGATGCCGATTCCTGCCCGCGGGACGCACGGGAACTGACCCTGCGCACCGCCGGGCGGCGGAGGATACAGGCGGTATTTGCCGCAAACCGCCCCGTACCGGGAATCAGCGGGGAAAATGCCGCTATGGAAATATGCCCGCCCGGAGAAAATTCCGCCGATGACCGCATCGTGGAATTGGCCGAACCGGGAGACCTTGCTATCAGCCGCGACATCGCCCTGGCAAAGCGGCTGCTGGAAAAAGGTGTTGCCGTCATTGACGACCGGGGACGGGTATTTTCCCGGGACAATATCAATGAACTGCTTTCCCTGCGGAATTTTACGGTGGGTCTTGCCGAAAGCGGTCTGGGTGTGGAACGGACGGCAAACTACGGCAAGAAGGAACGTAAGGCCTTTGCCGACAGTCTGGACCGTATACTGGTCAAACTGCTGAAGAATTAAACAAAGTAAAGAGTACAATTTTTCCTCTCTTATGTGTTATATAAGTATACATGGCCATTGATGTTGCAGCCTGGTATGAAAAATACGGGCCTATGGTAATACGGCGCTGCCGGAAAATTCTCGGAAATGGGGATGATGCTATGGATGCAGTTCACGATGTATTTGTGAATCTGCTCCGGGCACGGCCGCGGCTTCATGGTCAGTTCCCCTCCAGTCTGTTGTATACCATGGCGACCAATATGTGCCTGAACCGGCTCAGAAAGAAAAAAAAGGAAAGCCCCCGGGATATTTTTGCCGAAGGGGAAGCCTTTTTCAGTGTCGATGAAGGTTTTGACCAGGTGGAAACAAAACTGATATTGGAGGCTATCTTGAAGGATGAATCTGAAATGAACCGGTCTATTTGCTTTATGTATCATGTTGACGGGATGACCCTTAAAGAAATTGGAGAAGCAGTCGGGCTTTCCATTACGGGGGTACGGAAGCGACTGGAGGCTTTCAAAAGCCGGGCCAGACTGAAATTCCGGGAGGAGATATGAAGACAGCTACGGTTTCAGCGTTTATGCTGGAAAAATACAGGCTGGGGGAATTAAGCCCCCAAGATCAGAAAATGGTCGAGGAAGCTCTGGCTGTAGATGGCGGCCTTAAGGACCGGCTGAAAGAACTGGATGAGTCTGACCGGGAACTGCGTCTGCGCTATCTTTCGGAAAGTTTTAGGCAGCGACTGCAAACGCAGCCGCAGCATTTTGTCCGTGCGAGAACCGTCATGCGCCTGACCGGCCTTGCCGCGCTTATCGTAGCGGGTATTCTTGTACCGGTTCTGTATGTGGTGTTTGTGCGGAATGATTCGGCAATTTCCAGCGGGACTTTAGTTGCGTCTGTGCCGGCAAATCGTATCAAGGGAACCGCACAAACAGCGTCAGAACTTTTGATATATGTAAAGGGAGAGGAAGTTTTTCTCCCGAATCAAACGGCGCTTCAGGAAGGGGACACGGTACAGCTTGCCTATACAGCGCCGGCGGAAACTGAACATTACGGGGTGATTTTTTCCATCGACGGAAGATCCGCGGTAACCATGCACTATCCGTACCGGAAAGGACAAAGCTCCCTTTTGGTTTCAGGCAAGCGTACCTTTCTGAACGAAGCCTATACCCTTGATGACGCGCCCGGTTATGAGGTTTTTGTTCTGGTGGTTTCAGAAGAACCGCTGGATACGGATACGGTTCTTCGCAAGGCTCAAAGAATAGCGGGAGAATCAAAAATCGTTATCGAAGAAAAAAGCAAGGCGGCCTTTGAGGACTGCGAAGTGGAAACCATAACAATACTGAAAAAAAATTAAGAGGTGTACCATGTTTAACCATAACCGAAAAAAAGTGGCTATTGCGGGATTTCTTTTTTTATTGGTTTTTAGTAACGGATTGTTTGCCGCCGAAGGAGAACTGGCGGCTACCCGGCGTTTCGGCATTTTTATTGGATCGAATAACGGCGGCAGGGACAGAGTTATGCTGCGTTACGCCGTCAGTGACGCGAAATCAGTGTCAAAAGTTTTTTCCGGCATGGGGGGTATCACCAATGAGGACAATGTACTCCTTGTTGAGCCTACAATGGCGGAAATTAACCGCCAGCTTGATAATATGGGCAGGCTTTCCGCCCAGTCACGCCGGAATACCCAGAGAACGGAACTGGTATTTTACTATTCGGGCCATTCCGATGAAAACGGAATTCTCCTTAACCGGGAACGCTACGGCTACCGGGAACTGAGGGAGCGCATTAACACCATTCCGGCGGATATGCGAATCGTGATACTTGATTCTTGTTCCTCCGGGGCCATTACCCGCGCCAAGGGCGGCGTTAAAACCCAGCCTTTCCTTTTTGACAGTTCGGTTTCTACCGCGGGTTATGCCTTTCTGACCTCCAGTTCCGCCGATGAATCTTCCCAGGAATCAGACAGTATCGAAAGCTCCTATTTTACCCACAGTCTGCTGGCGGGACTGCGGGGCGCGGCGGATTCTGTGGGAGACGGCAGGGTTACGCTGAACGAACTGTACCGTTTCGCCTATACCGAAACCCTTGCCCAGACGGAAACGTCGGTATATGGGGCGCAGCATCCCAGTTACGACATCCAAATTTCCGGTTCCGGCGATGTGGTACTGACTGATATCAAGGAAATTTCCGCCAGCCTCTTTTTTTCCGAAGATATAACCGGACGTATCAGTATTCGGGACAGTTCGGATTTTCTGGTCGCGGAATTGACCAAGGTCAGCCGCAAACCCCTGGAACTGGGACTTGAGCCGGGATTATACCGCATAACGCTGCAGCGGGGCGACAATTTTTACCGGGTCGAGATTACCCTCCCCGAAAACAAGCGTACAACGCTGGTGATGGGAAATTTCCAGATGATCGCTGCGGCTTCCGGCAGCCGCAGCCGCGGGGACAATCCTGAACTCGCTGATGACGGTGATGTTCCGGTTTATCCTTTCAACATTCAAATTCTGCCGGGATTAAATATTCTGGGGCATAATAATGAAAAGGTCACCAACAATGTGCTTTTTGGATTTTTGGTGGGTTTTGGCCACAATATTAAAGGTCTGGGAGTTGCCTGGCTGGGGCTTATCAATACTGGTTATGTTGAAGGCATTCAGACTTCCGGTATTTTTAATCATACCGTGGGCAATATCCGGGGCCTTCAGGCTTCCGGAATTTATAATTATGCCGGAGGTGATTTTCAGGGCCTTCAGACTTCCGGTATTTTTAATCATACCGTGGGCAATATCCGCGGTCTTCAGGCTTCCGGTATTTATAATTATGCTGGGGAAATATCCGGCGTTCAGACCGGACTGGTAAACATTAACAAAGGCGGAAAAGGGGCAATGTTTGGGCTGGTCAACATAAGCAAATCGGAAGACATAATTCCCTTTGGGCTGGTCAACATAATGAAAAACGGTATATTTCACCCGTTTATATTTGTTGATGATATGCTCTTTACCAATATTGGTTTGCGCAGCGGTTCAAAGCATTTTTATACCCTCCTGAGCGTTGGAATAGGCGGAGATGTTCTTTTCAACAGAACCGAGAACAGGTATTTCGTCACCCGCGCAGGGTTTGGTTATGAATATACCATCAACAAATTCTTTATAGATATTGATATATCCGCAGGTACTATATACAGTACAAATGGGATGAACTGGGATCAGTATTCCCATGAAAGTTTCGGCAGTTTCATCACAGAGACATCCCAACTGCGCCTTACCGCGGGATATACAATTTTTGAACATTTAGGCGTCTTCGCCGGAATCTCCTATGATTATTTCTATAAACATCAGAATTCCCCTGATCCCAGGAACTTTGGCGGTCTTATGATAGGTGATGTTTTGGGGCATTATGCCCACAAGTTTGGCTTTTTTGGAGGAATTCAGTTCTAATAACGTACTAATGACACCCCACAGGTTTCCGTTGTATAATGACCAAGAGGAATAATGTGGGGTTTTTTGCCAAATTAAAAGATAGATTATTTCCGCGCCGGCAGGGAATGATAACGCTGTCTTTCAGGGAATCGTTTTCATTAATCAATACTTACGCCTCCGACAAAATACGGCCCCAGTTCAAAGCGGTACTCATGGTAAGTGTTTTTTTGGCGGCAACCCAGTTGGTGCTGGGAGCGCCGCTGCACAACGCGCTTTCCGTTGTCGTTTGTGTGGGTGCGGCGATTCTGGGTTTGTCTTTTTTTCTGGAAGGACTTTTTCTGGGAATTATGCCTCTGGGCGAACAGTGCGGGATGAGGCTGCCGGCAAAAATCGGCGTGGTGGGAGTTACCGTTTTTTCTGTAATTGTCGGCATTACCGCAACGCTGGCGGAACCGGCTGTCGCCGTACTCCAGCAGCAGGGAAGCGTTATCCCTGCCTGGAATGCGCCGCTTTTGTACCTGCTGCTTAACCGGGGCAATTCATGGCTCGTTGCCGCCATTGCGATTGGCGTGGGGCTTTCGGTAGTGCTGGGCGTATACCGCTTCATGTTCGGCTGGCCCTTTAAGCCGCCGGTATTTATCATTATCCCCATTATTCTGGCCGTTAGTTGTATATTTGATGAAAACCCCATTCTTCGGCCATTGGTAAATCTTGCCTGGGATGCGGGCGGAGCGGCGACCGGGGCGGTTACCGTGCCGATTATTCTGGCTTTGGGTTTGGGTGCGGCGCAAACCGGCGGAACCAATTCAAATAACACGGGTCTGGGAGTGGTAACCCTTGCTTCAGCCCTGCCGGTGGCGAGCGTCCTTTTTTTGGCGGCCCTGATTGGCCCCAAGGTTCCCCTGCCTTCCGATACGGTTTCGTTTTTTTCCGCCGAGCCGCAGCAGCGGGCAAAGGCGGTCTACGTTGCCGGTAGCAGCGGGGATTTGGTTAAAATGGCGGAAAGGGCGGTCTATTCAGGCAACCTTTCTGTTGAGGAATTTACCCTGTGTTTTCCCGAACAGACAATAGGCGGGCCGCAGGCGCATGACAAGACATCGGTGTTTGCTCCTCATTCACTTTTGTATTACCTCAAGGCAGCCCTGTTTGCCGTGCTGCCCCTTGCTCTGGTACTGATTGCCGCCATTGGCCTTGTTGCCCGTGACAGAGTCCACAATTCTGACATTGTTGTTTTGGGCGTATTGTTTGCCACTATCGGAATGTTCGCCCTTAATCTGGGAATGACTGGCGGTATTACCGTCCTCAGTTCCCAGGCGGGAAGTTCCCTCAGGTACGCCTACACGGAAACACTCCATGAAAAAAAAGCGGTAACGATCAGCGGGGTTGATTCCCATTCACTTATTACCGTTCCGGGGGAAAATGGGCCGGAAGTCTATATCTGGGTTAATGGTTTGAAGGGGCCAATTCTTGAAAAATTTATTCCTCAACGGCTTTCAGGCAACCGCTATACCCATATTCCGATTAGAGACGCCATGTCTTCACATTTCGGCACTATCGGCGCATACCTGATAATATTGGTCATCGTTTTTTTTCTGGGATTTCTGGCAATTTTTGCGGAGCCTGCCCTTGCCGTTATCGCCGTTACCGTTGAAGAAATGACCACCGGTATTTTTAAGCGTTCAAAATTAATAATGATTGCCGCTGCCGGGGTAGGGGGGGGGATGGCCATTGGCTTTGCGCGGGTACTGTTCAGTAATTTACTGCCTTCAGGCGGTATTCATCTTTCATGGATACTGGCGCCCTGTTACGGCCTTGCATTACTCCTAACAATATTTGCGCCGGAAGATTTTTCTTCGATAGCCTGGGATGTGGCCGGTATTGCCACCGGTCCCATTGCCGTTCCCATTATTATTACTACCGGTCTGGGGCTGGGGCATGACTCCCTGCGGGCGGACGGCGCTTTCGGCATTGTGGCAACGGCGAGTGTTGTTCCGATTATCGTGATTCTTGTGTCGGGAATCATCGAAAAAGTAAAATCGAAACAGGCGCTGAAAAGTCTTTAGGGGGAATTATGAAAACTGCCATTTCCAGTATTGTATGCATTGCTGATATGAATATAATCCCGGCCATAGATCAAACCCTGGCAGATCTCGCGCTTCCTGAAGTTTTTGTCCAGCGGGCCAAACAAATAGCCCTGCTTGATAAACAGGGGTTTTTGGGACTGCGTCCGGTTACCAAACTGGAAGAAAGCCGGGCATTGATTTATCGAATGTATGTTCCTTCGGTATATGAAGAAGGTGTAATGCGCCGCATAGCCGAAGCGACAAATCTGGTCATGGGGGGGAGGGGGGGGGGCTTCTCCCAGCATATTGATTTTCACCGGGGGGCTCCCCTTTCTTTTGACATGGAAAAACTTGAAAGACTGTGCGGAAAAACAGACAAACTTGCGCCGGAAGAACACGCCCTTATCTGTTGTACCGTTTCCCGCGGTTCAGGAGATTCTCTTGCCCAGGCGATACTTGAACTTGGCGTTGGCGTACCGGTTGTTTTTTTTGGTAATGGCGCGGGCCTCAGGGATAAACTGGGATTGATGAGAATAACCATTCCGGTAGAAAAAGAAATCATCTGGTTTATTGTTCCCCGTTCCGATGCCGAACTCGTGGAAAAAAGCATTATTCCCCGCGCCCGTCTGGATGTTCCCGGTAACGGCTTTTTATACCGGTGCTTTATTCATGCGCCGGTGGTAAATCTGCGGATCAGGCATGGCAAGCGGTTCCATGCCGCGACTATGGAGCAGGTTATAGCCGCACTGGACGAGGTTCGGGGTTCCAGTGATTGGCGCCGTTTCGGTTCACGAAAGCATGAACATAAAAGCGGCGAAAAAAAGACGGTCAGTACCAGAGGGCTTTTCTTTATTGGCGAAGAAGAAGAAGTTGACATATTCCGCAAGGCGGCAATCGAAAACGGCGCCCGCGGCGCAACTTTTAATCCGCTTGAAATGCGTTCTTACAGTACCTTTACCCATGAGCAGGCCATGGTATCCCATTCCCGCCAACTCTGTGACATTATCACTTCCTCCGACGTTGAAGAAAAAATTCGGCGCTCCAGCACTCTGTCCGGCCTTTTTGGCAAGGGAAAATCCTGCATTCTTAAAACCTTTGATGTCGAAATGCCGTCCGTTATCCGCCACTAGGGGCGAATAACGGACAGATTGGGCTTTTTCAGGGTTCTACCTTAAAGGTAACTTCATCTTCTTCGTTTCCGTTTTGAACCCGTAAAGTGTAAAAACCCGGCGTACGGGGAAGCGAAAAAACAAACGGCCGTCTGACGTTGAATGTACGGCTGTTAAACGTTATGCGTAATTCATATTCGCCGCCGCCGATAACCTCCACCGGAATTTCATCTCTGCCTATGCCGGGGCTGCTGAGGTACACAAAGCCTTCGCGGGGGCTGATAATTTCCAGCGGACGGGAACCGTAGTCAAGGGAACCTTCCCGTGCGGCGGCGGTAAACCATGTTTGATATTCGGCAGGGTAGATTACCTCGCTGCGGCCATTTATCATCCGGTGCCAGGTACAGGGTTCTCCTTCCTCGCCGTGACGCAGGTATTCGCTGATAACCGAAAGACACGCGCTGTTACGAGTCATGCCGGAAAGGGCGCAGACCTGCCGTACCTGCCAGCTTTCCGGCGCGGAAAAGCCGGGGCTGTTTCGTCCTGAAAGACCGGCTGCCGCGCCCTGCGGCCCGGATTGTAAAAAAATCAGAGCGTCACGCGCAATGGCGGCAGGAATGGAACTGCCCGTTTTGCCAATAACCGTTTCACCGGTAAAGTTTCCCATCCACACCGCGGCGGTATATTTCGGCGTAGCTCCCAGAGCGACAATGCTTTGGTATTGATTGGCAGTACCGGTTTTAAAAATGGACGGAAACGGCGTCCGGAAATTCCGGGCCGAGCCAAAGGCCAGTACCCGCGCGCCCGAATCCGACAAAAATGAACAGATAAGCCGTGCGGTATCGGCGGAAAAAATTTGCCGTTCCGTTATGCGATGTTTATGTTCCGTGCCGCCCGGTTCCCATGTCAGCGGTATATAAACGCCGTCACGGGGAAAAACGCTGAATGCCCTGACCAGTTCCAGCAGGCTGATCGGCGCATTCCCCAGCGCAAGGCCCAGTCCCGCATCTTCCGCGGAATGTTCAAGGGAATCAAATCCGAGCGAAAAAAGCCGCCGGACGTAATTTTGCACCCCCAGCCGGTAGAGCAGATACACCGCGGGGATGTTCAGGCTTGAAGCCAAAGCAGCGCGGAAAAGTATGGGGCCGTTAAAACGGCCATTGAAATTCCGGGGAATGTACAATTCACTTTCACCGAAATTCATTGGAATATCAGCGATAACATCGGTTGGCTTAAAGCCGTTTTCCAGAGCCATTGCGTAAAGGAAGGGCTTCATACTGCTGCCCGGCTGATTCAGGGCCAGCACTCCGTCAATCTGCCCCGCAGCCTGGCTGTTGTAAAAATCGGCGCTGCCCACCCAGGCCAGAATTTCCCCGCTGTCATTGTCAATAACAATGGCTGCCCCATTGGTCAGGCGGGAAGCATAATAGCGGGTTACGTTACCCGCAATGGCGCCTTCAAGATAATGCTGAAGGGCAATATCAACGGAGAGATGTATTTCGCCGCGGGAAATATTCATGTTAGGTGAAACTGATTTTTCGCCGCCGTTTAAACCCGTGTTGATATTTCTAATCAGGTGGGGCAGTTCAAAAGGATACTCAAAGCGGCGGGCCGATGCCGCGGCGTATTTCCAGTCATCACTGTTTATTTCCGCCAACAGGGGCCAGGAAGTCTTGAGTTTTTTATTTTTTGAGAAAGCGGTCTGCAATTCCGCCGCCGCTTTGACGCAAGTCTCGGCGTTTTCCAGCGGGTTATACAGGCCGGGCCGCCGGGGAATGACCGCCAGACAGAAAACCTGGGCAGGTGAAAGCATGGAAAGTTCGCTGGCAAAAAATGTCCGCGCTGCGGAAGCCGCTCCTTCGGCGCTAAAGCCGAAGGGCAGTGAGTTCAGGTACAGTTCAAGAATTTCATTTTTTGAAAGCCGCGTCTCCAGACGCAGGGCGTTAAACGCTTCTCCGATTTTCCGGCCCAATCCTCCCCTTCCGGCCTGTTGTTTCGCCGTTTGAGCGTTATCTGAAATAAGACGGGCAAGCTGCATGGTTATGGTAGACGCTCCGCTGATATTTCTGCCGCCTGAAATATTTTGAAAAAATGCGCGGAGAAGGGCAATACCGTCAACGCCGGCATGATGATAAAAACGGCGGTCTTCGGAAAAAACAAAAACATCCTTCAACTGCGGAGGAATCGCCTGCGGCTTTTCACGGCGCAGACCATCGGCAAGAGGCGCTATTTGCAGCAACAGCCCGTTACGATCATAGTAACGGACGCTGCATGGCCGGGTCAGAAATTTCCGCAGTTCCGGGTAAGGGGAGAATCGCATAACAAACCAGACAACGGCAAACAGGGCCGCTGCGCCCGCAGCAATGCGGAACGGCGTCAGGCGCAGCAGCCTATTCAATGGTGTAAATAAGTCCCGTGCTGCGTCCGAAAATTTCCGCTTCATACATACACTCTGCCTGAACCGGCGGCGTGGGGTATACTCCCCTTCTCGCCGGACGGAAAAGGAAATTGACCATTGACTCTCCCTTGTTAAACCAATCCCAAAAATACTGAATCTCATTGTCCAGAATAAGCTGATGGCTTATCCATGAACTTGAACGCTCCGTTTCGTCATCGCCATCGGCGCCGCCTTTATCTTCGTAGGAAGCAGTGGTAACAAACGCCGCGTCCAGAATTTCCGCGCCGGAAGGAATGGGAACACGCAGGGCAAGATAGGTACGGTCCCGGTTTGAGGATACCCTTACTCTGGCGCGGTAGGTTTTTCCGCCTTGCAGGGCGGTTCCCCTGATTTCATCGCCGGTATTTACATCGTATATGCTCATAAAAACCCCGATGCCTTCATCACGGAAAGATTGAAGTTCAGATGGTATCGCATAACGAAGGGACGCGGTGTAGTAAATAGCGCCTCTGCCCTTGCGGGTAAATTCCAGAGATTGCAGGCGATCCCGCGGAAGGCCCTTCAGGGCCGATTCGCCGAAATCGAATGTTCCCGTAACGGGCTTTGCTCCCAGGCCCTTGAATGCGCCTTTGAGGAGTTCTGTTCCCGCCAGCGTAACTGTTCCGTTTACGTCAAGGTTTGTAAGATTTTCCGCCCGGATTAAAGCGTCCACCGCCGAAAGAACCCGGACTGTTACCGCAGTATTTTCCCAGTATCCCCTGCCGGAGCGTTTGTTTTCCAGCAGCGAAAAGAGAAGCCGCGTGTTAATCTCGTCCCCCGGATACTGATCCACAAAAAATTGCAGAGTCAAGGCAAGTTGTTCAATAGCGCCGCCGTAAAAACTCCAGCGGTGTTTGTCGAGGGGATCGGTAATATCCGCGCCCCTGACGCTCATGCGAACAAGATTCCGCAGGCGTTGAGCGGTATTCGCGGCCTCGGTATTCCGGCCCAGAGCGCGGTAAGCCATACCCGCAAAGGCAAGCACTGACGGGTCTACATTGTCACGGCTTAAAATTTCAGCTATGCGGGAGGGATCGACTTTTTCACCCAGCAGGGTCTGAACATACAGCATATACGACTGTAAATATGATTGATAATAATACGATGATGAACCTGTCCGCCAGCTTTGCATTTCCCTATATTCACGGCTAAGGTACGCATTAAGGGCCGCGATATCCAGTGAGGAAGGAATCTTGATTTTTTTTGCCTGAGCGATGGCGATAATATGGGCTATCCGCAGGCTGACATAAAAACTGGCTTCTGTACCGGATGGCCAATAGGGAAAGCCGCCCCCGGAAAGCTGCGACTTCGCCCATGACTTGATTTCGTTTTCCACCACCACCCGGGGTTTGGAAACCTCACTCTTAAGGCCCAGGCTGTCAAGATATTCGCCGAAAATGACCAGCGGCATAATCGCCGCGCTGCGCTGTTCCAAACATCCGTAAGGATAACGGAAAAGGTAGGTAATGGCGGAATCCAGCAAACTCAGGCG
>JAIRRB010000120.1 GCA_031256195.1 Treponema sp.
GTTTCGCATAACGTTCTGACTGTAACTGACTGTTTGGGCAGGTAATAGGGCGTTGCGTAGCATCGTACCAAAGGTACGCGACTACTACCCCAAATATGGCGAAGACAAAACCGCACAAAGGGCGAAGCCCGACTGCGGTTTTTCGTAGCCCGAACCGCCCGATCATGGCGGCAAAGCATTTACAGTTCTGTTATGCGAAGTTGCGTACTCATGGCTGAAACCAATACATTGCTATTGAGTGCAGAAAACCATTGTGAAACCTTAAAGCAATGGTATCTTCACCTTTAGTATAATAATATTCAATTTCATCTGTTTTGACTCTTAATATTTTTCCGAAATTATTGTCTTGCAAATATGCCTCTCTTGTTTGATGTGGAAATAAATGCAGGTAATTTGTTTCATCAAGCCTAAACTCAATTGGTGCAATAGAAAACCCTTTGGTGACACTATCATCAAATACCCAATTAGTATATATGTATTGATCACCTTCAAAAATATAGTCTTTATAGACAATGTTTTTGTCATGTATGCTTGTCAGAGTTTCCTCGCTTATTAGCCGGTAGTGGGTAAAGGATTCTGCAACCTCCCTCATGTTATAAAATATCCTTTTTTTTAAAGGGTGCTCCATAAAAATATATACCGCAATGGCATCGATAGAAATAAATTTATCTGCTGCCGGGTGCCTTGAATTTTGAGACAAATAACCACCAAAAACCCAACCCTGAATATGTTCTGTTTGTACAAAAGTCCATTGTGCGGTCATTCCGTCAATAGTGATACTGGTTAGGTCTTTTTTTATTACAAACACTCGTTCCTGATCCTCCAAAAGACCTATTCTGTTACCGTCCAGGCTTGGGGTATCTCTAATACGAAGTCCTTCTGGTGAATTTACAAACATTGGCAAAAATGCTTCATGCGATTCATTAGGCGAATCGACCACACTTGATTCCTGAGCGGGTTCTTCAATTTGCACCTCACCTGTCTCATTATTTTGATTAACATTGTTCTTTTTTGTACAATTTGATAAAAAAATGATTAAGAAGAAGATTATATATAAAGTGTTTTTCATAACACCTCTTTTTATTCGTACTGAGGGTTTTAATACCCCGCCTTTTAGTGCGGGGTTGTTGATTATTTTACCTTGTCTTAATAATAACGTCAATTGTCTTTGAATTATCATTTGACATATTTGTAGTAATTTCGCATAACTCACCATATACCAATTTCATGCTAAAACCCGAATAGTAAAACCTGCGTCAGCGGATTGCACAATATATGCTCTACTGTTAGTATCGGGCCGATTACCATGTGGGTTAGCTGTTGCCCATTGGCCTCAATTTTGCTATCCTCAATAATATGGCGATTGACATTCAAACCATGGTAAAAAATCTGCATCCTCTGGAAATACGGATTATTCTTTCGTATAAACAGGGTGATGAACTGACTATTGAAAAAGTTGAAAAAGAGCTGGGCTTTAAGCCGGGTAACGGCAATCAGGCCCTGTCATGGCTGGCGGGTAAAGGACTGGTCAGTGAAATACGGCGGGAAACGGCGGTTTTTTATGAGATAACCGGCCTGGGGAGATTATGGCAAGAGAAAGGAAGCCCCGAAGAACGTATCCTTCAATTGGTACGGATGAGGCTGGAAAAGGAAAAAAGCAGGCAGGAAGCCGGTCAGGGGCCGGGTCTGCGGCTGCCCGAAATCGCTGAAGCGCTCGAACTGGAAAACAAGGATATTGGCAGCGCCTTCGGCAGCCTTTCCAAACTGGGCGTGCTGGCAATGGACGGCGAAAAAAAAGTAATCTTTACCGTTCCGTTAGAGTATCTTGAAGACCCTGCCAAAAATCCGGTAATTAAACATTTCACCATCCTGCGAAGCCTGTTTAAAAAAGTGGTCAATTCACAAGACGGCCTCATCGCCGAAGCGTCGCTCAGCGATGCCGAAAAAGACCTTATGTCCGCCATTGCCAAAAAACGCGGCGCGACCGATGCCGCTTTCCGTCAGTTTGACCGCGAGACGGTGGTCTTTGGTTTTACAAAAGCGGAAGACGGCTCTGTTCCCGCCGAAGCGCTGGCGGCTGCGCTTAAGGCGGCAGGTATTTCAGGCGATGAAATCGGAACTCTTACTCCCCAGATGCTTGAAACGGGAAGCTGGAAAGACAAGGCGTTCAGATCGTATAACGTAAAAACGCCGCCCACGCGCTTAACGCCGGGCCGCAGTAATCCTTATGCGCAATTTCTTGAAAATGTAAAAGATAAACTTGCTTCTCTGGGGTTTGAAGAATTTGACGGCCCTCTGGTTGAAACCGAATTCTGGAATTCCGATGCGCTGTTTATGCCGCAGTTTCATTCAGCCCGTGATATTCACGATGTGTACCGCATTGCGGAACCTGCCAAGGCGAAAGCCATTGAAGAACCCTGGCTCTCCAATATTGCCGCCGCTCACGAAGACGGCGGAAAAACCGGTAGCCGCGGCTGGAATTATGCCTTTGACCGCGAATTTACCCGGCGGCTGATACTGCGCAGTCAGGGGACGGTGCTTTCCGCGCGGACTCTGCCAAAAGCGAAAATTCCCGGCAAGTATTTCGGCATTGTCCGCTGTTTCCGCTACGACAGGGTTGACGCTACCCATTTGCCGGATTTTTATCAAACTGAGGGCATTGTGTTAGGCGAAAGTGTTAATCTCCGCACCCTGCTGGGGATGCTGGAAATGTTTGCCCGTGAGGTTGCCGGGGCGAAAGAAGTTAAATATGTTCCCGGTTATTTCCCCTTTACCGAGCCTTCGGTGGAGGTACATATTAAGCACCCGGTGCTGGGCTGGTTTGAACTGGGCGGCTCCGGCATTTTCCGGCCTGAAGTAACGGCAAGCCTGGGAGTGCATGTGCCGGTTGCCGCGTGGGGCATTGGGATTGACCGTATGGCCCTGATGGCTCTGGGTCTTAACGATCTGCGGGAACTGTTCAGCCACGATATTGAAAATGTGCGGCTGCGCCGCAGTAAGGAATAGGAGTATAGATGCCTAAAATAGAAGTGAACGAAGAAGTTTTTTACACACTGGCCGGTGGAAAACGCTGGGCCGACAGGGACGCATTTGAGGAAGCCCTTACCTGTGCCAAGGCGGAACTTGACGAAGACAGCGACAAGAGCCTGCCTGTTTCGGAACGTGTCCTAAAAATAGAACTTAATGATACCAACCGTCCTGATCTGTGGGGAACCGCCGGATGCGCCCGCCAGTTGCGGGTGTATCATGAAACTAAAATACCGGAGTATCCGTTTTTTTCACGGGCCGGCGGCCTTGCCGGTGGCACACAAAAAGCAACGAGAAAAATAAAAGTAGAGCAAAGCGTTCAAAAGGTACGGCCCTATCTGGCGGGATTTATCGCCAGTGGCAAGGCCATTTCCGATCCGGCACTGCGCGACATGATTCAAACCCAGGAAAAACTTGCCTGGAATTTCGGACGCAAGCGGCGTACTATTTCCATGGGCCTGTACCGTATTGCAAAAATTAACTGGCCTATTATTTACAAGGGTGTAGACCCTGACAGCGTTTCTTTTGTGCCGTTGCAGTGGGAAACACCATTAACCCTGCGGGAGATTCTTAAACAGCACCCCAAGGGCAGGGAGTATGCCTTTATTCAGGAACATGAACCTGTTCATCCGCTGCTGACCGATTCAGGGGGTGGCATTCTTTCGTACCCGCCGATTATCAACTCCGCCGATTTGGGCGCGGTGCAGGTCGGCGATACTGACATTTTTGTGGAACTTACCGGAACGGACATCAGTTTGGTGACATTGGCCGCTTCCATCGTTGCCTGCGATTTGGCTGACAATGGCTTTACCATTGAGCCGGTGGAAGTTGAGTACGAATTTGATACGCCTTTTGGCAGAAATATCGTTTACCCCTGTTATTTTCAGGAGCCGGTATTTTGTTCTTTGGCAAGAATTGAAAAATTTCTGGGCGAAAAACTCAGCGCTCATGAATGTGTGCGGGCATTGAACCGCATGGGCGTAAGGGCCGAAAAAGCCACATCAACGGAACATGGACAGAAATCGTTAGGCGACACCGAAGGAGTCTGCGCCTGGCCGCCGGAATACCGCAATGATTTTCTCCATGCCGCCGATGTTGCCGAAGATGTAATGATAGGCCGCGGACTTGGATCGTTCAAACCGGAACGTCCCGGCGATTCCACCATTGGCCGCCTCAGCCCCATCACTTTATTCAGCCGTCAGGTAAAGGAAATTTTTATCGGCATGGGCTATCAGGAGATGATTTACAATTACCTCGGTTCCCGTAAAGACCTGGTTGAAAATATGCGCGGTAAAGGTGAAAACATTATCCGCATTTCCAACCCCATGACCGAGAATTACGAATATGTCCGCGATTCGGTAATAGCGTCGCTGGTGGCAAGTGAGTCTGTCTCAGGCCATTCGGTGTATCCGCATCAAATTTTTGAAGTCGGCAAAATCGCCCGCCTTAACAGTAACGAAAATTACGGCACATCAACCCGCCAGTATGCGGGTTTCCTCCATGCCGACAAAGACGCCAATTTTAATACCGCCGCGGGCCAGTTACAAACCTTGTTTTATTATCTTTCCCGCGAATACAATGTCGAGGAAGCCGATGACCCCCGTTTTATTCCGGGGCGGGCCGCCGCCGTACTGTACAAAGGTAACAAAATCGGCGTATTCGGCGAACTTCACCCCGAAGTTTTGGAAAACTGGGGTATTACTGTGCCATGTACTGCGGGGGAAATTGATTTGGATGCGCTGATGGAAATATAATCGACATAAGTTTAGTATTTATCGCTCAACAAAAAAATTTCGGGACGGTACTCAAAATGCATGGTATCGAAAAAAAGCCACTTGCCGCCCCAGATAAAACCGCGGGATTCAAAAGCTTTAATCACTTTGGCGGGAGGATGCAGACGATCACTGTAGGGAATATTCCACCATTCGGGTTTATTGCGGGCCGCCCAGAGCCAGTAGGTTTCTTTGCCTCCCAGTGATTTGGGAAGAATGTCGACAGCGGCGCCGTAAGCGTGATAGCTTCTTGTCTGGGTGTCGGCGATGGTCCGCCAGTTCCAGCCTTCCATCATGTTGATATTGTTCACCCATGCGCGTACCTGGGGGTCGCTCTGCGCATCCGCGAGAATCCGTTCTTCCACCAGGGCAAGTTTCGCATGAATTGCCTCGTGAACTGTTACTGAAGAACCCAAAAAGGAAAGGGCCTTTACCCGCCGCTGCGACTCATCTCTTGTGTGCGCCTGCCATAACGCATCAAAAAAATGGGGGGAACGTTTTACCGGATTACGGCTGCGATTGGCCGCCATATTCCGGAAACGCTCGGCGTCTTCGGCGGAGGGCGCTTTCCAGGGGGGCAGTTCCGCGGAATAATTATAGAAAGGCTGGGGGGCATAGTCCGCCGCTTTATTCCGCAGTTCTTCGGGCAGGAGCCTTCCGCTGCAATAGTAATACCGGATGCCCCGCACTATTACCGTCCAGTCGCCGTCCCTGAATTCCGCCCGCTCAATCCGGTCAGGGTATGCGGCGGCCAGGGCTTCCATTACCTGCTGCGCCCGCTGGAGGCCGCGGTCTTCCTGAGCGAAACACCACAGGCCGGTACACAACAGGAGAATGCCCCCCATGAATTTCAGCATGGCTTTTTGCCCTCAATTACCCGCTCTTTGCCGGATAAATCCCTGTGGGTCTGTATATTGGTAAACCTCGCTTGTGATAACAGGGAACCTATTTGCTCCATCTGGCGGGGATCGGCTTCCAGCAGCAGGATACCGCCGGGGCAAAGAAATTCCGGCGCACGGGAAATGATGTTGCTGATGATGTCCAGGCCGTCACTGCCGCCGTCCAGCGCCAGAATGGGTTCCCCGCGGACTTCGGGACTCAGACCGGCAATTTCCGCGCTGGGGATATAGGGGGGGTTGCTGAGTATGAGAGTGAATGGGGAAGATGGTAAAGCGTCAAAAAGATTGCCGAGGCAAAAATGTATTTCGCCCGTTGTCAAAAGGCGGGTGGCATTTGCTGCGGCAACTTCAAGCGCCTCGGCGGAAATGTCAGCGGCCCAAACTTCCAAATCCGGCATTTCGTGTTTCAGGGCGATGGCAGCCGCGCCGCATCCGGTACAGAGGTCAAGAATCCGTCCTTTCAGGACGGATTCTTGTTTTGGTAAAGTATTCGCCTCAGCGCACATACCTTTGGTATGTACGCTTCGCATACAATCAAGAATCCGTCCTGACTTCCCACTCCCTATTTTCAACTGCTTTAACGCCGCCTCTACCAGTATTTCCGTATCGGGCCGGGGTACCAGAACCGAAGAGTTTACCTGAAAATCCAGGCCGTAAAATTCTTTTTTGCCCAGAATATATGCGGTACATTCCCCGGCCAGCCGCCGCTTGATAAGGCTATCAAAAGCGGCGTTTGATGTTTCAGTAAGGGGCTCAGTGGCGGCGGCCATAAGCGATGAACGGCTGATGTTGAAAACTTCGGCAAGGAGCAGTGAAGCGTCAAGACCGGGGTTTTCAATACCCGCTGCGGCGAGGGCGGCGCTTCCCCCGGCAAGGGCTTCACGAATGGTCATGGTTAAGAATATTGTACATCAGGAAGCGGCTTCGGAACTGGTCATCTTCAATAATTCTTCGCGGGCGGAAAGTTTGAGCGCGTCAAATACTTCGCCGATGTCGCCTTCCATGATGCGGTCCAGTTTATACAGGGTAAGGCCGATGCGGTGATCGGTAACACGGTTATCGGGGAAGTTGTAGGTTCTGATTCGCTCGGAACGGTCGCCGCAACCGACCTGGGTTTTACGGGCTTCGGCGCGTTCAGCCGCGGCTTTTGCCTCCTCCATTTCATATATACGCGCCCGCAGTATACGCATGGCCTTGGCTTTGTTTTTAATCTGGCTCTTTTCGTCCTGACAGTGAACGGTAATGCCGGTGGGGAGGTGGGTAATCCTCACGGCGGAATCGGTGGTATTAACACACTGACCGCCGGGGCCGCCGGCGCGCATTACATCAATGCGCAGGTCTTCCTGCCTGATGTCAATTTCAGTTTCATCCGCTTCGGGCAGTACCGCTACCGTCACCGCCGATGTGTGGATTCTGCCGGATGCTTCGGTTGCCGGAACCCGCTGTACGCGGTGAACGCCGGATTCATAGCGAAGGTTCTCATATACATTACTGCCGCTGATTGAAAAAACAATTTCTTTCAGGCCGCCCAGCTCGGTTTCGTTGGAACTCATTATTTCGAATTTCCAGCCCTTTGTTTCGGCAAAACGGGAATACAGGCGGTACAGGTCTGCCGCAAACAGGGCCGCTTCCTCTCCGCCGGTTCCGGCCCGGATTTCCATAATGATATTTTTTTCCTCCTGGGGGTCTTTGGGGATAAGAAGGAATTTCAGCCGGTCTTCACAGTCCCGCAGCCTGATTTCCAGTTCCCTGAATTCTTCCCGGGCAAGCTCACGCATCTGGGGGTCTTTTTCTTCCTGGGCAATAAGTTTCGCTTCCTCAAGCTGTTTTGTCAGTTCTTCGGTTTCACCATGAATTACGGCAATTTCGCTCAACTGCGAATATTCTTTCATGGTAGTACGGTAGCGGTTTTGATCTTTGGTAAGGTCGGGGTCCTGTATTACCAGAGACAATTCTCCGTAGCGTTTCAGCAGGGAATTGAGCCGTTCATTCATGAAGCTTTATTGACCGCCGCGCTGTTATCTACCGGGAAGAAAATGTTAAATGCCGTACCTTTACCCGACTCAGTCTGCACTTTTAAGGTTCCTTTTGCGTCGCGTACCCGGTCCCGAACCAGATTTAGGCCAATACCCCGGCCCGCATGAACCCCTTCGGTTTCCGCGGTACTGAATCCCGGTGAAAATATTGCCTGCAATAAAGCGTTCTTATTGTTTACGTCTTCTTTTTTTATCATGTTCAAACTCAGCGCTTTCTTGCTTATCTTGTTGAAATCAAGTCCCCCGCCGTCGTCCAGCAGCTTGATCTGGATAATTTTGCCGTCAGATTTAATTGAAAGCCGTATGGTTCCGGTTTCATCCTTGCCTTTGGCAACCCGTTCTTCGGGCGCTTCTACGCCATGCACAACCGAATTGCGGATTAATTGCATAAGCACTTCTTTTATTACCCGCCGCGGCCCTTTCTCCAGCGCTTCGCCATCAACCTCAGTCGCGACAAATTTTACCTTTTTCCCCATATCAGAAGCTGCGCGGTTGGTGGTCTTGACCAGAGATTCAATCAGAACATACTCATTCTGTTTTCTTCCATCGGAGCTTCCGACCTTAAATGAATTAATTCTGTCTATGACAACCTTGAAACCGTCTTTTTCCTTGGAAAGCCCTTCAAGCCGCATGGTCAGACGAAGCATATCTTCAAAGGGAACGTCAGTTTCCCGTTCCCGCAGTTTCTTTATCTCTGACTCCAGTGCATGAACCTTGTCGCCGAAAGTATTCAGCCCCAAAATAACCGCATTGGATTTAATGGCGTGAACTGATTGGTAAACTTCCACCAGCGCTTCATGGGCGGAATACTTGTCATTTTTAAGGGTTTCATCGATACGGGTGAATTCATACTCCGCATCCCCCAGGAAGTCGGTGAATACAGAGGGGTCTACCTGAATAAGTTCAAAGATGGAGCGCATTTCTTCCTGCCGCTTGCCTTCCTCTTCCGCCAGCCGTTGCTGCAATTCTACCCTGGCAGTAATATCATAAATGACGACCAGAACAAAGACTTCGCCTTTACCCCGTTCTACCGTAACAAATTCACATTGAAATATTTTTTTGTCGCCCGTATTGACGCTGACATAGTGCAATTCATGGAGGGGATTAATATCTTCCAGCGTCGCCTGGTCGAAAATACGGTCAAAGACCATTTCAAAATAATCTTTGATGGCGTCCTGTTCTTTGGAGGTAACCGAGGCTGACAGAAGCTCGATAAATTGTTTTCCGTTAAGTTCTTTTTCTGACAATAATTCTTCCAGATACCGGGAATAGTTATCCTGTATAATACACTCCCGGTTCATAAAGAAAAGGCCGATTTTCAGGTTGTCCCTCATGGCGGCAATTTCATCCCGTTCGGCCAGATAGGTCATATCATGCAGGTTGACGAGCGTACCTTTGGAAGTTCCGCTCATGCTATTGGAAGCCGCCTTAAAGAACCGTTTTTGCCCATGCAGGTAAAATTCCCAGTCCGCTTCATACAGGCCCCTTTGGCCGAGCATTTCGCTTGCGAACAATTTAAGGTCCCTTCCGGGGAAAAGGTCGATAAGAGACCGTCCTGTGGACAGTTCAGGTTCTCCAATGCCGGCCAGGTCCGACAGAGGCTTACTCACATAGATAACCTTGTTTGATTTATCCACCATGGCAAGATAGTTCGCGGTAGTAGCCAAAAAGGTTCTAAAGGTATTTCCGTCATCAAGCGCTCTATCCAGAATAACTGTAGCGGATCGGGCAAGTATCAGCAAAACCATACAGGAAAACAGGAAAACAGACAGGCTGATTAACACAGAACCCAAAGACGCGCTCTGTCCTGTAATGGGAAAACCGAAAAAAAACAACGCGCTGACTCCCAGAGCCTGCATTACGATATAAAACAACGTGAGGGGAAAATTGGCATACAAACAACTAATTCCGCAGGCGCACAGGCAGACGATTAAATAGTAAGCGCCCTGTCCGCCCCATATCATTACCACGGTGTTAAATACAAATATAATAATGGGAGTAAAAAATGCCAGTTTAAAGAAATTCTTGGTTGATCTAAAAATGGGAATTAATAATATAAGGGCTATCACCATACCAAAGCTCATTACGCTTTCGGTAAAGCTTTCTTCCCGTATGGCTTCAATAATGGAGTTAACGCCCAGGAATACAATTACCGCTACCGCGCTTACATTGGCAATCCTGTAATGCCCTGTATTCTTGACCTCGTTCATCTTCATGTTCAGAACCCCTGATAAGTCAAATTATTTACCGCAACAACCTGCACTGCCCCCGGAACTACCGCAAAGGTCATGCTGGTATCCCGTAAGAATTCACTATCCGTTTGTATCCACATGGGCGTATCCGACTTGATCTGTATTTTTTTTGCCTGCATACGAACACAGTTTGAAGGCATTTTTCCGCGGGCATATTTTTTGATTGACCTTGATGTTTTGAACGGACCGACCGATTTGAAAAGCACCACATCCAGCAAACCATCATTCGGCATTGAACCCGCCAAAGCGACTTTATTGCGGTTAAAATACGGCGCATTGATAATATAGATAAGACTGTAATTCCCGCTGTAGTCAGTGTCGTCTATGGTGATTTGGTAGGGATGGGCGATGACTTCTTTGTTAAACGTAAAACTCAGGTTGTTCACGAAAAACCAAAATCCCATAAAAGCGCGGCTTATACCGCTGCCCATCCTTTCCCGTATTTCTCTTTTTCTCATGGCTTTTGCCGGGGTACAACCTATGGAACAGCCATTAATGGCGCAGTTATTGCCGACTTCAATCATATCGGTAGAAACGACTTCAGCCTCGGCAAGGGAATTAATATCCTTAAATAACTCCGTTTTTCCTTCTCCAAAGACGCGGATAAAGCTGTTCGTATCCCCATAAGGCGCTATTGCCAACTCCATATTGGGAAGCTCCGCGATACCGTTCAGACAATCAAATAAAATATTATCTCCGCCTATCGCGTAAACCCGTATCGTTTCATCTTCTTCGGCTTCAGACACCTGCTTTTGTATAATCCCTATGGCATCCCGCGGATAATGGGAAAATAGGGTGGAGAAATTCGGTTTTTCCTGGGTTCTGAAGTATTGCCCAATACTGTCAACCAGACCGTCCATCCTCCATTGCTGGTCATGGAATACCTTGGGATCGACTACGAATACATGCTTCATGGGTCTATACCTCTGATTTTGATGTTTTCTCCATGTCTACCAGCAAATGAAAAGCATCATCTTCGTGTTTAAAGGAAATACAGAGTATCCGTGATTGTTTGCCGGGCCATGCAAACGAATGCTCGCTTCCTTTTATGACCGTCGGAAGCGAAATTACGATTTTTTCCCCGCCCGGCACTTCGTTCTTTATATTTCCGGCGATGATGTTGACTATTTCACCAATGGCGTCTACTGCGTCATCATCCATCTCGGTATGAGGTATCCCCACAAGGGTATCGGCCAATTTTATGGCGAAACCTTTCTTCATGGATATAACCACCGCACCGCGAATATCGCCCGAAAGCCCGATTACCGCTGAAATATCCTGTTCAAAGCCCAGTGTCCGGCCTGAAAAATGCGGATTCCCTGCGGCAAGATCAATACCTACAAACGCTTTGAAGGTGTTGAGCGTCGCATTTACAAACGGTTTTACATACATTTCCAACAATTCCATTTTTCATCTCCCTTTAAATGCCTTAAATAAAGGCAATTTAGTTATTTTTTCCTTGAAGAGATCCAAATTGATAGGCTTGGTTATATAATCGGTGGCTCCGTTTTTCAAGGCTTCAATGACATTAAACTTGGCGGCTTCGCTGGTTACCATGATAATAGGCAGGCTTTTGTATTTTTCCATAGCCCTGACCCTTTTTAAAAAGTCAATTCCCGATAATTTCGGCATATTCCAGTCGAGCAGCACCAGATCGATGGGGTACATATCCAGTTGTACCAGCGCTTCTTCCCCATCGTTAGCTTCTACAAAGACACAGGCAATTCCCAGCCCGGAAAACACCCCCTTTACGGTATTGCGCATTATTCTTGAATCATCAACTACCATGATTGTCGTAGCCATTTATTCCTCCACTATGGATTTTAAGTATAATATAAAAATAAAAAAAAATCAACAACCCCTCTATTGTTTGTAATTGAAAAAACCGCAATTTATTGTTATAATGTCCTATGGTTCAGGATAATACCTGGTTCGAGAGCAGCGATGGAACCAAATTGTATCTCCGGCGCTGGTTGTCCGGCCCGTCCCCTGCGCTACGGCCTGTGGCGGTAGTGCATATTGTGCATGGCATGGCGGAACATGGGGAACGTTATGGACGGCTTGCGGAAAAACTGTGCGGGGCCGGTATTGAAGTTTGGGCCGCCGACCAGCGGGGGCACGGAAAAACAGCGGATTTAAGCGTAAACGACCCCGGTAAAGGCGGACTTTTGGGCCATTGTGCCGATAAAGGCGCATGGAGGCGGGTTACTGCCGATATTAATAGCATTAACCGGGAAATACGAACAATTTATCCCAATATACCTCTTTTTCTCCTGGGTCACTCATGGGGGTCTTTTATCGTTCAGAATTATATTGAAGAAGGGGGCGGGGAAGTAGCGGATTTGCCATCCGTGGATTTACCATCCGCAGACTTACCGTCTTCAGACGGGGATTCCGCAGGGTTTCATCTGGTTAACGGCTGTATTCTCTCCGGCACCAGGGGGCCGGGCGGTCTTAAAGTCAGGGTTGGGAAACCGTTTTTGACTTTGCTGGCTCTTGTTTGCGGCCAGCGCCGGGGATCGTCCATTGCCCGCGCCACGGCGGACGGCTCCCACAACCGGTCTTTCCATCCCAATCGTACCTTTTTTGACTGGCTTTCCCGTGATGAGGCGGAGGTAGACGCTTATGTTGATGATCCGCTCTGCGGGAGCCTCTGCTCTGCCGGCTTTTACCGTGACCTGGTCAGGGGCCTGAGCCAAATACACCGGCCTGGAGCAATGGCCCGAATCCGGCGGGATATGCCCATTTATATTTTTTCCGGCAGCGCCGACCCGGTTGGTGAAATGGGGGCCAGCCCTACCGCGCTGGTTAACGCATATCGTTCCCTGGGCATCAAAAACCTGGAATTTGTCCTGTACCCCGGCGCCCGGCATGAAACCCTGAATGAAACCAACCGCGATGAGGTGATGAACAATCTTCTTTCGTGGATATGCCGCCATACCCATTCCGAACAAGCGGCGGGAAAGGAGTAAACGGCCTTCATGCGTTTCCGGTACTCCGCCGAAGAGAATGGCAAGTTAGTCAAAAAAGCGATAGTTTATACCCGTGATGAGCATGGAATCAACTTTGATGATGTAGACAGTGAAGCGGTCGGCATAGTGCGGCGGCTGAAAGAGGCGGGATATGAAAGTTACATTGTCGGCGGCGCGGTGCGGGATTTAATTCTCAAGAAAAAACCCAAGGATTTTGACATTGCCAGTGAGGCAAATCCTTCCCGAATTAAAAAAATTTTCCGTAATTCCCGCGTCATCGGCAGGCGCTTCAAACTGGTTCATGTGTATTTTGGCCCCCGCATTTTTGAAGTTTCTACTTTCCGCTCGCTGAAAGACGGTCTTACCAGCAATACCTTTGGGACTATCAGCGATGATGTGCTTCGCCGTGATTTTACCATGAACGCGTTATTCTACGATCCGGGGCAGCAAATAGTGGTAGATTATGTAGGGGGTATGAAGGATATTCAGGCAAAGCTGGTCAAGCCGATTATTCCCCTTGCGACAATTTTTAAGGACGATCCGGTACGGATGATCCGCGCCGTTAAATACAGCGCCGCTACCGGCTTTACCCTGCCTCTGTCCCTCAAGTGGAAAATAAAAACGGATTCGCCGCTACTTGCTTCCATTTCACCGTCGCGGCTGACCGAAGAAATTTTCAAGATTATCCACTCATCCCAGGCGGCCTGCATTGTAGAAGCTCTGGACGATATGGGGCTGTACGCCTATCTCCAGCCTCAGGCCGCGCAACTGATGAAAGAAGATCCCCAGTTCCGCCGCCGCTACCTGCATAGTATGGCTGCCCTGAATCAAGCGGCTTATAAAAACCTGCCCGGTAAAGCGCTGGGGGCGCTGGTCAATGATTACCTTGAAGACATCGCCGACTGGAAACAGAGTATCGTTGAAAATTACCGCGCAAGCTATTCCGCGGCCCGGCGTTTTGTACGTCCGATGAATCCTCCCCGCTTCGAGCTTGACTATGCGGTACGCCGTTTCTTTGCCACCCACGACATAACCATAAAAAAGTCCCATCTGGCAGACCGGGTCAACCACAGCCAGCCCTCCGCACCGGGAACCGAAAGCGCCGCTGCAAGCGCTGTTACGGGCGGCGTTCATAACGATACCCAACGTAAACGCCGCAGACGCAGGCGAAAACCGGCGCAGGTAACAGAAAACAAGTAAAAAAGTCCGCCGTACATCTTTCACTTTATGGAAGCTTACACCGTTGTTGCAAAATTTTTAAAAAATGGGTAATATTACTTTTTAAGACGCTTGCCTCAAAACAGTAGGTTCAGTTTAGGAGGTTATTCCATGAATATCCGTTTTAAGGTATCAACCCTTGTATTGGGGTTGTCTCTGGCCTCCTTTATTGGCTTTGGCATACTGGTTTTTAACGGCCTTCATTTCCAGCAGATTTCACGCGAACTTACCGGCGAATACAACGACGCGCTTGCCGGTGAATCCTTTTCCATGTTTAATGACTTTTTAAACGCCATACAGGCAAGTTCCGCCAATTCCCAAAATTTGGGTGAAACATTTTATATGTTAAAAGATACCTTAAGCCGGCGGCAGCTGGCCGAGATGATGGAAGCCGAGTACCACCGCGCTTTTGCCCGTGAATTGAACCTTCTGGGGGGCGGCGCTTTTTTTGAACCTTACGCTTTTTACCCTGAAATTTTCGATTTTCATTATTTTGCCAGCAAGGAATTGACCTCCGCGGGTGTCCCTGAGGAAAAAGACGTGCGCTGGCTTGGCGATGAATGGGAATGGGATGTCGACACCTATGAAGAAGGCTGGTATCAGAGCGCCCTGCCCAAAGGCTGGGATCGTGCCAGGCCCCGCGAAGACCGGTATCACTGGAGCGATCTGTATATTGATACTTCGGTAGACGCATTGATGGTCTCGGTGTGTATTCCGATTTACTCTCCGGCCAAAATTATTGTCGGCGTGGCAACCGTAGACATATCCCTTTCGACCTTGCAAAAAATGGTAACATCATTCCCCCTGCCCACCCCCTCGACGCAAATTGCCGGTTTTTCTATCATTAACAACGCCACTTTTGCCATTTCGGGCAGTTCCAATTTTGACATTGTTGATTATCCGGAAGGAAGCTGGCTTAACCATCTGACTAACCTAAAACCCGGGCAGACTATCAACAGCACAATTACTCTGGATAAAAAAGATTACAGCCTGACCGCCTCTGTGCACAATTCCGGCATAGGGCTTGCGATACTGATACCCAATGCGGAAAAATACGCGGACATTGACGCACTGCAAAATGCCAATTATGTTACGGTCATTGCCATTGTGCTGGTAATGATTACCATTATTATTTTGGCGGTATTTGCCGTTTCGGTTTGGATTGTGCGGCCCATCCAATTCCTTGCGGAAAGACTCAAGGACATATCCGAAGGCGAAGGGGATTTGACCAAATATCTGGAGATTAAGAGCAGTGATGAAATCGGCGATTTGGCCGGATATTTTAACAAGACACTGGAGTCTATCAATACTCTTATACGAAGAATAAAATATAAGGTCAACGCGCTTACCAATACCGGCCACGAGCTTTCCGTTAATATGGCAAAAACTTCCAAAGCGGTAGATCAAATTTCGGTAAACTTTGAGAACATAAAGGGCATGGCAGACAAGCAGGAACAGAGCGCCGCCGAAGCGGATGAGGCGGTAAAACATATCCAAACCAATATTGACAGCCTGAATACATTGATAGAAAACCAGTCCGGAAACATTAATAAGTCATCCTCCGCCATTGAGGAAATGACGACTAATATTCATTCGGTAACCAAAACTTTGGCGGAAAACAGCAAGAATGTCAGTCAACTGGCTGAAGCGTCCGAAAACGGCAAAACCGGACTTCAAACGGTAGCGCAGAAAATACAGGAAATAGCCCGGGATTCGGAAGGTCTTTTGGAAATAAACGCGGTTATGAACACTATCGCCAGTCAGACAAATCTTTTGTCAATGAACGCGGCGATAGAGGCGGCCCACGCGGGAGATGCGGGCAAAGGATTTGCCGTAGTCGCCGATGAGATTCGCAAGCTGGCGGAATCGTCAGGGAAGCAGTCGAAAACGACCGCGGCGATGCTGAAAAAGATAAAAGGTTCCATAGACAGCATTACCGTATCTTCCAATGAAGTTCTTTCCCGTTTTGAGGTTATTGATACCGGAGTAAAGACGGTTTCACAGCATGAACAGGATATCCGTGACGCGATGGAAGAACAGGAAATCGGCGGACTGCAAATACTGGGATCAATGGAACGCCTGAAAGAGATTAATGTATCTGTAAAAAAAGGTTCGGAGAAGATGCTGGAATCAAGCGATCATTTGATCAGGCAAACCAATGATTTTATTAAAACCAGCAATGTTGCGTTAAACGGCATGAACGATATCGTGAGCGGCGCAATGCAGGAGATACAAACCGCCGTAACCCATGTAGATGAAATGAGTACCGAGAATTCCCGGAACTTCGAGGAGCTTAAACACGAGACAGAAAAATTCAAGGTTACTTTCGGCAATGAAAAAAAGAAAATCCTTGTAGTGGACGATGATGAAATTCATCTGGAGATGACAAAAGGCATTCTGGGGGATGATTATGAAGTTATTACGGTTACATCAGGCGGCACAGCGCTGAAGCTGTTCTTCCAGGGTCTTATTCCCAACCTGGTGTTACTAGATTTGATCATGCCTGATATGGACGGATGGGATACCTACGGCAGGATAAAGGGAATCAGTAATTTACATAATGTTCCGATAGCGTTTGTTACGTCTTCAAATGATCCAATGGACAGGTCCCGCGCAAATAAAATGGGCGCCGTTGATTACATAGAGAAACCATGCAACGACCTGTTGGCCCGGGTGGGAAAACTGATTAAATAAGCGCCGTTTTACGCTTAACGTGTATGGGTGACAGACACCATATGCGTCAACTTAAGAAGAATTAAAAACACAAAGCTGAGGTACCCTCTTGCGTTTAGAGTCAGCGCAAAGATTCGACAGGCAGGCGAAGTGTTTTTCCAGACCT
>JAIRRB010000248.1 GCA_031256195.1 Treponema sp.
TCATTGGAATAGTCGGAATGGCAATAGGATTTACCCAATTAATCATAGCTATTGTCAGGGCAAAAAGAGTGTTGGATTTGGCAAAAGCTGCGAGGGTTGAAAACGAGCAAGCGGAAAGCGGGGATACTCACCAAAGGTGAAAAAGGAGACAATTATGGAACAGGAACAGACAGTTAGTTTGACTTTACCCGCACAATTAAATTTGTTTGATATGGTATCAACACCGCCTTACAAAGATAGTCCTGAATATAATGAAGCATATCAAAAATTTCAAGAAGAGGTAAAAAGCGAAAAAGCGACAAAAAGAGCGTTAATTATTATTTCATGGCTTGTGTTAGCGGCATTTTTGGGGTATTTATATTATACTGGTCATACGTTTCTAATATGGGTTGTCGGGATTATTGGCGTTATTATTTGCGGCATAATCAGCGCGAAAAATTCTCCGGGTTCCGTTAATTCACATTTTGATATATCAGAAAAAAATAATGAACTATGCAAGAAAATTATTGAAGAATTAATACAAAATAATTTTACCGAAGCCAGATATATTTACGCATGGGGTAAAGGTTTTATTTATAATAATGAGGTGTGTGCATATTTATCAGTGGCAGACGAACTATTGGTGATATATAAACTCGAAAATCTGAGACAGTTTAGTTATGAAGAAGTCGGATACGGGGAATATGGTGATATTTATGGGGTAACTGTTCCGCCGGGGTCGGAACGCGGAGGAAGTACCATAGGAACTGTAAGATACATGGGACAAGGATATAAAAGCAAAAAAATCGATATAGAAATAACTACCAATTATATAGCATACCCTATTATTAGGTTTAGCGTTCCTGCAACCGGCGAATATTATGAGCAACTCAAGATAGCCCACTCAATTTTATGCTAAATTAAGGGGTTACATCCGGTATTAGGGATCATCATTATGAAAATGTCGTGAATCGCAAGCTTGATTTTTTTTTAGGTTAGCGATATGTTGTATATAAAGAACGTATGTTCTTTAAGATTTGATAAGGAGTTTGTTATGAAAAAAATTTCTTCGATTCTCTTGGTACTGTCTCTGATCCTGATGGTGACGGCATGCGGGTCATCTCCCGCTACTTCAACCACCACGGGCCCGACCACCACGCCTGACTGGTTGAATGATTTCCCCCCCGAAGATGTTATTTGGGGTATTGGAACCGCAAAACAGTCTTCTCCCTCCATGTCCATGACCACTGCGGAAGCACGGGGCAGGACAGCCATTGCACGCCAGCTTAGTACCAAGGTGCAGGCCATGTTCACGGACTATAACCTTGACGCGGGAAACGTTAAAAACCAGGCCAATTCTTCCATGCAGGAAGATGTAAGCCGCCAGATTACCAATATGGACGTATCCGGCGCACGGCCTATCAAGCGCTGGCAAGCGCCGGACGGTACCTGGTGGTATCTGGTAGAAATGAAGAAGTCTGACGTTAAAAATCAGGTGAGCAGCATACTGGGAAATCAGGAAGCGGCTTTTGCCCAATTTAAGGCCCAGCAGGCGCTGGATATGCTGGATGCCCAGCTCGCCAAGTCTGAAAGACCGGTCCAGGTTGACAACTAGCGGCTTTGGCCCCTCGGCTCTTCGAGAGCCGCAGGGGGCGTCGTTGCTGGTTTTTCAGTCCTTCGTACCCTGTTGAATAGGTCGATTTGGTATCAATTGATGCTTATAACGCTTAGAAAATTGAAATCTAAGGTAGCTGTCCCAAAAACTGAAGTTTTGGGACAGCCTCAGTTAAGTTCGCTTTTTTTGGCAGTACTGTTATGTGCAAGTTGCGCGGGAACGCCGGCATCCTCACCCGCTTCCACGTCGTTGATAAGCCCTTCTTTTTCTCACTCCTTGCCCGCCGGAAACGGGCTTGTCTTTATCGGTGTTGCCGGAAGAAGGTCGGATCCCAAAGAAACGATACAATGCGCTTTGGAAGACGCGGCGCGGCGGGTCGCCATATTTCAAAAAGTTTTCGGCGAATACGCGGTCGAGAGCAATATCGGTTCCGGCCTGCTTGATTATGTTAATAATATCTACACATCCCTGTATTATGATGAGGGAGGGATAGAACAATTTGCCGGTACCCTGCGGTTTAACGCCGATACAGACGCGATTGAACTGGAAAATTCCTTGATTATCCGCGCTGCATATCCGGGCGCTTTGTCCGTTCCGGTAAAGTATCATCCCACGTACAGCGGGGCGGATAAGAGACCAGGCTGGGTGGATACCCCCCCGCTCGAAATTGAAGGTTATGAAACAGCGGTGAGTCATTCCGCCCCTTACTCTTCCCTGTCCGATACCTATACCAATTCTTATCATAACGCGATTTTTACTATTATCAGAAATATTAACACTCTTTCCCGAACTAGCGATACAACGTATCAAAGTACCGGATCATTATTTGGGTACCGCAGTTCCAGTGATAATGTTATGTATTCCTACGGCACTTTAACCGGTTTTTATGTGCTGGACACCTGGCTCGATCCTAAAACAAAATGGGTTTGGACTTTGGCAATAGCCAAAATATAAATATGGATGGTTATAAAGCATGAATATGACAGGTCTACGTTTGCTGGGTTCTTGTCTGGTTTTTATTCTTTGCGCGTGTGGAACTTCCCCGGATTCAAACAGCGGTTCTTCAGCCGCCCCGAACGCTTCTTCAACACAGCAGAGGTCTGTCGTCAATACCGGCAAAAGCAAGCCCGCCTGGGTCGATTCTGTTGAATCGGTATACGGCAGGGCGCAGTATATCGCCGCGGTGGGCTATGCCGCAGATCGGGCGATGGCGGAGAAAAACGCGCTTGCCAATCTTGCCGCCATTTTTGGCCAGTCTATACGGGCGGATCAGACGATAGTCAATACCTACCAGGAAGCGGTCAGGAACGGCGTTTCCGCCGGTTGGACCGACAGCATTTCCATGAACAATGCCATACAAATATCGGCTTCAATGGATACTCTGATAGGGGCGGAAGTAAAAGAAATCTGGTATGACTCGAAAAGCGTTTATTACGCGGCAGCCGTGATGGAAAAAGCGCAGGCCGCGCGGCTTTACGGCGACATGATCCAGGCCAATCAAAATCTGGTTGACAACTTAATTACCATGAAGCAGGCGGAAAAGGAGTCTCTGGAAGGGGCATCCCGGTATCAATTTGCGGCGGCGGTTGCGGATATCAATATTGGGTATGCAAACGTGCTGAAGGTAATAGGCGCCGCCGCCCCCGCGGATATTAAGCCGGGCGCAGAATACCGGATTGAGGCGCAGAATATCTATAAAACAATTCCGGTGGGCATTAGGGTGGCGAATGACAAATCGGGGAGGATTCAGGGGGCTTTTGCCAAAGCTTTTTCCGATCTCGGGTTCAGAAGCGGAGGAAACAACGCGCGGTATATGCTTGAGGTAGATATAAATATTTCGCCGGTCGACCTTCCCAATAGTGCGAATACCTTTGTACGGATCGAACTGGGCGCGAATCTCACCGACACCGGTTTCGGGACGGTGTTGCTGCCCTACAATTTTAACAGCAGGGAAGGCCACAACTCCGTATCTGAAGCTGAAAACCGCGCATATTTGGCCGCAGAGCGTAAAATTAGCGAAGAGTATAAAACCACGCTGTCCAATTACCTTTCCCAGTTATTGCCCCAAAAATAAATTAAAGCTAGGGATGGGGAATTAAATGAGGCTGTTCCAAAACTTCAGTTTTTGGAACAGCTACCTACAAAAAATGTAGTTTTGCAGGCCGTAGGCCGAAAAACTACCAGAGCTTGTGACAAAACAACCGGTTTTGGAACAAGCTCA
>JAIRRB010000078.1 GCA_031256195.1 Treponema sp.
CCGTTATTTGTCTCCTACCCGTTCCCCAACGGGGAACGGGAAAAATTCCCGCTTAACAAAGGGTATTCTGCCCCCCCCCCCCCCCCCCTATCAATAATAAGCATATAACGGTTTTCAGACCTTTTTTCTCTTTCGCATTTCCGAATAATATTCATACCCATTCAGGGTGTTTTTCTCAGGTTATTTTTGTGTATGGGGACATATATGAAATTCGTGTATAGGGAGTTATGTGCCATAAAATCTGAATTTATTGGAATGGTTTAAAAATATCATTCAAAATAAACGCCAGTATTTTATGAATATATACACATAAAAACTTTGTTACCAAAGTAAGGAGGAAAAAACTATGGTAAACAAAAGAGGTTGGTTGGGGATGCTGGTAATGGTGCTGGTGTTCGGAATGACAGTTGTGATTGTAGGTTGTGAAGATGATGAGGACGGTAGTGGAGTTATAATTGTCAAAAATGAACGAGATCAAAGTATCACTGCAAGAATTTTTGACAGTAAATGGGGCTATGATTATTCAATAACTGACATTGGTAAAGATGTTGAAATTGCTAGTGGGGAAAGTAAGAATTTCAACGTTACTTGGTCCAGCGTTACAGGTAACGGTACTCTATTCGAGTTAACAATGTATATTAACGATGATGGTAAAGTAATTAATGTGTATCACGGTAGTACAATAATCGTTACGGCAAAAGCCAATGGCACTGTCAGCGTACAATAATAAAGGAGGTTTTACTATGAGTTATGTCAGTGGTAATACGCATACCCAAGAACAATTAGATCATTATTCAGATCAAAATAATCCAAATAATGAACAATATCAGGCGGATTTGGACAATCATGCCAATCAATTAAATCCCAATAATGATGAATATTGGCATTCAAGGGGAGAAGAAAAGCCCGAAAATTAAAAACAGGTTTTACGTGGGGCACGCAATGGTAGCAGCCACCACTTTTTCCTAGTGCTGTTAGGTGTAATATATACGCTATGGGTGGGGTATGGCAATAAATAGCAAAAAATATTTACCACAGAGTTACACGGAGGTTTCACGGAGTACACGGAGAGGTAACAGGGGGTAGCTTCCCTTCCGTGTCCTCCGTGGTGAATCCTTCTTCTTTTTTCCGTACCCTGCAGCCGCCTCCCCCTGCTGGAATAAATCTGTGGATCAAGTTGAGTATATATGGGGTAGATATTTCATTCGTAAGGAGGCGCAATAGTATCTGACATCGCTTTTTTCCAATTGATTTTCAAGGCGAAACATAGTACAATAACTGAAGGAGTTATTGGATGAGCAAATTCATGGTAAACTTAACAGCAATTAACCCAGTCGACAGGAAACGCCGCACTCCGCCAATCGAGGTAATGGTCGATACGGGTTCAGAGGTATCATGGCTTCCGAAAAAGGCGCTGATTGACATCGGCATAACATCGGAAGGCAAGAAGCGGTTCATAATGGCAAACAAAGACGTAATCGAGCGGGACATCGGCTACGCCATACTCACCGCCGAAGGCTATACCACCAATGACGAAATAGTATTCGCCGAAGACAGCGATATGTCGCTTTTAGGAGTACGGACAATCGAAGGATTCAGTGTAATGGTAGATAATATCGGGCACCGTTTTGTCGCCACCGCTTCCATAGTGGCATGAAAAAGTGGTAACGCGGTGGTGCAGCCACCACTTTTTCGTAGTGCCGTTAGGTGTAATATATACGCTATGGGTGGGGTAGGCGGTGCGAGGGTATCGGGCTGGAATATTTACCACAGAGTACACGGAGGTTATTGGAGAACAAAAAAACGTTTCATGACTGTTTCAAGGGAAGTCATATCGCTATTTGATAATTCCGCTATTTTGTTCTTGAGGCGGCTTTTATCCGCACTCATAAGTGGGATGAACTGGGCCAAAATAGGCATTACACCATTCATTGGCTTCCTGTTCGCGTTCAGTATCAGCAGCCATTGCCCTATACGCACCAATTTCATCAGCATTTTCATTGTGCGCCTTTTGCCGCAAATAACCGATATAATCAATCACTTCGCCAATATATCTTGAGGGAAGTTTATCAATTTCCTGTATCAATTCAGCTTGTTGAGTCATAGGTTACTCCTAATTTAAGGAAAATATAGCATGAAACAGAACAATGAGCAAGGGAGAATGAAGAATATTTTCCCTGTTAAAAAAATTACTATTGCCTGAATAATTTAAAATCGTCCCAGCCGCCCCAGCCGCCGGCTGCGCATTTGACGGTTAAACCAACGGTTACGGATTTGTCCGTTTCAAAATGAATCACCGCCTGTTGAAAGTTTTTGTAGCCTGCCAGTTCTATGTCCGCTCGTTTATAACCCAGGTCAGTTTGCGTAAAAATAAAACATTCAGCGTTGGGCCCGCCGTTATCTCCGTGCAGATAGGCTGATAGCATATATGTACCGGAATCAAGTCCGGTAATGTCCTGTGTTACCGTAAAGTTCAATGGTTCACTGTCCCAAAAATGGAAACTGGCTTCACCGGAACGGGCATCCGAGGTACGCCGTTCAATATGCCCTTCTCTGCTGACGGAACCGGAAATCTTCCACATACTCATATCCCTGTCTTCAAAACCGCCGTTGGTGATGTGATTTTTTTCCTCAATACTCAGGTAGCATTTTACTGCCGTACCGGAAGTTGTGCCATCAATAACATAATCACCTATGGTATTCACCGCGTCCAGTTGGGTTGTATTCCATGTTACCGGTACGGCTTGTTCGCTGCCGTCTGCGTATACCACATTGACCGTTTCCGGCAGGACGCGCGGCGCGGTCCGCAACTGTACGACCTCAATATCGGGTATCGTATCAATGATATTCTCGCGCATAGACGCGCCGTTTTTGGCGTACTTAAACACATTCAATGACGGCAATGGATGCCCGTTGAAATCAAACAAGGCCTGATTATCCACTCCGCTGCCGCCGTACCACACACCGGCGTCTCTGGGGTCATAATCTGAGGCATAGCTGGCTGCCCAGCCGCTGCCAAACTGTTCCCACTTCACGCGGTTAGCGTCATAGTCTGCGCCGACAGGAATCCACGCCGGTTCCCAGTAAAAAACGCCGAGGGCGCCGGCATTCGCGGCTGCCGCGATAACGTTCCGCAGGGATCGCGCCTGTCCGTAAATCGAAAACGGGTACATTTGACCGCGCGGGTCGGATACAATATTGCCAAAAGCGTCGCCGTCTTCTTCTGTGTAAGCATAGGCTGTTTCGGCGATCAGCACTTCTTTGCCGTAACGTTCCCTGACCATTGTCAACTGGGCGGTCAGGTTTTCCGGAGTCCCATGCCAATAGGGATAGTACGAACTGGCGAATACATCATAATCAACATTAAAGTTTTTTAAATACTGAGCGAAATTCACGTAACGCCCATGCTGCGGATCGGTAAAATGAACGGCGACTTTTATGTTCTTGTTATATTGCCGCACCGCTTTCGCCCCGGCGTTCATCAATGCGGAGATATTTATCCATTTATTTTCACCGCACATGGCATTGTTGGTTTCATTACCCAACTGCACCATGCCGATAGGCCCATGCTGTCCGATTTCTTTCAGCGCGTCGAAGGTAAACTGTTCCAGCGCGGCGGCTTTTTGCTCAATATCCATACCGGCCCAGGCTTTGGGCGCCATTTGTTTGGAAGGATCGGCCCAAAAATCGGAGTAATGGAAATCGACGAAGAGTTTCATCCCCTGCTTTTTTGCGCGTGCGGCAATCGCGGCGGCGTTTTTGACATCGCAGTTACCGCCGCCGTAGCCCTGGCCTTCAGCGTCAAAAGGATCGTTCCAGACGCGCACTCGTATGTAATTTACGCCCGCTTTGGACAGTATTTTGAAAATATCCTGCTCTTTACCGTCAAAACCATAAAACTTCACGCCGCTATTTTCCAGCGCGATAATGGTGGATAGGTCTACGCCGTGCATAAAGTTCCCGGGCAGATTGGGCACAGCCTCTACATAAATGTCCGCGTTGTTGTTTTTTGAACAAGCCGCTAACATAACGACTATGAAAAATAAATATATCTTTTTAATAACAGCCTCCTCATACTTGGCATCTTATTATACCATGAAACACGCAACGGTGACAGACACTATTTTTCTGTAGCGATTTTTATGTGTAACGTAGTAAACAGAATTGCGGCAAACTGCAGGGTATGGGCCCCCGCCTTTCAATTATCCGAATCTTCCCGAAATGTAATCTTCGGTACGTTTGTCTTTGGGATTGGTGAACACTTCTTTGGTATTGCCGAATTCTATCAGTTCGCCCAGAAGGAAAAAAGCGGTTTTGTCGCTGACCCGCGCCGCCTGATGCATGGCATGGGTTACAATAATAATGCTGAATTCTTTTTTAAGTTCGCTGATAAGTTCTTCAATGCGTCCGGTGGCTATGGGGTCCAGAGCGCTGGTTGGTTCGTCCATCAAAATAATTTCCGGTTCCATGGCGATACTGCGGGCAATGCAGAGCCGCTGCTGCTGGCCGCCGGAAAGGGCCTGGGCCTGCTTTTTCAGACGGTCCTTTACTTCATCCCAGAGCGCCGCCTTTTTCAGCGAAGTTTCAACCAGTTCGGCAAGTTTGCGTTTATCCCGCAGACCCTGCATACGCGGCCCGTATGCCACATTGTCAAAAATGCTCATGTTAAAGGGATTCGGCTTTTGGAACACCATACCGATTCTGCGGCGCAGATCGGTAACATCCATTGAGCCATTAATATCTTCACCGTCAAGAAGCACTTGTCCCGTGATGTGGCATGTGGGGATTAAATCGTTCATCCGGTTCAACACACGGATAAAAGTTGATTTGCCGCAGCCTGAGGGACCGATAAGGGCCGCTACATCCTGATCCGCCAGAAAGAAATTGATTTTTTTGAGAGCGTGAAAATCCCCGTAATACAGATCAAGATCGGTAACCTGAATCCTGTTTACGCCGGATGTATTGGGCGTTCCTTCCATTATATTCTTCCTGCCTTTTTTCTGAAATTATTGGTGATTATCTTGGTAACGGTATTGATTATGATTACCAGTATTACCAGTACCGATGCCGTAGCGAAGGCCAGGCCAAAATCCTCCGGCTTTACCGCTTCATTGGTCAAATAATACAGGTGAATGGTCAGTGTTCTGCCGGATTCAAAAATTGTCCGGGGCATATTTCTGGTAAGCCCTACGGTAAGCAGTACCGGCGCCGATTCTCCGACTACCCGGCCAATGGCAAGAATTACCGAGGTGACAATCCCCGGCAGGGCAGGCGGCACTACAACATGGATTATGGTCTGGAACTTGGTTGCGCCTAATGCGAGAGAACCTTCCCTGAACGAATCAGGGATTGATTTGAGGGCTTCTTCGGTAGTACGGATTATTACCGGCAGTATCATTATGCTTAAGGTGAATGAACCGGCGACAATGGACTGACCGAAACCCAGAAGGCGGCAGAATACCAAAAGCCCAAAAAGGCCGTAAATAATCGAAGGGATCCCCGCCAGTGTTTCTATGGCAAGGCGGAGAATACGGATTAAACCGGAATTGCCTGAATATTCGTTAAGAAAAATCGCGCTGGCCAGCCCCACCGGCAGCGCAATGGCGATTGATACCAGCACTACATAAAGCGTGGTGACAATCATGGGAAGTATCCCCTGCTTTGCGTCAACAATAAAAGAAAGGTTCAGGAAGCCCGCTGCCTGGGCGAATATATACATTAAAATATACACAAGGGCGATAAAAATAACCGCCAGTCCCAGCAACATCAGTGCGTATAACAGCCCGTCATATATCTTTTGTTTTTTATTGTGTTTCATGCTTCCTCCATACGGCGGCGGAACCATAAAATCATACTGTTAAGAATTAAGATAAAGGCAAAAAGTACAACGCCGATTGAAAACAGCATTTCGCTGTGCCTGCCCGACGCATAACCCATTTCCATGGCAATGGTAGAAGTGAGGGTTCTGACGCTTTGCAGCGGACTGAAAACCAACTGCGGGGAATTACCCGCCACCAGAATTACCGCCATTGTCTCGCCAACCGCCCGGGAAATGCCCAGAATGATTCCGGCAATAACCCCCGAATTGGCATGGGGCAGCACAACCCGCCAGGAAGTCTGCATCTTGCTTGCCCCCAGCGAAAGGCTTGCTTCCCGCACGGAAAGGGGAACTACCCGCAGGGAAGTTTCCGCAATGGTAATAATCGTCGGCAAAATCATTAACGCCAAAACCAGTATTGCCGAAAGCATGGTATTTCCCGAAGGCACATGGAAAATATTTTTTACCGCGGGGACTATGACCATAAGGCCGAAGAAACCGTATACCACCGAGGGGATTCCCGCCAGAAGTTCAATACCGCTCCGTACTATTGCGGCAAACCGGGGGGGCAGAAATTCGCTCATAAACAGGGCGCAGAGCAGTGCAATGGGAACCCCCAAAAGAATTGCCCCCAAACTTGCCATAAGCGTACCGGCAATCATGGGGAAGACGCCGTATACCTTGAAATGCGAAGGCCGCCATTCCAGCCCGCTTATGAATTTGAAAAAACCGTAGGGCGGTTCGGGAATGATGATATGGATTCTTTTTTCCAGGGCCGCAATAGCGCCGGGCCAGCTTATCGTGTATACATAGGCTTCGGGGTAAGTCACATTTCCCCGCTCATTCCGCGTAAAGGTCAGCGCCTTTTCAGGGTCTTTTTCCGATGTGTTAATCGTAACTTCAAGAGTTTCATCGCCGTCGGTTGACGGGAAACTCAATGAAATAACATCAGTGCCTTTGGGGAGGTTAATGGAAGACTGATTCAAATACAATGCGCCGTTGACGGTAATTTCTTCGATACGCTGGGGTACCAGGCGAATCCCCTGCGCGGTGGGGGAAAAAAAGGGCAGAGAGCCCTGAATAAACACAAACAGTACAATGGCCCCCAAAGCCAAAACCGAGAAGAGGGCCACAGCACTGAAAAGGTGTTTGAAAAAAAGATCCGTATACTTTCGGTTCATGCTGATCAGAAAAATCTCAAAAAAATTCAGTTTTTGAGATTTTCCTGCCTCACTTTACTGATATCCAGCTTTTCTTGACAATAGTTTGGCCCTGGGAACCCAACATCCAATCCACAAACGCCTTGCTTTCAGAGTGCAGATTGTTTCCGGTAAGAACAATGAATGGCCGGGCAATTTTGTAACTGCCGTTTACCACATTGGCATTTGAGGCCGTAACTCCGCCTACCGAAGAGGTCTTTACAGTGTCATCAACCGATCCCAGAGAAATGTAGCCAATAGCGTCGGCATTACTCACGATACTCGCTTTTATCGCCCCGGTACTGGTGAATTCATTGGCGCCTGCCATCAATTTACCCTGAAAACCAACAAGTTCCTCGAATGCGCCCCTGGTGCCTGACCCTTCCTCGCGGCTGATCACGGCGATTTTACCTTTCTTTGCATTGTTCGAAACCTGACTCCAGTCGGTTATCGCGCCGGTGTAGATATTCCGTATCTGTTCAATGGAAAGGTCATTTACCGGGTTGGAACTGTTCAGAATTACCGCAATGCCGTCAATGGCGACAATCGTTTCTTTCAGCCCTTCGCCCTGTTCGGAGGGGGTCAGTTCGCGGCTGGACATGCCAATCTGGTAAAGTTTCCCGGCATTTTTGATACCATCGCCGGAACCGGTTCCGTTGATGTTAACTTTAATGTTGGGTTTTGCCTTTTGATAGTCTTCGGCAAACATCTCCATCAGAGGGGTAACCGACGTTGACCCGCCTACTTCAATGGTATAGGGAGCGGCGCCCTGGCCTGCTTTACCCTGGTCCTGAGAACCTCCGGCAAACACCGGGGACAGGGCAAAAGCCCCAACCATTACTGCAACTACAATCCGTTTCATAAATACTCCTTGTCATGATAAGATGACCCCAAATTATCCTGCCCCTGTTAAGAAGCTATAAACGAATTGTTAAAAAACGGTTAAACTGACTTCAAATATTCCCTGATTATGGTTCCCAGCGAATTTTCGTTGGTTTTGATAATGTCTTTTTCCCGGTTGTAACTTTCTGTCGAATCCGAGGCATGGGCGGTATTAACCATCACGCTTGAGCCGAATTCCCGGCGTACCGTACCTTCCGGCGCTTTGAGGGGGTCGGTCGGGCCAAGCACGTCGCGGATTTTTTTTATGGCGTTCTCACCTTCGTAGATAAGAATCATGCTTTTAACATCGCCGGGTTGGGTAAGTTCTTCAGGAGAATAATCGCCACTGGTAAATGGCGCGCTATCAACAGATGGCGGCCGTTTGCCGGACATAAATTGAACAATTTGGGCAAACTGGTCTCTGGCGCAGTCAATACCGAAAGTTTCCGTAAGGGTTCTGGAAGAATTCGCGCTGAGCGTAAACCGGAATTCCTTTTCCAGCAATTCTTTTGCTTTAAGGCCGTAACCGGGGGCAAGTTTCTCTTTAAGCACTTCTTCCACCGGGCCGTAAAAATTCATGGCCTGGGCAAGCGAAAAACGGTGAATCTTGATGCCGATTATCCGCAGGCCGGTACGCGAAAACATGTCAATAATGGTGCCGGGACGGGATGAATTATGCGTCCAGTTGTCGGGCTTTATTATTACCAGGGTTTGTTCAATTACCGAAGGGTCAGGATGGGTAATATTTTGAACGATGTTTCCCTTTCCTTCCAGAAAATTTGCCATAAGGAGGAGGTCCTGATTTGCCTCGTCCTGCTGGCGCGGAGTCAAGACCGCAGGTTCAAAATACCTTACCTCATCAGGATTATCCGGTGAACAAACCATATCAGCATAGGTGTCCCGAATAGTCTCGCCGGACAGCGCGTCAATCTCCACATGCTGGGTATAAATGTGACCGCAAATAGTCAAAAGTTTATCGCAGGGGTTTTCTCCCCGAAACAACAACAGCAGGGTCCGGTGGGCCCGTCCGCCGGAAGGGATAATTTTTTGTTCAACATAATCTGCCAAAAGCATTATCTGATTTTGCGGTGAACGTTTTCGCAGGCTTCGCGCATATTCGCGGGCAAAGGTTTCGTCCGGAGCAAACATCTGCGCCCCTACCAGTTCCAAATCTGTCCGCGACAGCAGCCGGGAAAGAACCCCGCCGGTTCTGCTTTTGGCGATGGTATAAGGTGTTACCAGCACATAAGAAAGGTCTTTACTCATTGGAGCCAGTATACCGTTAATGGCGAGCGGCTGGCAAGCGGACGGAAAATCTGTTGACCCGGTTCTTCAATATACCGCAAACGGCACAATTTCGTTAACCTGTACACGAAAACGTGCGGAAACAGCCCATTGACCGGAATCTATAAAAAAGCGGGGGAAAGACGCCAGGCTGATAAAGCCTGCCGCCTCTTTGGGGCGGTTACGTTCACTGCCGCGGAGCATGGCCCGAATTGCGACTCGCGCGGCGTCTTTTAGTACCGCGTTCCGTATATCCTGCCAGCCGGAATCCGGCGAAGGCCCCGTCAACGGACAATAACCCATTCCCTGAGCATTGCGGATTGTTCCTGCCCGCCACACCTGCATACGCTTCTGCTGAACCTCGCTCATGCGGTAATCCGTCCAAATCCGCAACTGTGTATCGCGGTTTTCAATTTCAGTAACACTTAAACAGGGATCGCCCCAGCGTATCTCGCCCATAGGTTCAAAAATGTCAAAATCTTCGGTAATGCCTCTGGCTTTTTCCCCAATATCATAATGAAAAGACCAGCCGTAGATCATGCCCGAAAAATACAGCGCCGCTTCCTGCAATGCCCGTCTACCCGCGGTTTCTCTGCTCAGGGGGTATTCAATGTCGGGCCTGTTGCCATAAATCGGCGCGAGTTCTACCCATACCTCCCCCCGAATTACTTCGGGGCTGTACCCCGGATCATGCTCCTGCGCACCTGCCGCGTAAATGGCAAAAAAGAGGAAAAGGGGAAGGAGCGGCCATTTCATACTGTAATTATCGGCACAATTGGGCGTTTATCACAGTGTCAGAATACTGTTTACCGCCTGATACGCCATGCGGGCCGCTTCCTGTTCGGCGCTTTTTTTGTTGCGGCCTATGCCCGGCCCATAAACCGTACCGTTCATGTTTACCTCTATCCAGAACATACGTTCATGGTCAGGACCGGAACATTTGACCAGACGGTATTGGGGGTAACTGCGGTACTCGCGCTGGCACAATTCCTGTAACAATGATTTGTAATCGCGATGGTAATCGTTTTCGGTAACGCGGTCTATTTCCGGGGCGAGATAGCGGCTGACAAAGTCAAAAGCGGCCTTGTAGCCGGAATCAAGGTATAATGCGCCAATAAGGGCTTCCAAAGTGTCGGCAAGAATTGCCTTTTTGGTTCTGCCTCCGGAAAGTTCCTCGCCCTTGCCCAGCAGCAGCATGGTATCAAGCTGTAAAACCCTGGCAACCGAGGAAAGCACATCCTCGGAAACCGCCACGGATTTTATTTTCGCAAGATCGCCCTCGGTTTTTTCGGCGTAGTTCTGGTACAGCAGGGTAGCGCAGACAGCCCCTAAAATGGAATCGCCCAAAAATTCAAGCCGCTCGTTGTTAAGGCGGCAACTCGTTTCATTGGACACCGACCGGTGCACAAAAGACAGGTTCAAAAGCTCAAGGCTTTTGAACCTGAATCCGGCGGTCTTTTGAAAAGCCGCCAACTGTTTCTTTCTTTCCGGCCCCGGGGCCGCGAATTCACCCTGTTTACTTCTGCTGGGACTTGATGAACTCGTAGGCATCCTTGACCGTTTCGAATTCATTGGCCTTTTCATCGGGAATGGAAATCCCCATTTCTTCTTCGATAGCGTAGACCAACTCGTAAGTATCCAGGCTGTCAGCGCCAAGGTCCTGCCGGAAAGACGCTTCCAGGGAGATCTTTCCCTCATCAACTTCCAGTTTGTCAGCGATGAGTTTCTTCATTTTCTCAAACAACTCGTCCATGTTTCCCTCTCTTAAACTTTGGAATCCGGAACTATGACTTGCTTCCCCCGGTAGAATCCGCACTTGGGGCAGACGCGATGCAATAGAATTTTGTTACCGCAACTGCTGCATTCAACCATATTGGGGGCAGTAAGTTTCATATTAATGGACTGCCGACGGCGAGTCCGTGCTTTTGATGTTTTAAATCTGGGTACAGCCATGTCAAAACCTCTCTAGCCTAAAAGTACCAAAAATCCGCTTCCATGTCAAGACATTATTGACAAATTTTACCTTTTTGTCAAGGTTAATTTTTATTTGTCCGGTATTTTTCCCTGAGGGCATCAACCACCAGGGGGGGTACCATACCACTGACATTGCCCTGAAAAGAGGCAAGTTCCTTAATTGATGAAGACCGCAGAACAAAATATTCGGGGTCGGTGGTCATAAAAAGCGTCTCTATACTGGAATCCAGGGCTTTATTCATCAGGGAAAGCTCAAATTCGTAGGAAAAATCCTCCATGCCGCGGACGCCCCGTATCAGGAGTTTTATGCCCTGTTTCCGCAAAAAATCAACAATTAAGGTATCGCAGACAGTTACCGACACTTTGCCGTAATCTTTGGTAAGCTGCCGGATCATTTCAGCCCGCTCCGCGGCGGAAAAAAGGTACTTTTTTTGGCGGTTTTCGGCCACTACCACCAATAACTCGCCAAAAATACCTGCCGCCCGCTGGATTATATCAATATGCCCCAGAGTTGGCGGGTCAAATGAGCCGGGAAACGCCGCTTTTAGCATAACTAACCATAAAACGCCTTTTTATTATGGTCAAGGGTGATTTACCCATAAGTCGATGATGCCCCCTCATACACCCTCGGTACACGCTTGTTGATATTGCAGGTAATTTCGTAGGGAATAGTGCCCATTAAGCGGGCGAGGTCTGCGGCATCGGGGGCAGGACCGCCGAACAATACCGCTTCATCCCAGCGTCGGACTCCGGATGCAGGGCCCAGGTCGGCCATACATTGATCCATGCAGATACGGCCCACCAGCGGATACGTCTTGCCGCCGATTACCGCCTGCCATTTATTGCTGGCAAGGCGGGGCAGGCCGTCAGCATAACCAACAGGCAGTACGGCGACTTCCGTGTCCTGCGGGGCGGCCCAGGTTCTGCCGTAAGAAATGGTTTCGCCTTTTTTAACCTGTTTAACAAAGACAACATTGGTTCGCAGTTCCATAACCGGTTTCACCCGCAGGGGCGGCAGTGTCAGCCCGGCCTCGGCTTCCTCAACAGCCTTGTAACCATACAGCAGAATCCCCGGCCGCACCATGTCGAACCATGCCCCGGGGTGGAGGATAATGGCGCCGGAATTGGCCGCATGAACAACCCCCGGATTCAAACCTGCCGCCCGAATACCGTCCAGCGCTTCATTAAAGCAGGCAATTTGCCGCTCAGTATATGCACGGTCTTCGGCAGCGGCGGAATCGGCGACAGCCAGATGGGTAGCGGTTCCCGCATATTCCAGAGCGGCGCAGGCGGCTATACGCTGTGCCAGGGCGGGGGCTTCTGTAACGGTACAACCCATCCGGCCCATGCCGGTATCTATTTTCAGATGAACAGGAAGCCGCAAACCCGCCGCCCCTGCCGCCTGATCCAGCATTGCGGCAAATTCACTGTCCGAGATCAGCGGAATCAGCCGGTTTTTGATAATTTCAGGGATTTCAGCAGGCAAAGGCTGGGAAAAAAGCATCACCGGCGCGTCAATTCCCGCTTCCCGCAGCGCCGCCCCTTCCTGCACTTTGG
>JAIRRB010000081.1 GCA_031256195.1 Treponema sp.
TTTACCCTGAATAAGTACTGCGAATTCAGTGACCGGGAAGCGGAAGCCGAATTCATGGAGTTTGAAAAAAGTACCGGCCTTGGCATGACCCGGTACCTGCTTTTGGTCTTTGGTTTTACATTCGCAATGTTCGCCCTTTCTGACTATCACTTTTTCGGAGAAGGAAATTCGTTTAACATTGCCCTTGGGTTTCGGGGAGCCGGTTTATTCCTCACCATTGTGGCGTTTTCATTGATAGGCAGAATCAACCGCTTTGAACACACGCTGATGTTGGTAACGGTGACGCAGCTGGTGGTATTTGCCGTCTATCTGTTGAAACTGCATATCCTTCCGGAGAGTGAATCTGATTTGCAATTCATGACTGTGGTACTCTTTATTCTGGTAATTTTTCTTATTCCCAACCGTTGGAAAAATTCGCTTTTGGCCGCGTGCGTCATGCTGGGCAGCTATATACTATTTTCAGGGCTGTCGGAAAAACCATCGGCCCTTCCGGCCCTTACGCTGCGGTGGATCTACCTTGGCATATGCCTTTGCGCCTGCGCCCTGTTCCTTTTCGGCAGGGAAAATTCAAGGCGTAAACAATTCGCCTCTGAGAGACTCCTTGAATTTATGTCCATTACCGACAGGCTGACAGGCATTTACAACCGCGGCCGTTTTGAATTTATCCTCGGTCATTGGATAAAAAGCACGCGGCACAATCCTTTCAGTCTTATTCTTTTTGATATTGATGACTTTAAAAAGGTGAATGACCGCTACGGCCATACAGCCGGGGATCAGGTACTGATAAGAACAACGGAAACAGTTTCCGCCAGTATCCGGGACGATGACATTTTCGCCCGCTGGGGAGGCGAGGAATTTGTAATCCTTTTCGGCGGAACCCCGGTTGAACGGGCCGCTGAATTGGCTGAGCGCCTGCGCAAGGCGGTTGAAGACAACCCATGCGAGACAGGCTGTATAACCATCAGCATTGGCGTCGCGGAATACCGGAAAGACGAGACCATTACGGAACTTGTCAACAGGGCGGACGAAAAGATGTATGAAGCCAAACGGGCCGGGAAAAACCGGGTAATGGCGGGGTTGTAAAAAATTAGTCCCTGTAAATCAGCCTTCGTTCATCTCCTGTAAAATAACCTCTTGTACGCCGGGAAAGTGTAATGCTCGTCAAATTGTCGCAGCCGGTAAACACGCTGACTCCGAGGGTTGTGACAGACGGCGGTATTACGATACTGGCAAGGTTATTACAGTAAGCAAAAGCACGTTCTCCAATTGCGGTAACTGATGACGGAATAGTAACACGTTCCAAATTTTTGCAGCTTGAAAATGCCATATCGGGAATAGCGGTAACTAAAGGCGGAATATTAACCTCATTAAAATCGCAAGCCATAAACGCCCCTTTTCCAATTGTAGTAAGCGGCGGCGGCAGGATTATGCTTTTTAAACCAACACACCCGCTAAACGCATAATCGCCGATTGTAACAAGCGCAGGCGGCAGAATTACGATTTGTAAATTACCGCATCCGTAAAACGCGTTCTCGCCAATAAACGTAACCGCGTCAGGTATATTGATTTCTTCCAACGTGCTACACCTGAAAAATACATTGTCTTCAATAATTATAAGAGAGGGGGGAAGGCTCACCTTTTTTATTCTGCTTCTTTGGTTACCTGTAACACTGAAAGCGGATCTGCCCATAGACCTTACGGGCAAACCCTCAATTAAAGCCGGGATAATAACAGTTTCGTCCCTGCCTGTATATCTTGTTATGGTAACCTGTCCAAAGGCAATGTTATATTCAAGCCCGTCAGGTACGGGCCCGGAAATTATCGCGGAGGGCTGAACAGGCGTTTGGGCAGCCGCGGTTTGGGGAGGCGCTGTTTGGGCAGCGGCTCTATTCAGCTCCCCGGTCAGGAGAAAAACTATTTTTTCATCGCGGCCGTTTACGGTTAATGAGACGGCTGATTCCTGAACGGCGGTTTCCACGTTAATTGCCGTTAGCCGAAACTGATAATTGCTTCCAATACTTGCGACTGAACCTGAAACAATAACCTGCGCTCCAAGCATTGCTCCTATCCGCTGGGCGGAATCATCGCTTACATCGCCTGAAAGCTGTAATTTCATTTCCTCGCGGATCAAGTCTATATTCCGGCGATCCACCACAATCAATTTTCTGTTGTTTACGAGATGGGCAGCCAACTCTTCAATTACATATTCGGAAAAATTGTCATTGGCGGACTTAAAATTTATAACGGCTATTTTTGTGCCTTGCAGGATATTGCGTTCAATAGTCTGCACTGCGGACTGAATGCCTTGATCCAGCGACATGGCTTGCGCAAAAACAGGCTCGCCTGTTTCCGCGTTTTTTTTACCGGTACTTTGGCATGAACCGAACAGGACAAAACCCAAAAAAAGCGTTATAGCCAGTTTATTGTACCCAAGTTTCATTTTTCCTCCGATTTGCCAACGGTACACGATAATTCTTGTTTTGTATATATATCTCGTTTTCCTTGAGAATATTGTAAAATAAGAAAATCCGGTTCATACTATGGTTATGAACAACAATAACAAAACGGGCCTGGTCATTGATGACCGCGAATTCCGCGATCTTACTACACCGCGTTTTTTAAAATACGCCCGTATCTGTACCACGAGCGACCGGCATATCCTTGATACCCCATCAACACCGGGCCAGTGGGAACTCGCGAAGGCCCTGGCGGAAGAGCTGCGGGAACTGGGCATTAAGGAAACTGTCCTTACGGATCACTGTTATGTGATAGCCAGGTTTTCGGCAAGTCCCGGAAAAGAAGGGGTTCCGGTTGTGGGATTTATCGCCCATTTGGACACCTCAGAGGAAGTTTCCGGCAAGGATGTTAAACCCTGCCTTGTGGAGAGTTACGACGGGAAGCCCATTGACCTGGGCGGCGGACTCCGTCTTGATCCGGCCATGGATCCGGGTCTGGCGGCCCACAAGGGAAAGTCTTTGATACACGCAGACGGCAATACGCTCCTTGGGACCGATGACAAGGCCGGGATTGCGGCGATAGTGGGGGCCGCGGAATACCTTTTGAAGCATCCTGAAATAGAACATGGAA
>JAIRRB010000084.1 GCA_031256195.1 Treponema sp.
ATTTTCGCTTTCATCAAAATCAACCTTTGCTAACAGTGTCTAGCAGATAATGGCATTAACGTTTTTCACGCAATGCCCTGTCAGAAGAAATTTTATCACTTATTTGAAAGAGGAGAAAATAGTTTTTTACTATACCGGAACCCATTCCGATTATCTTTAGGGAAGAGTTTATATGTCAGCCCGTATCGGGCAAATTGAGATAAAAACAACTTCGCAAAATGCCGTAAAAAGGGTATAATGCATGGGGGTTATATATGCTTGCGGTAAAAGGCAGATACGATGGGGTGGCGGTTGTTTTGGACAGTATCCCCAACTTTGTAGAGTTGGGGACGCCTTTAAAAAAATGTGAAGTTATTGTAACTTTTTTGGAAACTCCTGTTTCCGCTATACCGGGAGATGACGATTCTCTGGATTTTCTTTTCAAAGATTACACAGATGATTGTATCCGTGAGCCGATTGTTAATTTTGGCAGAGCCGTAGGGAATGAACAATGGTAAACGGCGTTCCCCAGCAAGGCGACATTATTACCATTGATCTCGATCCCCGTATGGGACATGAACAACAGGGTTTTCGTCCGGTAATTGTATTGAGCAATAATATTATCTCCCAAATATACCAATGTCGTTATTGCAGCACCTATATCAGCAACACAACGCAGGCTTCCTCTTTACCATAATTTGCCTGACAACCTTAACACCAAAGGGACTATTTTACTTTGTCGGGCGGGGAAGAGCATGACGCGCCGGCGGGGAGGCTTCTGCTTGAGGCTGCCGGCAAACAGGAAATTACCGTTCCCCTGCTTATGGACTTTTACCTTGTGTGGACATGCCCTAATTGTTAATTTGCTAGTCTGGCATAGGGCCTTTCAAGGCTGTATAATGGCGGAATGAGTGTAACAATTGCCTGCATAGGCAGCGGGAATATGGGTTTCGCGCTGATGAAGGGTGCCGCAGGGGCAATCGGCGGCGGGAATATCGGCTTTGCCGATCTTGAGCTGCCAAAAGCGCAGGCCGCAGCAAAGGCCCTGGGTTCAGGGGTATATGCATCAAACCTTGAAGCTGCGGAAAAGGGCGACTATATCTTCCTTGCGGTCAAGCCCCAGATTTTGGAGACGGTGCTGGAAGAAATTGCCCCGGTGATCCGCAGGCGGCAGGAAGGCGGGAACGCGCCCGTGCTGGTGTCAATGGCAGCCGGTTGGTCCATCGGCAGAATTCAGGACCTTGTGGCGGGAACGATGGTTGCCGCGAGTCAAACGCCTTCGGGGAAATTGCCGGCGGCAAAACCGCCTGTTCTGCGGATAATGCCCAATACGCCGGCGCTCATTTCAAAAGGGATGATCGCCCTAGCCGCCTCGCCGGAGGTCCCGGCGGAAAAAATCGCGGAGATAGAAAAAATCCTCGCAGGCGCAGGCCAGGTTGACCGGATTGATGAACGGTACCTTGACGCGGTAACGGGCCTTTCCGGTTCCGGCCCGGCTTTTGTGTATACTTTTATCGAGGCGCTTGCAGATGGCGGGGTTCGCGCCGGACTTCCGCGGGACAAGGCCCTGCGCTATGCCGTCCAGACCGTCCTCGGTTCTGCGGCGATGGTGCAGGAAAGCGGCAGGCATCCGGGGGAGCTGAAAGACATGGTTGCATCCCCTGGTGGGACAACTATCGCCGGTATTGCCGCGCTGGAGGCGGGCGCTTTCCGGGGGACGGTCATGCAGGCCGTGGAAGCCGCCTGGCGGAGATCAAAAGAATTGGCGTAATACGGCTGGCCGGAAGGCACTAGGCTTGTTCGACAAGCCGCTTGCTTGTCTCAAAGATTACTTTTTTATTTCATGCTTTCTTATTACTTCTTTTATCTCGCTTATTAAATCCGTCATATTAAATGGCTTTGTAATAAAGCCGGCAACCCCAATTTTGTATGCCCGTTTCTTTTCTTCTTCTTCTGCTATGGATGTCAAAAATATTATTGGAACATTTTTCAAAGAGTCTATTGCCTTTATCTTGGCAAAAGTTTCCCAGCCGCTCATATTTGGCATTACTATATCCAGCAATATTATATTTGGAACTACTTTACTGCTGGTTAAATATTCCAATGCCTCGTTCCCGGATTGCACTTTATGAACCTCATAGTCATTTTTTAAAAACAAATCAGCGGTTATAAGATGAATCTCATCATCGTCTATTAAAAGAACCTTTTTCTTTTTCTCGATAGCCATTTTGGTACCTCCACATTATCAATAGTTACATAAATAAATCCCATTGTAGATGTTACAATATTTTTATTTCTATGTCAATAATTTTGAAAAAACTCATCAATTATCAGTTTGGGATCTCATTCTTCCTTACAGAACATTCACCGGATCGACATCGGTCTCCACATACACACGGCTGTCGCGGCCCTTCTCGTAGCGGGTCAGAATGAGCCGGGCCGCCGCGTGAAGCTGGCCCATCGAAGGCCCCCGTAAAATAATATGCCGACGGTGGTTTCCCGCGATGATACCGATGGGGCACTCAGCGGGGCCGAGCATATCCGCGCCCGGTGGGATGAGCGGGGCGGTAATGGACGCAAGGCGGCGGATCGCCTCGTCCGAGCGGCGGGCCTCCCTGCTGCGGACGCTCAGGCGTATCAGCCGCGTATATGGTGGGAAGGACAGTTGCTGCCGCTGGGCAAGCTCGGCCTTGAAAAAGCCGTCGACATCGAGGGCGCAGGAGCGGGTGATGACCGGATCGTCCATCCGCAGGGTTTGAACGATAACCTTGCCGTCCGGGAAGTAGCGCCCTGCGCGGCCAGCCACCTGCACAATCAGCGAGAAGGTCCGTTCCGCCGCACGGAAATCCGGCAGGTGCAGGCCGGTGTCGGCGAGTATCACGCCCACCAGCCGCACGCCGGGGAAGTTCAGGCCCTTGGCGACCATCTGGGTTCCCAGCAGGATGTCGACCGCGCCCGTTTTGAACAGTTCCAGGGTCTCGGCAAGGCCGCCCCGCTTCCCGGCGGTGTCGGCATCGGCGCGGCGTACCGCAAGATCGGGGAAAGTGCGCCGCACCTCGTCTTCGATCATTTCGGTGCCGAAACCCCGGTAGCCCGCCTCCAGCGAGCCGCATTTTGGGCAGGCGGCGAGCGGCGGCTCAGAATAGCCGCAGTAGTGGCACATTGCCCGCCCCTTGCTCTTGTGCCAGGTGAGCGCCACCGAGCAGTGGCGGCAGCTTTGCTCGTAACCGCAGGAGGGGCAGCTGTAAAAATAGGCAAAGCCCCGCCTGTTGAGAAAGAGGATGCTCTGCCTGCCCATCTGCGCGGTCAGGCGGATTTCGTTTTTAAGTTCGCTAGTCAGGCAGCCCTCGGCCTTATTCAGGCTGACCGCTTTAATCTCCGGCACGCTGCCCCCGCAGAGGCGTCGGGAAAGGTCGAGCCGCCTGAGGCCGCCCTCCGCCATGAGCTTCCATGCCTCGGCGGAGGGCGTGGCCGAGCCCATCACAAGCATGGCGCCCTCGACTGAACAACGCCGCATCGCGGTCTGCCTCGCGTGGTAGCGGGGCGTGTTGCCCGATTTGTATGAGCCGTCATGTTCCTCGTCAATGATGATCAGCCCCAGATTTTTCACCGGCGCAAACACCGCGCTGCGCGGCCCCACCACAATCGGCGCCGCCCCCCTGCGAATCCTCATCCACTCGGCAAGCCTCGCGCTGGGACTCATGCCCGAATGGAGAGTCGCCGCCTGCGGCCCGAAGCGTTTGCAGATAACTTCGGCGGTCTGGTGCGTCAGCGAGATTTCCGGGACCAGGTAGATAACCGACTTACCGGCCTTTAGCATGAATTCCGCCGCCCG
>JAIRRB010000135.1 GCA_031256195.1 Treponema sp.
AAAAACTAACCGCCTCCTCCACAGGCTGCTTTGTACCGGTTTTCGCCCCGACTATCATTGTACTATTCATCTAGTACAAATATAAATGTATTAGTACAATATGTCAAGTGGAAATTTGATTTTTTTTATTTTTTTTTGAAGGGAGGCTGTTCCAAAACTTCAGTTTTTGGACGGCTCAATCAACTGGAATTTTAGCGTCAAATAGCCGATAATATACTGTGTTTTCCAAAGAATTACTCGGTTTATTGTCGCAGGTAGTTAAATCCTGGGAGGTTATTGCTGTAACTGTTGCGCTTATTTTTTACCTGAATATTGTCTTTTATGCAGCCAAGAGTCATAATCGCCGCAGTGCTGTGAAAAAAGTGAAGAAGAAACCGGCTAAAGCTGCGGCGCCTGCGGCAGCTCCTGTTGAGGCGGAATCAGACTCAGCCTCCACTGATGATTTGATACTTGACGAAGAATGAGAGACCTTGTTTCGGAGGCCCCTGTGGTATATGAAAATCGGCCCATTTGTGGTATACTTTAATTATGCCCCTTGATACTGTTACAATCGAGTCCGGAAAAGCCCTGCCTTTGGGTGCGGCGTTTACCGAAGCCGGTGTTAATTTTGCGGTGTTTTCCCGAAACGCCGTAGTGGTAACGCTTATCCTGTTTGAATCCGCCGCCCCGGACAGCCCCATGATGGAAATTCCATTGAACAAGAGGGAAAACAAAACCGGAAATATTTGGCATTGTTTTGTCAAAGGTCTCAAGGCCGGAGCCTGCTATCTGTACCGTGCGGAAGGGCCGTATTTTCCGGAAAGGGGTATGCGATTCAACCCGCATAAAGCCCTGTTGGACCCGTATGCCAAAGCTCTGACCGATATAAGCAATTGGGATTATGGAAAATGTCTGGGCTATGATCCCCAAAAACCGGGTGCGGATTTGACTTATTCCTATGTTGACAGTATCGCACACCAGCCCCGCTGTATCGTTATTGATGACGATTTTGACTGGCAGGGAGATATGCCCATCAACTATCCTCTGCGTTTCAGCGTGATTTACGAAACTCATGTAAAAGGCCTCACCGCCAATCAAAATTCGGGGGTGAAATATCCCGGAACTTATTTGGGAGTAATCGATAAAATTCCGTTCTTCAAGGATTTGGGCATTACCAGCCTTGAATTCCTGCCGGTTCAGGAATTTAACGGAAAGGAGTTCTCACGGCGCAATCCGCAAACAGGCAAAGTGTTGACCAATTACTGGGGTTATTCAACAGCGGCCTTTTTTGCGCCAAAAGGTTCGTATGCCGTAGACCAGACTCCCGGCGGACAGGTGAGGGAATTCAAGCACATGGTGCGTGAGCTGCACAAAGCGGGAATAGAAGTAATTCTGGATATTGTGTTCAACCATACCGCCGAAGGCAATGAAATGGGGCCGACTTTTTCTTTCCGTGGACTGGACAATTCAGTCTATTATATGTTAGATGAAAACCGGCGCTACTACAAAAACTATTCAGGCTGCGGCAACACGATGAACTGCAATAATCCGGTAGTACGTTCCTTTATCATTGACTGTCTGCGCTATTGGGTAATGGAGATGCATGTTGACGGATTCCGCTTTGATCTGGGTTCTATTCTGGGACGGAATCAACATGGGCGGCTTATGGAGAATCCGCCAACTCTGGAACGAATTGCGGAAGACCCGGTGTTAAGCTCGACAAAAATAATCGCCGAAGCGTGGGATGCGGGCGGGGCGTATCAGGTGGGCTGGTTCCCCGGAGGCCGCTGGGCCGAGTGGAACGATAAGTACCGCGATGCTATCCGCAAGTACTGGCGCGGCGATCCCAAGGAGACTCGTCATTTGGCGACCCGGCTGGCAGGCAGTTCCGATCTGTATCTGCGTGACGGACGCAAACCATTCCACTCGATCAATTTTATTACCAGCCACGATGGTTTTACCCTGAAAGATTTGGTTTCGTATAACGGCAAGCACAATGAAGATAATGGCGAAGATAACCGGGACGGCAATGATAATAACCTCAGTTATAATTACGGTTACGAAGGCCCCACTTTGGACCCGGTTCTGGAAAACACACGGGAACGTCATATCAAGAATTTCTTCGCTACCCTGATGGTTTCTTTGGGTACGCCAATGATACTGGGCGGCGATGAATTCGCCCGTACCCAGAAAGGCAACAACAACGCCTATTGTCACGATGATGAAATTTCGTGGTACGACTGGTCATTGCTTGAAAAGAACAAAAAGCTTTACCGCTTCGTCAAAGAGATTATCGCTTTCCGCCTGCGGCATCCCGGTTTTATGCGTCCGGAATTTTTCACCGGCAGGAACGGCAATTATAACGCCACTCCCGACATAAGCTGGTTTGATGAAAAGGGCGGTACTCCGGACTGGAACAAGATCGGTTACTATCTGGCTATGCAGATAGACGGCAGCAGGGCGGAAACACTGGCCGACCGTGACGACAATGATTTTTACATTATGTTCAACGCCAATCTTGGTACACAGGCATATACTCTGGCGGAGGCACCGGCGGAAAAAGAATGGTTTCGTGTGGTGGACACGGGGCTTATCCCCCCCAACGATATTCTTTCACCTGGGAGTGAAAAAATACTGCCGTCCCAGCGTACCTATCCGGTTAAAGGCCGCAGTATCGTGATTCTATTGTCGAAGGATAAGACAAATGGATGAAAGCAGTTTTATTTTCGGCGTTGATCTTGACGGCGTAGTAGGTGATTTTTACAAGACAATACGAAAAATCGCCGCCGAGTGGCTGAACAAGCCGCTTGAATCCCTCACTCCGGAAGTTTCTTTCGGTCTTGAAGAATGGGGTATAAATGAATCCGGCGGCTATGACCGCCTGCACCGGTTCGCGGTAACACAGCGGCATATTTTCCGCGACATGGAGCCGATTGAAAACGCTCCGGCTATTCTGCGAAAACTGTCCAATCAGGGGATACGCATACGCATCATTACCCACCGGCTCTTTCTTAAATATTCCCATCGTACATCCATAACCCAAACCGTTGACTGGCTTGACAACTATGACATTCCCTGCTGGGACATCTGTTTTATGAACGACAAGGGCGCGGTCGGCGCTCATGTCTATATTGACGACGCTCCCGAACACATAACCAGCCTGCGCAAGCAGGGATGTAGAACCATCGTATTCAGTAATTCTACCAACCGTGGAATTCCCGGCCCCCGCGCCGGTAACTGGTTTGAAGTTGAACATCTGGTTATGGAAGCGCGGGAAGAGTGGAAAACCGGAACCATCGGCCTGTTCGGAGTGTAGTGAGAGATATTCTCCTTGTAACGATAAACGCGAAATGGATACATCCGTCCCTTGCCCTGCGGCTGCTCAGGGCCAATCTGGGTTCTCTTGAAAACCGCTGCGAAATACTTGAGTTCGCCCTGCGCCAGCCGTTAGCTGAAAAAACCGCTCCCGTCAGCGCCGCCCGCCCGAAGATTCTGGGCGTTTCGGTTTCAATCTGGAATCACACCGCTACTCTGGAACTGCTTGGCGAACTGGAGAAAACATGGGCGGCGCAGGGAGAAAAACCGGTTGTGGTACTCGGCGGCCCCGAAGTTTCGCATCTGTCCCCTGAGGCGGAAATTTTTTGGTATGCGGATTATGTGATTCGCGGCGAAGGAGAAACGGCTTTCAGAACATTATGCGAAAATATTTTAACACAGCCTGAGAAAATTGCCGGACATCCGCAGTTTATTTCCGCCGAACCGGTCAAACTTGAACAGATAAAAAG
>JAIRRB010000121.1 GCA_031256195.1 Treponema sp.
AAGGTTTTTTGTGCCCGATAAGGAAAACACGAAGTGTTTTACGGGCACAAAAAACTTTGGCGTAGTGAGGCGTGGGAATGGCGAAGCCATGACCTAGCCAAACATAGCCCTAGCCGCCCAACAGGGCGGTGAGCAGTTACAGTCCTGTTATGTGCCGTTACTTTTGTTTTTATAATATTGATAAATAATAATAAGTTATTACATATTTATCAATATTATTTAAATAATATCCAATTATCGTTTCATCTGTTATATTATTTTCATAAAAACGTCTAAAAAATATTCTAACCCAATGTTGACACCCTCCATAATCATCTAATGAAATTGCCTCAAAAGTATATTCAAAGTTTTCTATTTAAAAATTCAATAATTCTCCAAGTACATTTCTAATTTCAATATATTTTTCAGAAATATTTTCATTATAATATTGTTCTTGATTTACTAATTTTCCATCATCATAACAATTAATGCTATATCATCTCTTTTACCAACTGATTCATGAAAAAAATAATTAATATCATAATTATATTTTATTATATTATTTACCATTTCAGTTATTGTATTATGCATTTTTCCTATATTAGCTTTACAAGATGATAATAATAACGCTATTATACAAAATATTATCTTTTTCATATATTTGTTATAGTATAATAAAATAATTTTGTCAATATATTTTTAAAATTAAATTTCGCATAACTCCATATACGAAATTCGCATAAACACCCCCATCTGTACAAAAGCGAATTTCGTATGGAAATAAAATGACATAAGTTTCGTTTTAACGCCCAAAAATGGGGATTAACAAGGGGATGGTATAAAAACATTCTTCTTCTCCTCCGTGTCCTCCGTGGTTAAATTCTTCTCACTTCCCTCCCTAAAATACCCCTGCCAGGCCCGTTCTATGCCGGAAAGGGTTTCTTCCCGGTTCAGCAGGTTTTTAACATAATTCCCCCATTGCAGGTTATCGCAAAAAAAGCCAAAAAAACGCCGTGCACGGGAAATATGGAATTCCGGCGGCTGCCAGCGGGCCAAAAGCTCCAAAAATCGCAGGCCAATATCCTCTAAATTTAGAAATGTATGCCTAGAACAGCTAATGGGGGTCCTGTCAGGGGGCATAGGCGTATACTCAAGATTTTTCACCATGGAGTCATGTTGTCCTGTCGGACCGCTTGAAGTTTCAGGAAATTTCAAACTTTCGTCCCAGGAATTCCGTGTTACTCCGTGTCCTCCGTGGTTTAAATTTCTTGTTTCTTTATTCCACTTGGCTTCCGCAAAAATCCAGGGTTGGCGGACTGCCGCACGGCCCGCCATAACGGCATCGCAGGGGCCTTTGGAACGGTTTATCAGGTCTGCGGCGCTGCCAATATCGCCGTTTCCGGCCACGGGAATCCGCAATTCCTGCCGTAAAGCGCCAACATAGTCCCAGCGGGCAAGCCGTTTCAGCTTTTCTTTGGCGGTTCGGGGGTGTAAAGTTATCAATTCTACCCCTTCCGCCTCCAAACGGCGGCAAAATTTAACCAAATATTCAAAATCATCACTGAATCCGGTACGAATTTTGACGCTCAATCGCCGTTTTACCGCCTTCCGCAGCTCTCTTACCCCTTCTCCGGCCCGGTCAACCGAGGCCATCCAGGCTATTCCGGCCCCTGTTTTGCGGATTAGGGGGGCGCAGCAGCCCATATTGAGGTCGATTCCCCTGCATTCCAGCCGATCCAGCAGGGCGACGGCCCTGCATATCTGCCCTATATCGGCCCCAACCAGCTGAAAAACCACTTTTTCGGGCCGGGGGCCGCCGTCAATGTACCAGCGTTCAAAGGGCCCCCCTCCCAGCAGCGCGGCGGCGCTTATCATTTCGGTGAAATATTCGTCACAACCGCCAAAAGTTTCTATTAATTCACGCAGGGCGCGGTGGCTCAATTCGGCCATGGGAGCCAGCAAAAAAGGTATACTTATATCTCCCAAAAAGCTATTCTCCCTCTTGACTTTTTTCTCTTGATTGTATATAGTATACTATTATATGAGGAGAGGAGTGTCTGCATGATAGCAAAGAGTGATATGCCGAGCATTAACGAGAAAGCAGCCGAAGGGCTTAAACCGGAAGGTACTCCATACCGGGTTCTCGTGGTTGACGATTCTATGTTTATTGCAAAGCAACTTGGTCAAATTTTCACTTCCGAAGGCTTTGAAGTCGCGGCGACTGCCGCCGATGGAGCTCAAGGGCTTGAAAAATACAAAGAGCAGCATCCAAACATCGATCTGGTTACCCTGGATATTACCATGCCGGTCATGGATGGTGTTTCCGCGCTTGAAAAAATTCTTGAATTTGACAAGAACGCCAATATCATTATGGTCAGCGCCCTGGGTAAGGAAGATGTAGTCAAAAAATGCCTGTTGATGGGCGCAAAGAGCTATATCGTAAAACCCCTTGATCGAAAGAAAGTACTTGAACGAGTGGTTTCTGTACTCAAGAAGTAAGTTTGGGTTTCTGGTTTTATGAAGGCTCAACTTGTCTCAGAAAGCGTTTATTGCCTTCATGCTGATGTTTGTACGTCAGATTTGTTTGAAGGGATATGGCCTATACCTAAAGGTGTTTCCCTGAATGCGTATATTGTAAAGGGCGAAAAAATTGCCCTTATTGATCTGGTCCGCGACTGGACAGGCGCTCCCCGGCAGTTTCAGGACTGTTTGTCTTCGCTGGGTCTGTCCTTTTCGCAGATTGATTATCTTATCCTGAACCATCTGGAGCCGGACCACACCGGCTGGCTCAGGGAATTCAGGGAACAAAATCCCCATGCGGAAATACTTGCCACACAAAAAGGCTGCAACTTGCTCAAATCTTTTTACCGGATAGAAGACGGCCTGTGTCCGGTAAAAGACGGGGACACCCTCGACCTGGGCGGCGGCAGGGTTTTGAACTTTTTTGAAACGCCCAATATCCACTGGCCGGAAACTATGGTTACCTGGGATGCCGCTTCCGGCACACTGTTCCCCTGTGACGCTTTTGGCTCTTTTGGCGCATTGGGGGAGCGGGTCTTTGATGATGAATTTAATGAGAGCGAACACGCTGTTTTTGAGGAAGAATGCCTGCGTTACTATGCCAATATTGTTTCTTCGTTTTCAACTTTTGTGGAAAAAGCCGTACAAAAACTGAACGGCCTTGCCATTAAGTGTATTGCCCCCAGCCACGGCATGGTGTGGCGGCGTGACCCCCCCAAAATAATCGACCGCTACCTGAAATACGCTTCATGGGCAAAAGGCCCGGCTGAAAAGCATATTGCCGTGATTTGGGGCTCCATGTACGGTAATACCGAAGCTGGTGTTCAGGCCGTAATCCGGGGCATTGAGAAAGAAGGCGTTCCTTATACCAGCCGCCGCGTCCCCGATGAAAACATTTCCTGGGTGCTTGCCGATGCCTACCGGAGTTCCGCGCTGGTACTTGCCATGCCCACTTATGAATACGCCATGTTTCCCCCCATGTCCTATGTGCTGGATATGTTCCGCCGCAAACACTTGTACGGGAAAAAAGTCCTCCGTATTGGTTCATGGGGCTGGGTAGGCGGCGCCAAAAAAGACTACGAAGCCGCCATTGAAAGCCTTAAATGGGAAAGCCTTGAATCCTGCGAATGGCCCGGCTGTCCTTCAGAAGCGGATTTGCAGACGCTGGAAAAACGCGGTCAGGAACTCGCACGGATGGTAAAGGGGCTTTAACGACTAACGTTATTGACGAACAGAGCGAGGTCGCGACCGTGCTTGCACGGGCATGAGTGAGGAAACGTCGTACCATAGGTACGCCTCTGCGGCGGGGTTGTTGATTTTCCTCAAAAAGCCCTCTACAATAAAAAAATAGAGGTTTTGTATGAAGAATAAGAAGTATGATTTTATGGCCCTTATCTTCTCTACGGGGGCTGCCATGCTGGCGGCAGACTTCTTGATACTGCTTTTTTTTGGAAATAGTTTTTCTCAGCTTCGTTTCCGGTTTGGTATTCCGGCTCTGATTTTTCTTGTTCTGTATTGTCTTATTTTGGGACGGGGCGCCCGCTGTTTTGATTACACCTATTTTACAAAACTGGATGGGGAACACTATTTGCTGTGGCTTAAAAAAATCGGGGCTGTACCAATTAAAAGAATCGCCCTTAACGTAGTTACTCATGTTGCTTTTTTGGGGGGTGTTTTCTTCGGCGATTATTTGGGTATTGATCCTTCCCTAAAAGGTTCCCTGTTTTTGGCGGCACTGGCTTTTGGAATGTTGGTGGGAACTTTTGTGTATGTGGCGGGTGACGGTCTGGTCTCCCGTACCCTGCTTGCCCATAATTTTACCGTCTATCCCCTTGACTGCCGGGAAAGGCGGCAGGAAGCCAAGGCATGCATCATCCCTCTTGCGGCAATCCTGATGACTCTTTGTTTTACCTGTTCCGTTACCTTGCTTGGTATTCAGCGGGCCGGTGGAACTCTGGGTATGAAGGGAAATTCCTTCTCCTCCTTATTGCTCCCGCTGATTGTTTTTTTTATCTGTACTATTGGCCTGACCCTCACCCTCAAAAAAAACACGGGCGCGCTCTACTCCTCGGTAGTCGCGCAGCTTGAGAATCTTTCCTCCGAGCAGAAAGACCTTACCAAACGAATTTCCATTTGTTCTGTGGATGAGTTGGGTACTATCGCAGGGATGATAAACATTTTCAGCGAGCATTTGGGCGGCGGTATTGGTGATATTAAAGATGGCCAGCAGGAACTTGGACGGGTGGGAAACCGGCTGGAAGAAAACGCTTCCAGTATGGCGGATTCCCTTGCCCGGATTTCCACTGCGGCGGAACAGGTGCTGGCAAAAACCCAGGGGCAGAAAGAGAGTACCCACAATTCTTCTCTGGCGATACAACAGATTGCCAACCATATCAAGACGCTGGAAGATTCTATTTTCACCCAAACATCCAGCATGACTCAGGCTTCCGCGTCGGTAGAGGAAATGATCGGCAATATTTCTTCCATTGGTACGGTAACAGAAAAGATGGCCACTCAGTTTAAGACAGTTGGAGAAGCGGCCAACGAAGGAAGCCGCATTCAGAAACAAAGCGGGGATCGTATTGTCGAAATTGTGCAGCAATCCCAGGCCCTGCAGGAAGCGAATAAGATAATCGCCACTATTGCCGCCGCAACGAATCTTCTGGCGATGAATGCGGCAATCGAGGCGGCCCATGCCGGAGAATCGGGCAAGGGCTTTTCCGTAGTGGCGGATGAAATCCGCAAGCTGGCGATAAATTCTTCCGATGAATCCCGCAAAATCAGTGTTGAACTAAAACAGATAATCCAGACCATTGATCACATCGTTCGGGATTCCGAAGCCTCAATGAGCGCTTTTACCGAGGTTTCCAGCCGGATTAGTGAAACGGAAAAACTGGTTTTTGAAGTAAATAACGCAATCCATGAACAGAAAGCCGGCGCGGGCCAGGTGATGGAGGCCCTGCGGATTATGAACAATGTCACCGCTCAGGTCAATGACGGTTCTCATGAGATTAGTCAAAACAACGAAGCCATGATTCGTGAAATTGACACTCTGCAGGGCAGCGCCGGAGAAATCCTGACAAACATGGAAGAAATGTCCGGAGGCATAAAGAATATCAATACCAGCGCACAGGAAGTTTCACATCTCGCCGCCGCCACCCAAACTTCCATCGAGAAAATTTCGGCGATAGCCAACGGGTTTAAAGTGTAAAGTTCTATTTACTTTTTCTGTTTTTTTGATACCTGTTCAACCCTGAAAGCGGTAATACGGGCGATTAATTCGTAGGGAATTGGCTTTGAAAGGGGGAACTGTATTGCCCCCTTGCTGGTCTTGTAAGCGCCCAGTTCATCGGCAAATGCGGCAACGCCGTCTGAGGTAGGATAAAAGCCGAGATGATGCTTCATCAAGGCAAAATACACGAGGTTTTTCTCCTGAAAAAAAGCGGGCATACTGTAGGAAATTTTTTCTGCGGCTTTAGGCGCCGCTTTGTGGATAGTCTTGCGTACTTTGGTCAGTATTTTCTGCATATCAGCGGGAAACTGGGCAATATATTCATCTATGGTGGTGTAGTTAACCATACTTATAATAAACAACAGAAACTAAAGAAAATCAACAGCATCAGGGGAAATTTCTTCTGACTTGATTTTTGAAAGATCGGTCATATATTTGCGCCGCGAGTCTACCAGTGATTGCAGTTCCTTCAACATCGACTTGTCCACCAGTTCCGCTATGGGAAAAACATACTGCTCAGTCTCATCGGTATAACGGCTGACAAATTCCATATCGTTTACAAAACCCAGTGAAATCATATTGGAAATTCTATCCGCTACTTTAAGAATTTTGGCATTGTGCGAACCTGATTCAAGAATGCGGGTAAGAAATACAGCTTTGGTTTCCTCCGGTTTTTTGGTAACTTCCTGAACAAGGTCATAAACGACATGGCCTTCATAGTCAACGGACAGAAGCAAATTATGGTTAAAACCGGGAATGTCTTCCAGAATATCATGGACTATTGCTGCCTTGATCAGAACGGAATCAATGTGACTGTAGTCAATGAGAATTGCCATGGTGTCCAACTGATGCCTGAACATATTACCGCCACCGGAACGGGTTTTCCCGATGAGGACAGTGGCAAGCTGTATGTAGGGGGCAAAGTGCGCTCCCTTTAACCGTAGCATCTCCTCGGTTGTCATTACATCTCCATTAGACTTGTTCGGGAACCCGGTCGGTTCCCTCACAAGTCTTACAGTTTTCCGGCCTATGGCCTGTAAAACTGTGATTCTTATATGGAAGTTGTTCAGAAACTGAAGTTTCCGAACAACTCTATTCTACAGATCGCGCAGCCAAGATTCAATCTTGTTTGTCCGCGCAAGGCCGTCTTCCAGCTTGACTTTTTCGGCGGCTACCAGTTCCGGCGGGGCGTTCTTTACAAACTGTTCATTTGCCAGTTTTGTCTGTAGGCCCCGGACAAATGTCCGGTCTCGTTCAAGGTCTTTGTTGAATTTTTGTTTAAGCGCCGTAATATCCACCGCCTCGGCAATAAACACAAAAACCTCAAAACCCGAACCCGCCATACCGATAGAACCCGCCGGGCGGGCTGCCGTTCCATCCGCCGTTTCAATGTCCATTTCCCCAATACCAGCAAGGAGTTTTACCAGTTGTTCATTGCGCCTCAAGACCTGTTCCTGTTCAGCGGCCAGGCGGACAATAAGGCGCAGTCTCTTTTCCGGGCTGATGGTACATTCGCTGCGCAGGGTGCGAATCATGCGGACCAGTTCCTGAAGAAAGGCAAAATGCCGCTCCCCTTCGGAATCGCAGCGCCGTTCATTATAAAGCGGATACGGGGCGGTGATAAGCAGGCCCGCTGTATTGGGCAGTTTGCGGTAAATTTCCTCAGTAACAAAGGGCAGCAGGGGATGAAGCAGGCGCAAAGACTCCGCCAGCACATCGAGCAGTACCGTCGCGGCACGGTCTTTTTCGGCGGCGTTATGAGCAATATCTTCACCGGTTTTTAACGACAATTTGGCGGCTTCAATATACCAGTCGCAAAAATCATTCCAGAAATATTCGTAGGCCGTTTGAGCCGCATCATTATACCGGTAGGAAAGGAATG
>JAIRRB010000215.1 GCA_031256195.1 Treponema sp.
AGGCCGGGCATCAGGATTTTTCCGCCGCCGTCTATCCATTCAGTACATTCGTTTTTTGAAACAGGGCGGCTGCGTACTTCGGCGATAAGGGCATCCTGTACGCATACCGAACCCCTGAAAGGCTCATAGCCGTAATTTTTGGAAACGATGATAACATTGTCAATGCCCAGCATCTTATTTTCGCTGCTGGGCTTTAGTCAGGGCTTCTTGCGCGTTATAATGAGCCGGATCCATCCGCAATGTGGTTTCAAAGTCGGTAATGGCCCTGTTGTAATCCTTTTTCATGTAATACGCACCGCCGCGGTTGTAATACGCATCCACATATTGGGAGTCCATCAAAATCGCCTGGCTGTAATCCGCGATAGCCTTGTCATAATCATTTTTGTTCCGGTAAACAAGGCCGCGGTTATTGTAAGCCTGGGGATCATTGCGGTCCAGTCTGATCGACTGGTTAAGGTCGACAAGGGCCTTGTCATAATCATTCTTGAGGTAGTACGCAAGACCGCGGTTGTAATACGCCAAAGCATAAGATGAATTTATTTTTATCGCCTCGTTATAATCCGCAATAGCCGTGTCATACTCATTTTTGCTTCTGTAGGAAAGTCCCCGGTTGACATACGCCAGGGCAAAATGGGGAGACAGTTTAATCGCCTGATTATAATCCTCAATGGCCTTGTCATAATCCTTCTTCATGTAATACGCAAAGCCGCGGTCATTATACGCTTCCGCGTAATCGGGGTTCAGCTTAACAGCCTGATTATAGTCCGCAACAGCCTTGTCATAGTCGGTTTTATTCCGGTACGCGTTGCCGCGGTAGTTATAGGCTTCCGCGCCGGGTTTCAGGTTGATTGCCTGGGTAAAATCCGCTATGGCCGTATCATGCTCATTTTTGTTGTAATAGGCAAAACCGCGTCCGATATACGCTTCCGGGTCTTTGGAATTCAGTTCGATTGCCTGACCATAATCTTCGGCAGCCTTGTCATAGTCCTTTTTGGTATTAAAAGCGCTGCCGCGGTTGTTATACGCCGCCACATATTGGGGGTCTGACCTGATGGCCTGATTGTAGTCGGCAATGGCTTTATCATAATCATTCTTGCGCCGGTACGCGTCTCCGCGGTTGTTATACGCCAGAGCATAATTGGAATCCGTTCTGATGGCCTGATTATAGTCCTGAATGGCCTTGTCATAGTCATTTTTGATAAAATAGGCAAAGCCGCGGTTGTTATACGCTTCCGCATAAAAAGAATCCAGGCCGATGGCATGGGTATAGTCCGCTATCGCCTTGTTGTAATCATCCTTTTTGCCGTACACAACGCCGCGGCTGTTAAACGCCAGGGCGTAATTGGGGTCCAGTTTTATCGCCTGGTCGTAGTCGGTAATGGCCTTGTCGTACTCTTTTTTGTCGGCAAAGGCATTGCCGCGGTTGTAATACGCCGCTACAAAGTTGCCGTTCAGGCTGATAGCCTGGTCATAATTGGTTATGGCCCGGTCATACTCACCCTTTTTCATATAGGCAAGGCCGCGGCTGTAATGCGCTTCCGCATAACCGGCATTGATGGTCAGCATCTGGTTAAAGTCCGTTATCGCCTTGTCATATTCATTATTAAAATAATAGGCAAGGCCGCGGTTGTAATACACGGTCTTATCATCGAGCTTGAGCTCCAGCGCCCGGTTATAGTCGCTGACGGCCTGTTCATATTGGCCGACATTGTAATAGGCAAAACCGCGCTGGTAATACACGGTCGCGTCAATAAGGCCCAGCTCAATTGCCTGACTGAAGTCCTCAACAACCTTTGCGTATTCCTTCTTCAGGTAATATGCGGTAGCGCGGTTGTAATACGCCATGGTATACTGGGGATACAGCCATATCGCCTGGTCGCAGTTTTCAATAACCTTGTCGTAATCTTTCCGGTCTTTGTATACATTGCTGCGGTTGTAATACGCCTGCGCATAACGGCTGCTTAATTCAACCGCCTGATCATAATTTGCGAGGGCTTCATCAAGGTTGTTTTTGCGGTAATAGGCAAGGCCGCGGTTGTTATACGCTTCCGCATAATAGGGGCTTAACTCAATCGCTTCGGTATAGTCAGCGATGGCCTGGTCATAGTCATTTTTATTGAAATGGGCAAGGCCGCGGTTGTTATACGCTCCCGCATAATGAAGACTCATCCCGATTGCCTGAGTAAAATCCTCAATGGCTTTATCATTGTCGCCCTTGTTTCTGTACGCATTGCCGCGGCTGTTGTATATCACCGCGTCATGGGGATCCAAAGTAAGCGCATAGTCATAATCCGCAATAGCCTTGCCATAATCGTCCGCGCTGTGATATACCAGCCCCCGGTTGGTATACGCCGCCGACGATCCGGGGTCCAGTTCTATTGCCTCGGTAAAGTCCGCCTTGGCCGAATCAAAATTGCTCCGGTTGGCAAACAGGATGCCTCTGTCAAGGTATGTTCCCGCGCTTTTCGGCACAGTTTGTTCGTTTATCCCGTATCTGGCTGCTCCCGTCTCTTCACGGCCCAGCGCTTCAACCCGGCGCCGCATGTTCCGGTCGCTGCGTATGTCAAACTGACTCAAATCGGAACGGTCAGCCCGTTTTATGTCGACCAGACTGGTCTGGTAATGATACATGGAACCGTCCTCGGAAAATGTTCCGATAATAACGGCCTGCGCACCCAGAAATTTGCCGATGGCCTGCGCGGTCTCATCACTGATGTCTCTGGTCATCTGAAGGTTCAGCTCCCGGTACACATATTCCATGTTTTGCCAGTCCGCAACCTCGATACCCCGTTTGAGAAGCATTCCGGTAAATTCGTCTACGATATAGTCTGAAAGACTTACCCGGGGGGATTCAAAAGAGGCCACTGCCACGCGGCTTCCCAACGGAATTTTAACCGCCATTTTTTCCACAGATTCCTCTATGGCATTCAGCAGGAAAAGCCTCTCTCCGCTTTTGCTACTTGCGCAGCTGCCCAACAGGACAACGGCCAGTACCATTACTACATGTTTTTTCATACAACCCTCCTCAATCTATTCCTATCGTAATTTTTTCCGTAATTTACGGCGTTGATTGCGTTCACTCGCCCTGTCTGCCGACGATTTAATGTTTTCCTGTCCGTCTTCATCATTATACACCCGTATTGGTTCCCGGTCCGGCAATCGCGCGGTAATGATAATCCACACAATGCCGAAAACCATCATGCCCCAGCACAGTATCTGCCCCGTCGAAAAACTCAAGGGGGGATGGGCAAAGGCCGGGGATACCGTGGATTTGATAAATTCAATACGGTAACCCAGGCCCGGATCCGGCTCGCGGAAGTATTCAATGAAAAAGCGAAAAAAGCCATACCCCAAAAAGTACAGGCCCATCAAAAAACCCTTGAAGGGCTTGCGGTTGCGGAAGAACCAAATGAGCGCCCAGAGCACAATCCCTTCAAAAAACATCTCGTAAAGCTGGGATGGGTGGCGGGGCAAATTCACGAAACCGTCTGAAATGACGGCTCCGGTTTTTTGAGCGGTATCCTGCACCCAGGATTCATCTGCCGGAAGGAAACGGGCGGAGGGAAACACCATTCCCAGAGGGCCGGTTGTCACCCGGCCGTATAATTCCGCATTGATAAAATTGCCCAGCCGACCAAAAGTATAACCCAGAGGTACGCTTGCCGCGTACATATCGCCGATTTCCCGAAAGTTAAAATGTTTAACCCTGCAAAACAGAATCACTCCCACAAGACCGCCAATAGCGCCGCCGTGGTAGCTCATCCCCATAAGTCCGGTAAACCGCCCGTCCCGGAAAGGCCAGAAAACCAGCCAGGGCTCGCGGCGGTAAGAATCGCCCGTTTCATACACTATGGTGGAAAAAAGCCGGGCTCCCAGAAGCAACCCCAGTACGCCCCAGCAAAATAACGCGGACAGTTGATCTTCTGTCATGGGAAAGCGCCGTTCCCGTATCTGGCGGCGGTACAACAGAAAGGCTGTGGCAAAGGCAAAAACGTACATCAGGCCGTACCAGCGGAACGGCAGGTTGGGAATAATTTCCGGTTTGAGCCATGAAGGAAAATCAACCGACAGCAACATAATTACTTATTATTATACCGGAAAAGCATAAGATTTTCCAGAGGTTTTTTGCGGCTTCACGCAGGGTGGCCGGCTTTTTTTATCTCTTTTTTTACCTCGTCCAGCCGTTTTGAGAGGGTGTCGATAGTCCGCTCCAGACGGCTTTTTTCCCGCTCAAGCCGGAGTACGGGGTCTTCTTCCTCATTTTTTTGCCGGATGGCCATTTTGACCGTATCGGGGCTTTTGCCCTTGATGAGGGCGGTTTCGGCGGCTTTACGGTCGCCGTCGTCGCGGATACCGCTGAGAAAACGCATATTGTCGGCGCCTACTTCAGGGGCAAGGTCGTAATTGAACATTTTTATTGCCATATTCGCCGCAGTACGGGGTATGCGCAGTACACGGTCAACATAATCCTCAAAACGCACGCCGATAGCGGTACACAATTCATGGGCCTTTAAGAGATGCCTGCCCATTTCCTTGACCAGACTGCCGTTTTCGCGGAGGAATTTTGTCCTGATGGTTTCGGTCAGGACGGAAAGTTCCGGCGAACCGGCAAAAACATCGCGGTAGATTTTTTTGGTTTCGGCTTTTTCCAGAAGGGCATGAAAAATCGCCCAAAATTCCGATGTATGGGCCCGCGAGGGGAGCGTTCCGCCCTGCGCGCAGGCATGAAGGTGATGGGCATATTCATGAATCGCCGTATACAGCAACAAATTGTCGCCGTCCGCCCCCTGTTCAAAATTGCGGTTGTGGATGATAATTTCACGGCTGTCCGGCTTATACAGGCCGTTTACCTTGCGGCTTTTCTTCCCTGAAAAAACAAGGGAAAATTCCAGCGGAGCGTCCTGGATAGACAGCAGTTTTTGTTTTACCTGATCCTGATTCATTTAAGGTAATTTACCCCAGTTCGCCGATTTTTTCCAGAGCCAGCACCGCGGCCGCAACACAGGCGGTTTCAGTCCGCAGGGCGCGGCTGCCCAGGGACAGACGGGAAAAACCTGCCGTTTCAAACAAATCCCGCTCGCGGTCAGACCAGCCGCGTTCACTGCCAATGGCCAGCACCATCGGGCGTTTGGTAGGGGCGATGCGGGACAAAGCGCCTTCGGGCCGCACATTGTCCGCGGCAATAAGCAGGGGCAGGGTGCGGTGTCCCTTCCAGGGGCTTTGACGCAGCCAATTTTCCACATCGTTAAAAACGGAAAGAACCGGAATGGCCGTGTCGCGTGACTGGGCGGCGCCTTCGATCAGGGCGGAGCGCGCCCCCCCGTCATCCAGCAGTTTGGTATCGCGGTAACTTTTTTCGCCCAGTTCCGTGCCCAAAAGGTCGATTGCCTCTACGCCCAGACTGGAAAGGTCGCGGAGCAGGCGGCGAACCTGTATAGGCCGGGAAAAGCCGACGGCAACGCGCACGGGAAGGCGGGGGGGAGGAGAACCCTGCGCATCAAGGGAAAAATTAAGAGAGCCATCCAGGTTTATTTTTTCAATTTTTCCGCTGCCCCGCCCGCCGTCAAGCAAACCCGCTTCAAAACTATCACCCGCTTTTTTATGCAGTACCTTGAGCAGATGGATGGTTCTTTCATCACGCCGGGGCAGGGCTTTGCCAATTTCATGCGCTTCAAAAAGAATCAGGTTCACCGGGACAGTATAGCATAAAAAGAGGACACGGAGTACCACGGAGTTTTGGCACAAAATTATCTTTGTCCTCCGTGAAACTCCGTGGTTAAATTCTTCTATACCAAATATAATTTCATTTATTTTTTTATCAAGGATTCCGACTCAGGGTACCATCATTTATATTTTTATAGTCATATTATAATGAAAGAAACTTTTAAGGGCTGGAGTTGCAGGTAAAATAATGCGATAGTAGAGGCATGGCAGGAAATATTTTGGGCGAATTGTTCAAGGTCGTCAGCTTTGGGGAATCCCACGGGCCGGCTTTGGGCTGTGTGATTGACGGCTGTCCGGCGGGACTTGAACTTTCGGTTGAAGACATAGCGCGGGAGTTAAGGCGGCGGCGGCCCGCTCAGGGCGGGGCATCCACCACCCGCAGCGAGGCCGATGAGCCGGAAATTTTATCCGGTGTGTTTGAAGGAAAAACTCTGGGGACGCCCATTGCGATACTGGTTCGCAACACCGACAGCCATTCGGCGGATTATGACAATCTGCGGAATGTATACCGGCCCGGTCATGCGGATTTTTGCTGGGATGCCAAATACGGCATACGGGATCACCGGGGAGGCGGCAGAAGTTCCGGCAGGGAAACTTTGTGCCGTGTCGCCGCGGGGGCGGTAGCGCACAAATTGCTTACCGTTTACGGCATACAGATAAAGGCCTGGACATCAGCCCTTGCCGGGATTGATATGCCCCGGCCCGACAGTCCTGATTTTGATTTTGACGAAATTGAACAAAACCCGTTGAGGATTCCCGGCAGGGCTGCTGCGGAAACGGCGCTCAAAGTTATTGAAACGCTGCGCACCGAAGGGGACAGCGTCGGCGGCATAGTGTCCTGTCTAGCGCAGGGTGTAACGCCCGGTCTGGGCGAGCCGGTTTTCGGCAAACTTGACGCCCGTCTTGCCGGGGCGATGCTTTCCCTGGGAGCGGTCAAAGGCGTAGAATTCGGGGCGGGGTTTGCCGCCGCCCGTTTGAAAGGATCGGAAAACAACGACACTCCGGCCAACAAAACCAATAACGCCGGCGGGATTCTGGGCGGCATTTCCAGCGGTCAGGATATTATCTTTAACGTCGCCTTTAAGCCCACTCCCTCCATTGCCCAACCCCAGAAAGCCTTCAGCAAGACTGGCAGCGAGGCAGTTGATTGTATGCGAGGGGTACATACCCCGTCCCTTCAGGGCGGGGTTGTTGATTTGGTTATCAGCGGGCGGCATGACGTGTGCATAGCGCCCCGTGCGGTTCCGGTGGTGGAAGCCATGACCGCCCTGATTCTGGCGGATATGGTATTGATGCAGCGTAGCGCCCGACTATAGAATTTACCCCTTCCATAAAAACTCAGGGTATGATATAATACACTTTGTAAAGGAGATAAAAATGCGTTTAATTACACGGTCTGATTTTGACGGCTTGGCCTGCGGCGCCCTGCTGGAATCCCTGGGGCTTGTTGACGAATGGTTGTTTGTGCATCCCAAAGACATTCAGGATGGGCTTATCCAGGCGACAAAAAACGATATAGTCGCCAATGTCCCCTATATTCAGGGCTGCGGGCTGTGGTTTGACCACCATTCCAGCGAGGAAGAGCGGCTGGGAAAGGATTTAAAATTTGAGGGGGCTTCAAAAAAAGCGCCGAGCTGCGCCCATGTTGTCTATGATTACTACGGCGGCTCGGAAAAATTGGGAAAATTTGATGAAATGATTAAATATGTGGATAAAATGGATTCGGCGGATTTAACGATAGATGAAATTATGCATCCTTCCGGCTGGATACTGCTTGGTTTTATCACCGATCCCCGCACAGGGCTGGGCAGGATTCGGAATTTTGCCATCAGTAATTTCGACCTCATGAAGAAACTCGCCCATGACACTTTTTCCCAGCCTATTGATGAAATCCTTGCGTCAAACGATGTTAAAGAACGTATCGAAGTTTACTTTAAACAGCACAATCTTTTTATTGACATGGTAAAAGAACACGCAAAGATTGAAGGCAACGCGGTATATGTTGACCTGCGTGATACTGAGACCATTTATGCGGGCAACCGCTTTTTGCTGTATACCCTTTTCCCTGAACAAAACATTTCTGTTTGGGTGGTGGACGGTAAAAAGAAGGTCAATACGGTGGTTACCGTTGGTTATAGTGTTATTAACAAAACCGCCACGGTCGATGTGGGCAGTCTTATGTTAAAATACGGCGGCGGCGGACACAAGGCGGTAGGCACCTGCCAGGTGGCTTATGAGGAAACCGACAAGATAATCGGTGAAATTCTCGCCGCCGTTAGGTGAAGTTGTAACCAACCCCGCCCTGTAGGCTCAACTTGACTCACAATCAAAATAACTCGCGGCAGGGGGAGGCATTGCGGGTGGCAAAACGCTTGTAGAAGTCCGCCGCGAACCTTTGGTTCGACGGAGCCTCCCAGCACTTAAATTACCATGCCATCGTAATACTATGCAATCATTATCTGAATTAAGTGCTGGGCTTTTTCTGTCCCTACCCTCGTTACCGTTTCTCGCTGGTCTCCTCCGGCGGGGAATTCCAAATGTTTTGCCACCCCCGCAGCGCCTCCCCCTGCCGGAATAAGTCTGTGTGCCAAGTTGAGTCGCTCTGTAGCGGGTCTAATTGGTTTAATGTTTTTTAAGAAAAAAAAGCCGTAGAGTGTCCCAGGCTCGTTTGAAAATATTTCCCTGTTGATACGCCTGCGTGGTGAGAAACCGCACACGGTGGAGTTCTCCCTCTTCATCGGAAATGACCAGCCAGCCGGACGGATACCAGACAGGCAGCGGAGCGATAAGGGGATGGTCAATTTCCTGGGTAAAGTGCAGTGAATTAAGGGCGCGGTCAGCGGGAGCGGTAAAAACAGCCGCCTCGGCAAGTTCAAATGTTACCTGCTTTGCCTTCCCTTTCCATAATCGCGCCGGTTCAAGCGGACCTGCCTGAGTGCGGACGGTTTTAAAATTTTCAAAAGCCCAGGACAAAAGGCGTTCACCGTCATGGTCGCGGATACGGACGCCGCCCGGATGAGCCGGAGCGCCGAGTATCACCGCGATAAAGCGGGTGTCGTTCCGCCGCGCGGTCAGGGCGATGTTATAGCCGGCTTCGTCAATGTAACCGGTCTTTAATCCGTCAACGCCGGGAAATGTTTTCAGCAGGCTATTGCGGTTTTCCTGCACAATGGTCCTGGGATTGTCCCGAAAGGCTTCCGCCACATTGGCGGCCTGGGGATAGGCAAATTCGCGTACCGAGTGAAATTCGGCAAGACTTTGGGGATGCTGCCGCAGATATTCCCGGCACAACGCGGTAAATTCGGCGGCGGTAGTGATATTGGTTTCCGAAATGCCGGAAGGCTCGGTAAAGCGGGTTTTTCGTAAACCCATGCGGCGGGCTTCCTGATTCATCAG
>JAIRRB010000022.1 GCA_031256195.1 Treponema sp.
TTTATCGGGGAAGAAGGAAAAACCCTTTCCGATACAGTTATTCTCGGCAGTATCGACTGGTACTACCGTAATATTGTGGTGATGAAATAAATGGGAAAGAAAATGAGCGCCCGCGAGGCGTTCCGGCGTAATTACCGCGATTTTATTTTCGTATTCGCGGCCTTCGCTTTGATGGTACTGGTGGGCTATTTCTTTATCGGACGTATTCTGCAAAACCGCCTTCTGGCCGGGGCGGAGGAGATGCTCTACACCGCGGAAGCAAATATCAGAGCCGGACTTTCGGAAGCGGAAACAACGCTGATTAATTCCTATTATGTAATAGAAAGCATGGTAGACCAAGACGCGTCATCTCAGGATATTCTCGATTACCTTACGATTACTACCGAGTGGATGCGGCGGCGGGAACAGGGACTTATGGATTATTACGGTATTTACGGATTTATCAACGGAGAATTTTATGACAGTATGGGACTTAATGCCTCCGGCGATTACATTCCCCAAAGACGGCCATGGTATCAGACGGCTATACGCAGCGGCAGAAATATAGCCTATACCGCTCCCTACGAAGATATCCGTACCGGCAATACTATTATTTCAGCGGTACGGAACATTGATATCAAAGACGGCGACATAGCGGGTATCCTCAGCGTGGATATTAATTTTCAATGGCTGACGGAATATGTGATTTCTCTCAGTCTGGCTCCGGACGGCTACGGTATGCTCCTTAACCGGGGTATGACGCTTATATCCCACCCGAACAGGGTGTTTGTGGGAAAGCAGCTTCAGGATTTGGGCAAAAGCTATGAAGATGTCGCCCGGATTCTGCGCTCCGGCGAAGAAGTATTTGCCCGCCGGATAATCGACCCAAACGGCAATTCAGTCATCGTCTTTTTCAGGCAGATTTTTAACGGCTGGTATGTGGGCATCGTAACTCCCTACTATGAGTTTAATAAAGACCTTTATGTCTCCGCCTCAATTTTGTTTTTATTGGGGCTTGTTCTTTCCCTGTCGCTGTGCCTCATACTGCTGCGCTTTTACGCCGCAAAAATGCGCGCAGACGAAGGCAGTAAATCCAAATCGTCATTCCTTGCCAGCATGAGCCACGAGATACGCACTCCCATGAACGCCATTATCGGCATGACAGAAATTCTCCTGCGCGGGGAACTTTCCGATGAAGCACGCTCTCACGCCCATGACATAAAACAAGCCGGGAATAATCTTGTCTCTATCATCAATGACATTCTGGATTTTTCAAAAATCGAAGCGGGCAGACTGGAAATCGTCCCCGTCAAATACCTGCTTACTTCTCTGATCAACGACACTGTCAATATTATTTGTATGCGCATCGGAGAAAAGCCCCTCCGGTTTCTTACAAACATAGAAGGAAATATTCCCAATAACCTTACAGGCGATGAAGTGCGGATGCGGCAGATACTTCTTAACCTCCTGTCCAACGCGGTAAAATATTCGGAAAAAGGGTACATCAACCTGACCATTACCGTACATAAAAAAGAAGCGGAACGTATTTGGCTGAAAATTATTGTGGCGGACACAGGAAAGGGAATTAAACCGGAAGATCAGGAAAAACTTTTTGGTGAATTTGTTCAGGTAGACACCAAGAAAAACAGGGGCATCGAAGGAACAGGTCTTGGGTTGGCGATTACCCGCCGGCTCTGTCTTGCTATGGGCGGGGATATAACTATGGAAAGTGAGTACGGTAAAGGCAGCGCTTTTACAGTAATCATCCCACAGCGCATTGAGTCGGAAATTCCTTTTGCGGCTGTTGAAGAACCGGAAAAAAAGAAAACTCTTGTTTACGAAGACCGGGCGATCTGCGCAAGCTCGGTACGCTGGTCTCTGGAAAACATGAATGTTCCCCATGCCATAGTAACGAATCAGGATGATTTTACGGCAGCTCTGCGCCGCGAGGAATGGTTCTATGTATTTTCCGGTTACAGCTTCTATAAAAATATCAAACCGCTGCTGGAACAGCCCGATACAGATTTCCCCGGCGGCAAAAAACCGCCTCTTGCCCTGATGGTAGAATGGGGAACGGAATTTTTTATTCCCAATGTACGTTCTCTGTCCATGCCGGTACGGTCATTATCAATAGCCAATATTCTCAACGGCAAAGCGGATAACAAAGGTTATGTAAAACATTCCGGCGCTATCCGCTTTTGCTTCCCCCGTGCGCGGATACTGGTAGTAGACGACATTCCTACCAATCTTAAAGTAGCCGAGGGGCTGCTTGCCCCTTACCGGGCAAAGGTGGAAACCTGTCTGAACGGTCTGCAGGCAACAGAGATGGTGAGGCAGGCATCTTTGGAAAAGCGCGACTACGACATGGTACTCATGGATCACATGATGTCCGAAATGGACGGCATTGAAGCGACAGCAGCCATACGGGCATGGGAAAAAGAACAACAGAAAAAAGATTCTGCCCGTCAGCAAATACCTATAATCGCATTGACAGCTAACGCTGTTGTGGGTATGCGGGAAATGTTTCTAGAAAACGGCTTTGATGATTTTCTTGCCAAACCCATAGACGTTTCCAAGCTGGATGAGATTCTTGGCCGCTGGATACCGAAAGAGAAAAGGGAAAAAGGGAATGATAACAGGGATGACGCTTCTCTGCTCCCTGCCAGCAGCTCCCAGCTCCCCGCTATCCCCGGCGTTGATACGGAAAAGGGCATTGCCATGACCGGCGGGACTTTGGCTTCTTATAAGCAAGTGCTGTCCATATTTTGCAAAGACACAGAGGACAGGCTTCCGTTGCTGCAAAAAATACCGGAAGCGGATACTCTGCCATCGTTTATTACCCAAGTACACGCACTAAAAAGCGCGTCCGCTTCTATCGGAGCGGCGGAAATCTCGGCGCTGGCCGCAGGCCTTGAAACGGCAGGCAAAGCAGGGGACACAGCCTTTATTCAGAAAAATTTGCCTGCTTTTACCGAACATCTTGCGGAACTGACCGTAGAAATTCGCGGCTGGGAAAAAACTATACAGGAAAGTAATTCTGAAAAACAGGCGGCGGCCGGCGGCTTTGACAGGGAAACAGTAACACCTCTCCTGCATGAACTCGCGGCGGCGCTGAAAACGCAAAAAGCTGACAATGTCGACCGTATTTTGGAACAGCTTATGCAGCAAGCGCAGGCCGGAAGTCAGGCGGATGCCGGTACAAGAGCGGCATTAGAGCAAATATCCGATGAAATACTCATGGCAGAATACGGCAAAGCGGGCGTTATTCTTGACGGATTACTTCAAGGAAGGAATAACCAGTGAAATTAAAACTGATCAAAAAACGGATTCTGCGTTTTCTTATTAATGTCGGCACATCTGGAAAATACCGAGGGGAACGGAAATTCGGCATGTCCGAATACCTGATCAAGTATGTGCTGATGAACTGTATTATCTTTTTGGGTTCGGCTATTCTGGCGGTATTTGTCATTATAAATTTCATGGTCGGGCAGTATTTCACAAGCGTTGTTTGCTGCGGCATGATAATCATGGCCGTGATAGCATTCGTACTGGCCAGGACAAATATGAGACAGATTATTCCGGCTACAATGCTGATGATTTTTTACGCCCTGCTCTGCAGCATACTTACCTATACAGGAGAATCCAACGGGGCGAATTTCCTGTTTATCTATATATATCCTTCATTAACGATTATGCTGCTGGGAATGCGCTACGGCATAACATTGTCGGTTATACTCGGTGTGGTGATTTCACTTGAAATGTTTGTTCCCGGCATGGCGCGTTTTGTTTACCATATTGATTTTTCAATCCGTATGCTGGTGAACTATTTTCTTGTCTTTGCCGTGATGGTCGTGATAGAAAGCACAAGAAAGACAAAAGACAGGCTGATAGAAAGCCAAAACCAGCGGCTGCAGGAACTCAAGGAAGAAGCGGACGTGGCAAACCGCACCAAGAGCAATTTTCTTGCCAGCATGAGCCACGAAATACGCACCCCCATGAACGCCATTACCGGTATGGCGGAACTTGCGCTGCGGAGGGAACTATCCGGCGAAGTACGGAGTTATGTGCAAGATATAAAGCAAGCGGGAAATAACCTTATCTCTATCATTAACGACATCCTAGATTTTTCCAAAATCGAGGCCGGTAAACTGGAAATTATTCCTGTTAAATATCTTTTTTCCTCCCTGATTAACGACACGGTCAACATTATTCGTATGCGGCTGGCAAAAAAACCGATACGGTTTTTTACCAACATCGACAGTAATATTCCCAACAGTCTTACCGGAGACGAAGTGCGGATACGCCAGATACTCCTTAACCTTCTTTCCAATGCGGTAAAGTATACGGAAAAAGGATATGTCAGCTTAACTATTACAACGGATAAACAAGCCGATAAACAAATCTGGCTTAGAATAACAGTCGCTGACTCCGGAAAAGGCATTACGCCGGAAGATCAGTCGAAACTATTCGGAGATTTTGTTCAGGTGGATACAAAGAAAAACCGTGGTATCGAAGGAACTGGACTGGG
>JAIRRB010000034.1 GCA_031256195.1 Treponema sp.
ATAGCCGCCTGTTGAGTTGGAAATCTCTCGTTAAATTCAAAAAACGTCATTTTTTTCTCCTATCTCACAAAATTGTGAAAATATACTAATCTGGGTTTCACGCCGTGTTTTTTCGCAATTTTTCTTGATTTTTCATTAAGCGCATTGATATGCGGCCGCGCCATTGTTTTGGCCCTGTCATAGTCAATGGCTCCGATTTTTAGCCAAAGGTCGATGTTCGCAAGTTCCTGTCTTGGTACATTGTTCATAGTTATTCTCCTTAATCAGAATGTCAGATGTTATATAATTACACCTAACGTTAATATAAATATATATTACACCTAACAAAAAGGCAATATATTTATGATAAAAATAGTAAGAAATATGAAAGTATTTTTAGAAGCGGGAAAAAATGGCGTGTTTTAATAAATTTGGATCGCCTCTACTTATATGTGTGCGTCAGGAATTTTTTCCGATTTTCGGAAAAACGGGAGGGGGTAGCTTGGCTTGGCGGTATACTTGCGGTCAGGTATACGTGACGGTATAATCCCGTTTCTCATTAATAGTCCGGGGATCAGCTATGATCGAGGCGGGGATATTCGATGGTGATAACATACTTTTTCAGAATTCCGAGTCGCTTGAAGACGGGGCTATAATGCTGGTCAAATACAAAAATAAGATGACGGTAAAACGGATCATGATGAAAGAAGGGCAGATTTATCTGTGCTGGGATGACGGCAGCAACAGGCAGATGATGGTTGATTCAGAGGATTATGAAGTACAGGGCAAATTTATGGCTATTGAACGAAGGCCGGGGAAGCGGTAAATTTATGTCAAAAAAGGCAAAATAGAGAGGGAAAAAGCCTTATTAACCGCTTACCGTAGGATTTACCCCGCAATAAGGTTCAAAACCGTAAATATTGTGAAAAAGCAATAATTTCCTCATTTTTTTTGATTTTACTTGGCTTTTTGATGTGTGTATGGAATATTATATGTAGAAAGTAGCCATAAAACGTATTCATTACTTTCAAATTTTCCACGGTATGACTTGCAATGAAGGGAAAAAAGCTGCCTTGTATGCTTACTGGATAGCAAAATTACGCCCGATAAAAATAACAGACAGCAGATACAAAAATGTTGATGGTTATAATAATCAAATAAACGAATTGTTTGCCATTCATTATATGCTTTCGGCATTATGCGGCATGGGGAGAATTAAATTGTGGGATGGACATGATGGGGTTAAATTATTACTTGATAATCCGTTTATAAAAAGACTAAGGTATTCCATGAGATTCCGAAATTTTACAATAGATTCTATTATTGTTTTGGCGGACGCTATAACAACAGAATCATTCAATATAAGCGAACAATATGTTCTACCATAATTTATAAATGCCTAAAATGCTCCCATAGCCTGATTTATAACACCTTAAACTTAACCACTTATCAAGGATCATTTTTAACCCTCATTTGTTTTTTCAAATTATCTGCCCCGCGCTCAAACCGCCTCAGCTCATCCATATCATACAGGCTGGTTATAAAAAGTACCTCTCCCCGGTTTCCAGGGCTTCTCCGGCCTGAACGTTAATTTTAGTCAGATATGATTTTGTTTTGGTGTCTAAATCATCCGCAAGGGTAACGGCTAGTTTCTTCCCCATAAAAACTTTGTTTCCCACAACACAGATTTTCGAAGGTGGAGTGGCATCTTTTTCCCCTTTGGAATATTCCCTGAATGTGCGAACGGACATACCCTTGACGTTTTTGAACACTTCTCGCTTTTCGTATAATTCCAGTACTCTGTCCACGTAAGGCAACTTTGTAGGGCCGTCCTCATCAGAAAATTCTACCCGCTCAAGCTCCCTGCGGTATTTGACATAGGCTTTGCCAATATAAAGCCAGTTATGGACGGTACTTCGCTCAATATTCATATCCTCGCAGAGCTGCTCCAAATAGTCATTCATGGAGTGGTAATTAAGGTCTATATATAGCCCCTTCGTTTTGAGTTTCGCAAGCCCCATACCCATGGCCAGAATGGACAGCCTCACTCCCTTAATGGTTTCCCGGATGCCGACGTCAATTTCGGTGGCATTATCTGAGTAAGCATAATCAAGGCTGATGTCGCTGGACGACATCCGTTTCGCCGGTGGGCACGGGCCGTCGTATTCGTTTGGGATGGTTTTTTTACTCATAAATTGTTCTCCAATCGTGCATTTACCGTGTATTTTATCATAGATATATATTGACATAATAGCATAGTTTAGATATGTTAGAAATTGTCTAATTCGTTGTGGGATATGTAATTACAGATGCCATAAGGAAATACCAACCCCGGGGATAAGTGGCTCTGGATCTGCTTGTGGGGGTTCAAATCCTCCCTGGGGAAACTCATTGGCGGCTCCTTCGTCTATCGGTTAGGACATGAGATTCTCAATCTTAAAAGACGGGTTCGATTCCCGTAGGAGCTATAACCTCTCCGGTAAATTATTCCCCATGGTATTGAATCAGCGTGGTAATGGGGGTGGGGGCAAGGACTTTTTCATAGTTGAGGAAGGGAAGCCCCACAATGCCGAATATTTCCGGAACATGAGCGCCTCCGGCCTCAATCAGGGCGCGGGCTGCGTTCAGCGTGCCGCCCGTGGCGATAAGGTCATCCAGCAGCAGTATGCGCTTGCCCGCAGGAATATCTTCCCGGTGTACTTCAATTTCCGCCTGAGCATATTCAAGGTCGTATTTTTTGGACAGAGTTACGCCGGGCAGTTTACCTTTTTTCCGTATGGGGATAAGGGGGATTTTCATGCCGGCGGCAAAAGGAGCGGCAAAAAGAAAACCGCGCGCCTCAATGGCGGCAACGGCGTCAATTGATTTGTCATGGTAAAGCGCCATCATCCTGTCTATACAAAACTGAAACGCCTGCGGGTTTGCCAGAATACTGGTAATGTCGTAAAAAAGAATCCCCTTTTTGGGGAAGTCGGGAACTTTTCTGATATAATCGTCAATATTGAATGTACTCATTTTCCCTCTTGAAGAATATCCTGCACCCATTTTTTTAAATTTTCATGATCTGTTGCATCGTTCTTTACCAAAAGGGGCCTGCCTACGGCAATTTCGCTGTCGCGTACCAGAGCGGAAAGATATTCAAGCGCCCCGGCGCCGGAAGAAAAAATACCGCAGGGCCGCCCCGCCAGATTGATATGCCCTAACAGAGCCTCAATAGAAGCGAATGAGGACGGCCTAGCTTTTTCGCAGCCCAGAAAAACGGCATAGGCGGCAAGAAGGTCGGCGCCGGAAAAATGTTCCGCCTGAATGACCGCTGCCGAATAACCGGAACAGGCCCCGATAACGGCGGCAATATCTTCCACCGCTTTCTGCAGAGGGGCGGCATCATCGGTAATTATCACTATTTTTTTATTCATTTCCACCAATTATAGTTTATTCTTTTGGCGGACAAGTGTCAATGCTTAACCCCGGAAAAGATGCGGTATAGGCGTTGTTAATACATACCACAGAAATCCCCTTGCAGGGGCACTTGCAGGGGATTGGCATAAAACTTATAGTTAAGGGAGAGGTTTTTATGCGCACGGTACGGAAAGTATGCTCCGTTTTAATTTTTCTTGCTGTTTTTTTTCCTCTGGCGGTTTCCTGCTCCCGGACAGAGCCGAGGATAAGTTTCGGTTTTATGGAACTGGTTTACTATCAGGACAAGGATAAGCCGCAGGAGCGTTTTTCGTTTTTTATTATTCCCGAAGACGATGACGGCATTGAAAATCTGGAAGACCTCTACCTGTACCATGACCGGGAACAACTCCGCTGGCATATCAAAAGCGATGACTGGGTAAGTTATACCCATGAAGGAAAAACATGGATTGGCTCAAGAAATATTGCCATCGGCGAAGATGAAGATTTACCCCGCGGGCAATTCCGGGCGGTGCTGGTAAACAAGGGCGGGGAAAAATCAGAGCGCAATTTCAGTTTTGATGCGCCGTCAGAGCCCCGTTTCCCTTTTCCTGCGCTGGAGATCAGCGGAGGCCGTTACACGGTGGATTCGGCATACCCGGTAAACCGTCTGGTCTGTTATGATGAGCAGGGTAATCATATTTTTTCCGTGAATCTTGCCAATCTTAACGGAGCCATTAACGAACTGGGGATACCGTCTCAGGCCCGTACTGCGGCGCTCTGGGCGGAAGATGCCCAGTACTTTACCTCGGCCATTACCTATGTCACCGCTCTCCGCTGAAAACTGTTTTGCCCAAGCGCCGGACGCGGCGTTCGGGATACGAAGTTATGTTCTGCGTTCCGGACGGGGAACAAACGCTCAGCGGCGTTCCTACGATTCCCTTGCGGAACGGTTTATCGTTCCTTTTGAAAATGTTACCATGAATTTTACCCGGATTTTCGGCAACAATAATCCGGTTACCGTTGAAATTGGCTTCGGCATGGGCATGGCTACGGCAATTATTGCCGAGGAAAATCCCTCAAAAAATTATGTCGGTATCGAAGTGCATAAACCGGGAATTGGACGGCTTTTGTGGGAAGTGGAGCAGCGTTCCCTTTCCAATATCAGGGTTGTTGAATATGATGCGGTTCCGGTTTTTGAGCGAATGATACCCCTGCGTTCGCTGGAAGGAATACATCTGTTTTTTCCCGATCCCTGGCCCAAAAAGCGCCACCACAAGCGGCGGCTGGTCAAGCGGCCGTTTACCGATGCTCTTGCCGCCCATATCAGGCCGGGGGGCTACCTCTACATGGTTACCGACTGGGAAGATTATGCGGACTGGGCGCTTGAGGAGTTAGGCGCAACGGATGGGCTGGTGAATAGTGCGCTTTCTTCGATGAAGGCGAGTAACGGTTTTGCCCCGCCGCAAGACTGGCGGCCCCGTACCGCTTTTGAAAAAAAGGGGTTGGCAAAAAATCATCAAGTGAGGGAATTGTTTTTTTATAAAAATGAAAAACCGTAAAGAAAATCGTGATACGATTAAAAATCGCACAGATACCCTTGAACGTCTCATTCTGCGCTATCAAAAGTCATACTATGACGGCGAGGCTGAAATTTCCGATGGCGAGTTTGATCTGCTCTGGGATGAATTAAAAAGCATCGCCCCTGACAGTCCGGTGATAAAAAAAATAGGGGGGGGGGGAGGGGGGGTATCTCCGGCGGCTGATTCTTCCGTTGACGGTTTTCCCAAGGCGCAGCATCTTATGCCGATGGGAAGCCAGGAAAAAGCCGCCAACCCTGAAGAATTCCGCGCATGGGCGCTCAAACACCATTTTACCCAATTTTTGGTGCAGTATAAACTTGACGGGGCCAGTCTTGAACTTCAATATGAAAAAGGCAAGCTGATTAAAGCCATCACCCGCGGCGATGGGATTACCGGTGATGAAATTACCGCCAATGCCCGGCGCATGAGCGGAGTCCCTGAAAAACTCGACATACCTTTTTCCGGCGGTGTGCGGGGGGAAGTGGTAATGACCCATGAGGTCTGGCGGAATACATACGCTTCCAAAGCCAATTGCCGTAATGCCGCAAACGGGATTATGCGCCGCAAGGACGGCTCCGGCTGCGAAGACCTTATGCTTATTACCTACGACGCGGCATTTCCCGGCAAAGACCGCTACTTTACCGATGAATCGCACAAAGTCAAATGGCTGGGCGAGCGGGGTTTTGAAACCACGGTAACGAAAATTTTTAATGACGCGGAAGCGGTTATTGCGTACCGGAAAAAAGTCGCCCAAACACGGGATAAACTGCCCTTTGACATTGACGGTCTGGTGGTTAAGGACATCGCTACCGACATGGCCGACCTGCGCCGCGCCCGGCCCGAAAAACAAATTGCCTTTAAGTTTGAACTGGAAACCGCCTTTAGCGTACTCAGACAGGTGGAATGGAGCGAGTCGGGGGCTACCTATACCCCCATCGGTGTGGTTGATCCGGTCCGCATTGCCGGAACTACCGTACAGCGGGCCAACCTGAACAACCCCGGCATGATTCGCTTAATGGGCCTGAAAATCGGTGCGGCGGTTTCCGTGGTAAAACGCGGCGAGATTATCCCCAAGATTGAAGGCCTTGCCCCACCGGGCGCTGTATCATCAAAGGCAGAGGAGCAGGAAATTGAATTTCCCGTTCGCTGCGCCGTCTGCGGCGCCGGTCTGGTTGACGAAGGCACGCGCCTGTACTGTCCCAATGCCGGCTGTCCCAAGCGCCTGCTGCACCGCCTTGAAAAATGGGTTGCGGTACTGGATATACGCGAGTTAGGCGAAAAATTGTTGCGACAGCTTTTTGACCGGGAACGGGTGCGGCATATCTCTGATTTGTATACCCTCGGCGCGGAAGAACTTGCCGCCTATGAACGCATGGGAGACCTTTCCGCGGCAAAAGTAATTCGCCATATCAGAATGCCGCGGGAACTTTCCCTTGCCGCTTTTATCGCCGGTTTTGATTTTGAAGGCATTGCGGAAACTACCATGGAAAAAGTAGCCGCCGCCGGTTTCAACACCATGGCAGCGTTACGCGGCGCTTCCGTAGAAGACCTTGCCGCTGTTTACGGTCTGGGAGAAATTACCGCCGGAATTATCGTTGAAGGCATGAAGGAAACCGCCGCCGAAATGGATGCGGTGTTACAGGCGGGCGTTATCAGCATAGCTGCGCCGCCGCCTGAGGACAGCCAACCCCTGCGCGGTATTTCATTTTGTTTTACCGGTGAACTTTCCTCCCTCAAACGCAATGAGGCTGAAGAACGGATAAGGGCCCTGGGGGCTTCGGCGAAAACATCGGTGGTAAAAGACCTTTCGTATCTGGTAACCAATGATCCCGGTTCCGGTTCGGGCAAAAACAAAAAAGCCCGCGAACTGGGGATACCCATTATTGACGAAGAAGAATTTGTGGCCCTGCTTGCACATCCGCACAAGGCAGGCAGCGCTCCGGCAGCGCCTGTTCAGGGAGAATTATTTTAGAAAACATATGCGGGAGGGGGCTGTCCAGGAAGTAAGAAATTAACCACGGAGGACACGGAGTACTGCTGACCTGCGGTCAGCTTGGAGTTTTAGTGCAAAATTATTTTTTCCTCCGTGCAACTCCGTGGTAAATTTTTTTGGGGGACATTCCTGAGTGCAGAGCGTGTCAACTATTGTTGACGAGCCCTGCGGTATTATATTATCATCTACCTATGAAAAATTTTAGAAATTATTTTGCCATTGTTTTGGGGGCGGCGGCGCTGGTTTTTGTTTCCTGCGCTTCGGTACAAAACTCCGGAAAAGCAAAACCGGCGGCGGTGCTTCCCCTGAACGCCGGCTGGTATCAGTACGACTCTGATCGTACCTGGAAAGGTATTGAAGACGAATATAACTTTGAATTAAGTACCGGAATGAAAATGGTCATGGAGACAACATGGAAATATACGGGTGTGGTATGCCGTTTTGAGGACGGCGTTCTCTACGATCCTGTATCAGAAGTTGAGTTGTTGATTGACCGGGAAGGCGGGATTAGCTGCGCTCAAAATATTTCAATCAAGGGAAATATGGAAAAAAACGGCCGTTTTTTCTGGGGCGGCCTGAAAGAAGAACATGGAAGATTGAACAGCATCTCGGTAAAGGGGACTTTGATTCCTCTGCCTCCTTCCGCGCGGGGAGGCCGTGAATTTGAAGGTATCTACCGCCTGCGCCATGCGGCGACAAACAAGGAAATACTGGCAAATATTGCTGACGGCTTTTACACATGGAAATATCTTGATGGAGAAGATGCGGGCTTCTCACCCTGGCCCACCTTAATAGCGCCCGATGGTTCTTTTGGTTTCTCCATAGAAATAACCACCGTAGCGAAGATGGGCGAAATCGCCTCTACGAATATGTCCACACTCTTCTCTGCCGAAGGAAAAGTGATTCCGGGACAGAGTATCTCACTGGAAGAAGTATCCCGCAGTTCAGGACAGGGCTTTGACCAGGGAGGCGCTCCGCAGGCTTACGCGGGCACAGCAATCCATTCCGGGGAATACCCCAATGAAGCGATCCCCGCGGATATCGAAAGCCTTGTCCGTTCCGGCAGGTCGGCAATAAAGGCCGAACCGAAACCCAATCGCACACAATATCCCGCATGGTATCTGAAGCTTCCAGTAAAATCCGGCTTTATGTATGCCGCCGGAGAGAAAACATTTGATGTCAAAGAAACCGCTTTTGCCATGGCGGAGGCCGCTGCGGCGGCGAATCTTGCGGAGCAAATACGGGTACATATTGAGAATACAACGGTAGAAGTTTCCAATGACAGGCAGACCATAATCGACGAGCGTATTAAAAGTGAATCTCTCCAGCGAATGAATTTCAAGATCATTGAACGGGTATACAACGAAGAAACCCATACTGCCTTTGCGCTGGCGGAACTGGCGGTAAATTAGTTCCGTTGCAAAGCTGTTTATTTTACGTTATCGTTAGCGCATGAAATGTCCTGAAAATATTATCCGCATTGTTGAATCCTGCACGAAAGAACATCCCGGTGATATTGAAGTCCGCTATAACGAGCCGATGACCACTCACAGCAGTTTCAGGACAGGCGGTCCGGCGGACTGCTGGATACGGCCTTCGGGTGAGAATTTTCCGGCGTTTGCCGCCGCGCTGCTGGCTGCGGCCCATGCCGGACATATACCGGTTTTTGTGTTGGGCGGCGGGTCAAATATTCTGGTCGCGGATGCGGGTATTCGGGGGATTGTACTGGATTCAGGCGGCTGGACGGGAGAAACAGGAGGGAAGCGGCAGGAGGGACTACTGGAGTTCCGCGCCGGGACAAGCCTTGACGCCGCCGCTGAAATTGCCGCAGAGACCGGCCTTTCCGGCCTGGAATTCCTTGCCGGTATACCCGGCAGTATCGGCGGGGCAGTCTGGATGAATGCCCGCTGCTACGGACAGGAAATCGCCGATGTATTGGCCGAAACGGAAAGCATTGTTTTTTCCGGTTCAGCGCCTGAATGTACGCGCCAGTCCGCCGATAAGGCGGAATTCAGTTACAAGCGCAGTCCCTTTCAAAGCCGTGATGCGTTAATTCTTTCCGCGTCATTTCACCTGAGGCCGGGCGAGGCGCCGCAGATCCGCGCCCTCATGGACTCCCACCGCCGGGACCGCGAGGCCAAAGGGCAGTACCGTTACCCTTCCGCCGGTTCGGTTTTCAAGAACAACCCGGATTTTGGCAAACCAACCGGACAAATAATTGACGAACTGGGTTTATGCGGTCTGCGTACCGGCGGCGCGCAGGTGGCCCCCTGGCACGGTAATTTTATTATTAATACCGGCGGGGCCTGTGCTGCGGATATTCGCGCCCTTATTGACGAAGTAGCCGCACGGGTCAAAACGGCGGTCGGTTTTGACCTGGAACCGGAAATTCTTTTTGTGGGACATTAATGTTTAATCAAAGAGCGAGGGGGATGAATCTACCGTTTTGCCGCGGGGTTTAAGGTTCACCGGGGCTTTTTCTTCGGCAAACCGCCGTTTCCATTCATTGAGCAGGCCAAGGGCTTCAAGAGGGGTCATTTTCTCCGGTTCAAGCAGAGACATTTCCTGCAAAACGGTGTCAGTCACCTTTTGGTTAACCAGTTTTTTTACATGGTTAACAACGTCTGATTCGTTGGATGAAGGCAACGCTTCCCCTAAACCGGCATCCCGCTGGCGGAGCCGTTCCATAATGTGCCGCGCCCGTTCCAGTACCGTCTCGGGAAGTCCGGCAAGGCGGGCGACATGGAGGCCGTAGGATTCCGCGGTGGGGCCCTCCTTTAATCGGCGTAAAAATACTATTCCCCCGTCTTTTTCCAGCACTTCCATTGAACGGTTGACCATGCGGGGATGCTGCAACAGCGAAAGTTCATGGTAGTGGGTGGCAAAAAAAGTCCGGCACTTGATATGTTCCAGCAGTTCTTCACTGACTGCCCAGGCAATGGACAGTCCGTCATTGGTGCCGGTTCCCCGGCCAACCTCATCCATAATCACGAGGCTTTTTTCACTGGCGGTATTGAGGATATAGGAGGTCTCATTCATTTCAACCAAAAAGGTCGATTCTCCCCGCGCCAGATTGTCGGATGCGCCAACCCGGCAATAGATACGGTCGCAGAGGCCGATGCGCCCTTCCCGTGCGGGGATAAAACTGCCCATCTGCGCCATGAGGGTAATGAGGGCGGCGGAACGGAGGTAGGTGGATTTTCCGGCCATATTGGGGCCGGTTATCATGGCGAAAAAGGGACTGCCGCTTTGATTGTTCAGGATTATGTCATTGGGGATAAATTCACCCCGGCCCAGATGCGACTCCACGACGGGGTGGCGGCCTTCGTAAATTTCCAGGGCGTTTGTAGTATCCACCGCGGGACGCACCCAGCCCCGCAGGGAAGCGGAGCGGGCAAGCGACTGGGCCGCGTCCAGTTCGGCGATACGGCGGGCTTCGGCGGCAAGTTCGCCCAGAACAAGTTTTGCCTTTTCCCGCAGTTCAAGAAAAAGCCTGCGTTCCAGTTCAACGATTTTGTCCGATGCGCCATTAATGTCCGATTCAAGGCCGGCAAGACGCTCGGTGCTGAAACGCTCGCCGCCGGCAACTCCCTGCCGCCGGATAAAATGTTCCGGTATCTTGTTCAAATGGACTTTGGTTACTTCAAAAAAATAACCGATAAGCCGGTTATACCGTATTTTCAAACTGGAGATGCCGGTCGCCAGCCGCTCTTCTTCAAGGTACGCTTCCAGAAGCTGCCTGCCTGAATCCCGTAATTTACGCAGATTATCAAGTTCGGTATTGTAGCCGTCACGGATTAAATTTCCTTCGGTAAGGAGAATCGACGGGTCATCGCAGATACTCCGCTCCAGCAGATTTTTCAGTTCCATCAGGCGGGTAAAATCTTCGTCAGTGTCCGGTATCGCCAACTTTACCACGGAGGACACGGAGGAACACGGAGTCTTTGATTCTTCTGTATTTCTCTGGGTAACTCCGTGAAGACTCTGTGCAACTCCGTGGTTAAGATTTCTTATGTTAGCGCTCATGGCGCCCGGTGAGGCATCTGATTCGCAGGTTATGGTCAGGGCATCCCGCAGTTGTTTAAGGACCTCGCAGGAAACCAGGGCGTTTTTTATTGACAGCATATCCTTGCCGTGGGCCCGGTCCATGGCAAGCCGCGCGGAAAGGCGTTCAAGGTCGGGGGTTCTGCCCAACAGTTCGCGCAGGGTATTCAGGCTGCCCTGATCGCGGTACAGGGTTTCCACCATATTGAGCCGGGCCTGTATACGGTTGATGTCCCGCAAAGGGTGCAGCAGCCGCCATTTCAGCAGACGCTTTCCCATGGCGCAGCGTGTTTCATCAATAACTTCCAGCAGGCTAAAGCGGACATCGCCGTCATGAAGATTCCTGACCAGTTCCAAATTGCGCTGGCTCGACTCGTCGATGCCGACAAATTCATTGTCCTGATATACGGTGATGGACCGAATATGGGGAATAAGGCTTTTTGAGGTGTCGTCAAGGTAGTCAAGAATGGCCCCCGCGGCAAGCAGTTCCGGACTGTTATCTTCCAGCCCAAAACTTTTCAGGCTGGACAGGCCGAATTGCCGCTGAAGCCTCTTCTGCGCCTTCTCACGGTCAAAGAGCCAGTCGGCCCAGCGATTAATCACCAGCGCGGAACGTCCGCTGAGGACGCGGGCAATGGCATTTCCAATATTGGCATTTTCCTTCAGCAGGGATTCCTGAACCAGTATTTCCCGCGCCTGCAGACGCTCAAGTTCCAGGCTGATACGTTCAGCGGAATGGGCGAGGGGAAAAGAAGCCGCGTAAAAGCCGCCGGCTGAAAGATCAATATACGCAAATGAAATAAAGGACGAGCCTGATACGGCCAGAGCCGCGAGGTAGTTGGAACTTCCCCGGTCAAGGTAATCTTCGTCCACGGTGGTTCCCGGAGTAATGACCTCAATTACCTGCCGGTCTATTATTTTTTGGCCCTTGCCCGGTTCGGAAAGCTGTTCGCAGATGGCGACTTTTTTTCCGTACTTCAAAAGCCGCGCAATGTAGGAGCGTGCGGCATGGTAGGGAATACCGCACATGGGCAATCCGTTACGGCTGGTCAGCGTCAAATTCAACAGTGCGGAAATTTCAACCGCGTCTTCGGCAAACATTTCGTAAAAGTCGCCGAGCCGGAAAAACAGTACGTTCCCCTGATGATCCCGTTTTATTTTTCGGTACTGATCCAGCATGGGGCTGGAACGTTCTTCGCCCATGGTTTATATATCGTAAATGAAATTAAATAAATACTCAATACGGCATAAATCTGTATCCTGCCGGTAAACAACGCCCACCGTTACTTGTTGTTCAATATCGAAGTTTTTGAAAGGCTGCCTTCCCCCGCCGCATGGAACCTCAACCGAGCCCAACGGTCGTCGCATCAGAGATGCGCGGTTCCCCTCTTGATGCGGCTATTTTCCGCTTATCATCGTAAAGTGCATAAATTATACCGATTATGCACCCCACAATACCCGGAACCATAAAACCCATAATGATAAAAATCGCCTGTTCCATGTTATTTCTCCTCACATACTGTTACGGCAATAAGCCCAAATAACGCCCCAACGCCTGAAACAACTATACCTGCAACCAGTAATGTTGCTGGCGGAATATCCCCT
>JAIRRB010000074.1 GCA_031256195.1 Treponema sp.
CATCACGTCATATTCAGGGAGCGTTATAAGCCGCACGTCATACCCGGCTTCCCGGTACGGCCTGCTCCACGAGCCGGTCCCGCCGCACAGATCAAGGATTATCTTTTTCACGGCTTCCCTCCCAGCGCGTCGGCCACGCCGTCACGTATCAGTTTCATCAGATACGCCTCGTCTTTTTCGTCAATGTACAAAAACGGCCGCGCCGGAATTTTTACCGAATCTTTTATGATGAACAAAATAAATTCCTGTCCCCGCTTGCCGCGTTTTCCGCTTTTCAATTCCCTGCCTTTTTTATAAATAAAATAGGCCTTGCCGGCCTTGTAACCGGCATAACCGTCCGCTTTCATGGCCGCTATAAGTTTTCCGGGCGTCCATGCGTTGTACCGGCGCATCATTTCTCTGGTTTTCGCGCTTGCCGGTATCCACAGCGCTTTGGCATTTTTCGGCGTTATCGTCCCGCCCTCCTGCTGGATGCGGGCGTAGTGCAAATTGGTGGATGCGTCAGCCCACAAACCGCCGGAATGGGGCGCTATACTTTGCGCCAACGTGTTCATATCGCGCAGGGTTTGGCCGCCCTGCTTGACCTCCTGCGTGAGCGGCGCGTTTGCGGGGCTTATTCCGCCTGATATTTTTTTGTCAGCGCTGCTTTGTAAATACATCGCTGCCCTGCGCATCACCGGAGCCAATCCCACGCCGAGCCGGGCGGCGTAATCGGGCGGGCGGTGCAGTACCTTAACACCCATACCGGGGCGGCTCCGCGCCCGCAATCGCTCCGGCAGCAGGGCCGGGGCCTTCGTCGTACTTGGTGCTGATACTGCCAAAATATGTTTCGATAAGGTCGGCGGCATCCTGCTCTTTGGCCTTCGCCCGGCTTTCGTTGTTGACATACGAAAACAATTCGTACACCGCGCGTTTTAACACGATGTCCCGAATCACCTCGTTGGTTTCGTCATACTCACCGCCGGTTGATTTCACCTTGCCGTATACCCAGATTACCGCCTTGTGAATGGCCCGCTCAGCCACGTCCTTGTCGTCAAACGATATGGTGTTATAATCCGAAGGGGTCAGTTCTTTTTTGAGGTCAGCTATCGTTATAATGGTGTCCGGCATAACATTAACCTCCGTAAAGAAAATAACCGCCGGGCGGTTTACCCGGCGGTAAAAAAAACTACGCCGTGAACTTCGCGATGGCGATTCCCTTGCGGTTGATCAGCGGGAAGGGCTTGCTCTTGACGAACAGGTCCTCGCCCCGCTGGTCGGTCCGTATCTTGGTGAAGGCGTAGAACGGAACCGCCTGGTTCATTACCACGTCGTCCAGTTTCAGGTACGGCAGTTTCTGCCCCGCGTTGACCGCGCGGGCCATCAGCTCCAGCGGCTCGACCATCGACTCCTTGGTCTGGTTACCGCTATCGTCAATGTCAAACCAGGTGTCGTTGTCCTGGAGGATTTCAAAACCCGCAATGCTGATTTTCCCCGGTCCGGGAACCGCGGTATACAGCTTCTGGTTTGCCGCCGCGCTGTTAATCGCGGTAAACACGTCCATCGCGGCGATGAATTCAATCGGGCCGCCGATAGCGTTGTCGCGGATCGCCGTGGTGAGTTTATTCAGCACTTCGATGACTTTGGCGATGGACAGTCCGGCCAGAGTGTCAGTAAGAGGTATCCCCTGGATGTCCCCGTACTCAACCTCGTAGCGGCTCATTTTGGTTCCGGCCTGCATCATGTAGTCGATGGTGCCCCGGTGCGCCTGGGCGCATAAGGCGCGGGTGGTCGCCCGGACAATGCGCAGGTGCCCGCTGATACGGTCATCAATCATCTGCTGTTTGCCCTGGTCGCTCGCCCGCTCGTAATCGTCAACCTCCACCGCGGTAAAGGTATCGTCGATCTCGATGGGCATCGGCTCGATGATTTTGGCAGACATTCCGGTCTCGGGCCGCACGCCCAGGCCGCCGCGCCTGATTACCGGCACGTTGCCGTATTCCTGCTCAAGTTCCTGCACCATGATATGGGTGGAATTCTTAAGCGGCCGGTTGGTGAAATAATTCATCGCGTTGGATTCTTCGGGCGCATTGGCGGCGATGATTCGCTCAATGTCGTTTGGTTTTACCATTACCGGCATAGTTTACCTCTTGTCGATTTTTGCCCAGGACTGGATCGGATAGATACCCGCCGCGCGCAAATTAAAGGCCATTGCCTCGCCGGCCTCAACCGGCGTAGCCCCGCTGGAATTCAGCAGCCGTCCTAACACAACCATGCCGTGCCACAGTACCAGAACCTCGGCATTCTCGCCGTCCGAGTCCGCAGTCAGCACCGCGATCGGATCGTCATTCGTAGCCGCAGCGGCCAGTTTGCCGTTCGCGTCCGCTTTCAGGATTGTCCCGGCCTTGTACTTTTTGGTTTTATCCGCCAAAAGGCCCGTGTCGATGATTGCCGGATGACCGGGGTGTACCACCCCGGCGTTTTTTTTACCCGGCACGTTTTTCCAATTTATCATTCGTTACCCCCTACATTTTTTTCGTGATGGCGGCCCAGTCGACCGGCTTTTCGCCGCCGGTGCCGTCACCATAGTCGTTTCCCGACGCCCCGGTCTTCACCGGCTGCGGCCAGAGCCGGAGGATGTCCCCCAGAACCCACAGCGCGTCCCGTTTTTCGGTTTTCCCGTTATCGGAAAAATCGAAGGCCCCAACGGCCTCAACCTGCGCGGCCAGGGCGTTCGCCTTCGTGGCTACTCCCGCGGGGAGTTTACCCGCCGCATCCCGCGCAAAACTTTCCAGCCGTTCCCGCCGGCGTTCCGCCTTAATTTCGCCTAACTGCTTGTGCACGTCGGCAAAATCTGCGCCACCGGCGGTACCGTCCGCAGGGATGCCGTCAGGCGCAGTCGGCGCCGCCGTTTCCGGCTTTGTTTCCGTCCCCGCCGCCGCCGCTGTCGCTTTGGCAGCCTGCTCCTGCAGGGCCTTGTTCTGCGCCTCAAGTTCTGCGATTTTCGCGTCTTTTTCGGCGAGAGCCTTTTTCTCTTCTTCCGTCAAATCGTTATCCTCCTTCTCCGGTATTACCCCGGAAAATTGAAATGTATCTTTTCCGGCGTCGCCTGTGGCGCTTTCGCCGAAATTGACCGCTACCTGCGCAAGTTCCGTAAGACCGGGAATCTTGGGCGGCACCGCGCCGAGAATCGCCAGATGGTGCAGCACCCGCTTGCCGTCAGCTTCCCTGCGGGGCATGGAAACCGACCAGCCGTTATACGCCCCGTCCTCGTACAGCCTGTCGCCCGCTTCCGTAAACATAACCGGCCCGATAAGCGCGCCTCCGTCCGTAGACGGCCAGCAGTCGAGCACGTCGCCGAATTTCGGCGCGCGGTCTGTTACGTCATGGCCGATAACTACCGGGCGTTTGCCGGCAATCGTTTCCGCCAGTTCTGTAATGTCAGACCGGGTGATCTCGCTGCCGTCCAGGCCCCATTTGCCTGCGCGGGCAAGTTCCAGTATTCTTACCTTCCGTGCGGCCATTATTTACTCACCCCCTGATATGCCAGCGCCCCCGCCAGCCCGAGACTCAAGCCCCCTAATAAGATCGTTAAGAATTTCCATTTTCGCAATGACGCCCTGTACGCCGCCGCCTGCTCGTCTACAAGCGTCGAGAGCGTTTCCAATAAGGACTCTCTCCTCATCCTGTTTGCTTCTAAGTCCTTCAGTAATTGTTCTCTCTCGGTCGAGTTCTGTTCTAAGCTCTCCAACTGTTGCTGTAAGTTCACGATTTGTGCGTTCAAACTCAACAGGTCTGACAGAATTTCCTCTCCCAACGAGGAAGCCGACTGCGCCGCCAAGAATGACAGCGACAATAATAACAGCAACAACAAGACAGAAATAATTCTTTTCATGCATGCGCCCCTTTCTCATACCACCTCCAGTTGTACGGCCTCGCCTTTTTCAAACAGACGCTGGATAACGCCGGCGATTGTTTCGGCGTCAGCGGGACTGTCAAGGCGTATGCAGCCCAGCGTGGTGCCGCTGGCCGAGTAGTGCAGAAGATACCCCGCGTCGTTTATCTGCCGCTCGCTTTCTTTGCGGTAATCGCCGTCCGCATCCAGTTCCCAGACATTTACTTTCTGCCGGGCGTCGGTACGGATTTTAACCGGGCCGTACACGCTCCGGTCAAAGCCCTTGTCTTCTTGCCGTTCAACGCCGGTAATATTCCACAAGCCTTTGGGAAACGGCATCGGATCATAAGGCAGGTTGTCCGGTATGGATCGCACCACCTCGTCCCTCCCCCGCGTGCCATCGCATACCGTTCGTACCCGGCAGCTTACGGAAAATACCGCGCCGTTCACCAGTAATTGCCTCTTTGTCAAATCGGCTGTAATTTTCATTTGACTCTCCTGCGCTTATTCTCCCACAGCCGCGGCGCGTTCAGCCGTACCGGGAAACAGTTCCGGCTGGTTTTTCTGTTTATTCCAGGATTCCTCGATGCGTTTGCAGGCTGTTTCAAAATACTCAGGCTTCATTTCAGAGCCGATGTACTTCCTTCCGGTATTGATACACGCTACGCCGAAACTGCCCGAACCCATGAAGGGGTCGTAAATTGTGTCGCCGGGGTCTGATATGAGGGCGAGGATGCGCTCGGCAAGGCGGACGGGCTTCTCGGTGGGGTGGACATTACCTTTTACGTGGCTTTTGAATAAAGCAATTACCGACTTTTCTTTTATGCCGTCTCTTATGGCCCTTACAGTCATTATTTCAGGATTCTTGCATACCGTTTCTTTGGCGATTGTGACCTTATGGCAATTTAAGCTTTCCCCATAAGGAATGTTCCCGGTTTTTAAAAAATCAATAATTCTGTTTAACCCTGCCTCATTATTTATCGCGCTTTTAATCCGTTTTATGTCGTTTACTATTCCGTCCGTATCATATTTTTTTTGTTCAAGGTACGGGATTCTATTTTTCCTTATCTTTCCGCTTTTTTTTGTATAAATAGATATTGTTTCATGAGTCCGCGATATGGGCGTAACCGGCGATGAACAAAATCTTTTATCCCAAACGATCTCCTCTTTGAACGCGAAACCCAGATCGGCTAGGCGGGTGTTCCAGCGGTAAAATGACGTACCCCTGCCGAATAAAGCGATAAAGCCGTCATCGGGCAGGAACCGTTTGGCGTTTTCAAAAAAAAGCTGTTCGTCCCATTCCCTGTCGAAGTCATGGGTTTTGATGTAGAGGTAAGGCGGGTCGGTGAGGACGTGGTCAACCCGCTCAATGCCGCCGATGGTTTCTTCCATCGTGCCGAGATAGAGGGTGCAATCACCGATTATTTCCTTACGCGGTTTCATGCCCTGATTGTTCCACGGCGGGCGCCTGCCAGGCCGTTTCTGGGAGCAGGGGCAAATCGGAAAAACGGCCTACAGCGGGCCGATTCGGGTTAAAACGTAAAATGAGGCGGGGATACAGCAGAAGGGGGTTGAATGCCGTTGAATTTTTAAGCTGAGGGGATTTTATGTAAGGGCCGGGGTGAAGGTTTTAGGGGTTATCAGGCCGCGGTAGAGGAAAGCGCTTCCTGAGCGAGTTTTTTGGCTTCTTCCATGGAACCTTCTACCGCTTCAGGCCATTTCTTGCGGCTGGCTAGTAACGCAAACCGGAAGAATAAGGCGGGTCGTCGTTCTCTTCAGATGTGACCGTATCGAATACATATTTTCTTAGCAAGGTTCTGGCAGCCATTTCGTGTGATAGATAATCCTTTTCGGTATAAGACGGAGGTATTCCCAGCCCTCCGTGATCTTGGGCGTTTTCATAATGGGCCTTGGCTATGACCGCCCGGTCACCCGAAAGAATTCCTTCTTCATTACTTTTTACTGTAGCCGTACGCCCTTGAAATGCCCCTGTCATTGTAAACATCTCACATCCCCGCTAATAATCCGATTATGAATGAATCGTAATCCGCATCTCCTTTTGTATTATAACGATTAAAGAAGATTTTTTCAACGCCCATTGAAAAAATTTCATAAGCAGTCCCTCCATAATCTTTTCCCATATACGGGTGATTAAAATTATCAATCCTCGTCTTTTCATCCGGTTCATAATATTTATCCGGAAAAATATCTTTGAGAAGGACTAACTTTTCTCCAGCCGTTCTTCGCTCGTAGAATTCTTTTTCCATGTCCACGATACCCGGAATAACATGCTCCATCCGGTGGGCCAGCTCGTGGGCTACATAATTCTTAAAATAACTTACGGAAATTTCAAGCGTTTCAGCATTATAAAATGTCCGATTTTTCATATAAGTTGTCATCGGATGCCGTTCTGATTCGGCTATGGATTTTTCAAGCCATTCGGTTGGGAAGTATTGGTAGCCTTTGACTATCTCGTCTTTAGCGCTGGTTGTCGCATAATCCCATACATGCGTTTTTTCCGTTCCGAAATCCCGGTATTCCCTAAGTACTTCCATTACGGCTTTATGTTCGACATTTGCTTTTTCAAGAACCAATTCACCAAGTTTTCTAACCTCTGCTTCATTTTTTGGCATTGCTTTTATCGCATTTTTTATTGGATCAATTATTGAACCTTCTGTATCGTTTGGTAGAATTCCAATTAACTTTTCCTTCGCTTCCAGGAACTCTGCTTCAAGCCCATACTTTTCCGCCCTGTCCCGCATCGCGTCCGTCAGGTCCCACCAGGAGTCAGTCTTATTTACCGGGTAAGCGCCAAACCCCTCAGCAGGAGTATAATCCGGCGCTCCCTGGGAATAAAATTTATCCGGCCCGCCGGCTTCGTCAATTTCCGATTCGTCATAAATACCGCGTACTGTAGTGCGGCAGTTGAAATGAAACGGCGGCCACATGTTATCCCATACAGGGTCACCGTACGGCCGCCGGAAGGGCGGGACGGTCAGCGAATGACACACTTCTGTCTGGCGGGTGTCGTCAATGCCGATAAGTTCCAGCGCAATGGGCGGGACTTCCTCAAAGGCGATAGCCCGCCCCGCGTTGTAAGCGGTGGCGGTATTGGTGCGGTATACCGTCTCGTAGTACCAGCCCATACCCCGGCCAAGGCCCGCCGCATCGGCAAGCTGCCCCTCGGTCATCTGCAAAAACTGCCGTAAGCCGTTTCCCTGTTCCAGTCCGTCCGCCAGCATTTTCTGTACCTGCTGCACCGCGTCGGCATCGGCGAGACGGCTGACGGTAAAGGCCCGGTAGCGCATTTTGTCATTGAGCGCGTAATAGGTTTCCTTATCGACCGGGACGCGCTTTCTCATGTACGCCAGCGCCTCTTCAAACGGAAGTATCTCTACCGGCGCGTCATCGGAAAAATTGCCCCGGCCCCTTTCCGGCTCCATGCCCAGCAGCAGCGCCTTAGTGAATACCTCGGCGGTTTCGCTCATGACGGCATAATCGGGCGGCAGAACGTAGTGGGCATATACCAGCGACGGGTCCGCGGCGGCGGCCGTGACATATTCCTTGAGCCGCCTGCCGTAACTGCGGGCAATTGCCGGGCGGTACAGGTTTTCCAATAGGTCAAGACGGCGGGCGTTGCGGCGGGAACGTTCTACCCGCCCCGCCCTGTCCGCAAAAAAAAACGGTCTTTGCGGTTATCGCCGAAATCGAATGAAGCCGCCTGCGGCGAGCCCTGAGGTTTTACAAAAGAATCCTTCTCGTTCTCCGGCCGGGGCAGGTGCACTTTATCATATAACGCGCTCAGCGACACCGGAATATTCCGGTCGATCGCCTCCCTGATGACCGACCAGTCCGCGTAATCAGTTGAGTCAATGTCAAAGACCGGGGCGGCCGCGTCAGGGAAATTAACCTCGACAAAATAATTGAACAATAACTGGTCTGACTGCATAATCAGATACGCGTCGCGGGTTGTCGTGAATTTATACGTTTCCGCGTGCAGCAGGCCCTGGCTTTTAGTGCCGTATTCCGCCTCGCTGGTCATTAACGACTGCGCGGTAATGCCGTAGGAAATCTCCTCGTTGCAAATCTTGACGATGGTCTCAAAATCCTTAATCGCCCCGTCAACCACCTTGATCTCTTTGATATTGGCGAACGCCCCGGAGGAACCGCTGCGCATATCGCTGAGCATTTGGGTCAGTTCCCCCGCTGTCTTTTTCGCGTCCTCGGCATTTTTGCTTTCAAAGATGGCCAGAATTGACGGCACTCCCAGCCGCTCCGCCGCCTGCATCCAGAAACGGAACCCGAGCTGCTTGAACTTCCACGGCCAGTAGCAGCTCCGCAGCGCCGGAGTCCCCCACAGGTTACCGTCACCTTTTTCGTTGCGGTGGATGATAAACTTGTGCGGCTCGTCCAGGGGCCTGTTCAGCGCGGAAAGGTACGGTACGCCGCGTTTTCCGCCCTGCGGGAAGTGAACCGCCGTCCGGGGGAT
>JAIRRB010000098.1 GCA_031256195.1 Treponema sp.
AAAGCGGGACCGACATCCGCTATATTCAGGAACTCCTCGGTCATTCGTCAATCCGCACCACGGAACGTTATACCCACGTAGCCCGTTTGAAAGCCCTGGCAATCGCCAGCCCGCTTGACGATATGCGCGATGAGGGGTAGGGTAAACGCAAGGTAGTAGCCATGGAAACGCGATGGGTGACAGATTACTTAAGTTAATGAGGTATATCCGCTCAATTTGACACTTGTTTTTTTTTAATTACTGAGTTACGGTAAAAACATGAAGCAGACAGTAACCATAGAAATAGCCGATAATACCGTCTTGCAGTTATTGACGAACGGAGCGAAGTTGTGGCCGTGCTTGCACGGACATGACTGAGCGAGTGAGGAAACGGAGGGTTTAATACCCCGCAGCTCTGCTGCGGAAAGCCTGACCGCTGAAAGCGGTCAGGCGGGTGCAGGGCTCTGCCCTGCGGTATGATACCCTTCATCACGAAATTTAGCTGCAATGAGCTTGATAAAATTTACACCCGAAATACCTTCTCAAGATGAGCTCATAATTGCACAGATAAATGAAGTTTGCAGCGAAGTAGATACATCAATGGATACCGGCCTAATGCTTGCACAAATGGAAGTATTGGAAAAAGAAGACTGGTAATGATAAAAGGTTAAATTTGGTGGGCGAATTTGCCTGATGATCCTTATGGTTCTGAACCGGGGAAACGCCGCCCTGTAGTTATAATTCAAAATGATTTATTGACAAGCGAAGTGAGTGTCGTGGACGAGCTTGCTCGGACATGACCGAACGAGCGCAGTCACCGAAGGGTTTAATACCCCGCGGCTTGCTGCGGTATAATACCCTTCATTCAATCGAAGCTCTTTAAGGACAACAATATGCGCTTCAATTACATCAAATATGAAACTTGCACAAATGCCCGGTAACATCATTTTGGAAAAAGGCGTTTCCGGTTTGGAAAAAACATCGGTAATTAATTTTTCACAAATCGCAACAATTGACAGAACACGCTTGACGGAACAAATTACCATGTTACCCAAAAATTATATTGAAAAAAATAACGAAAGTATAACGTTTCTTTTTGACACCGAAAAATGAAAAAACATTAAAATAATATATCCCGCATAACGAAAATCTATCGGATTACAACCCCGCTCCCCTGTAGACGCACTTACATCGCCCGAACCGAAAACGAAGCATCCCTCAGCATCAGCAAAATATGCGCCGCCATGAAAAACAAAGGCGAAAAGCAACAGGAGGGCTGGTAGGAAAATCTTCCCCCCTTCCTGGTTAAATTCTTAAATTCCCTAATTTAACAGCGCGGCGTTTTCGCGGTTATTCCAGCGCAGGGCGACATCGGCGGGGCTTTCCGCGGATATATTTTTGGCGCCCCTGGCCGCCCCCAGTTCCAGCAGCAGGCTTATGGATTCCGGTTTGCCCATTCGGGCGGCGTAGTGAAGGATGGTGTTGCCGGAAACGTCTTTGGCGCTGATTGCCCTGCCGGAAAAAACGGCGCGGATGGCGTCGCCGCCCCTGACAATGGCGACTTCGCCGGAAGTTTTATTGTCAACTGCCGGCAGGAAGGGGTCCGATCCCGCATCGGCAAGAATTCTGGCAAGTTCCCAGTCGTTCATATCGGCGGCAAGGCGCAGGGGGATGCGTCCGTTGGAATCAATGGCGCTCAGGCGCGTTCCCTTTTCAATAATGACACGCAATGTTGATGCCGGGACTTTTTCCTGTATGGCAATATGCAGCGGGGAATTGCCGAAATCATCAGAACCGTTTACCCGGTCTTTGGTCAGTAAATCAGAAACCATTCCCGGATAATCATTCAGAGCGGTCTGAAAGGGGGTTCGGTTGCGGGTATTCCGGGCGTGAATTGAAACGCCCATGCCCAATAATGCCTTAACGGCGGCGTTGTCTTCCCGGTCCAGAGCGGCATGCAGGGGAGTATCCCCATTGACATTTCTGGTCATGGGATTGGCCCCCATTTTGGCAAGCAGGTTAACGGTTCCAATCTGGTCGGCCTTTACCGCTTCCATAAACGGCGTATTGCCCCCTGCGTCGCGGACTTCAAGATCGGCGCCGCGGTTAATCAGAATTACGGCAATATCGGTAATGCCCAGGCGGACTGCCTCGTGCAGGGGAGTGGTCATATCCAGAGAATGAACATTGGCGTCTATGCCCGCATTAAGGAGGGTAGTAACCGCATTTTTCGCGTTCCAGCGTACCGCAGCATGAAGGACCGAATTACCCAGGCTGTCACGGGCATGTAGATTTGCCTTCGCCGTCAGCAATGTCTTGACTGTTGAAGCGCCGTCGTATTTAACGGCCCAGAACAGCGGCGTTTCCCCGGTAGCATTTGCTTCTTCGGTAGAAACTCCCTGCTGAATAATAAAAGGTATGTGCTTATCCATTTTCCACAATGCGGCATAGTGCAGTATGGTATTCCCCTGTTCATCATGGGCCCTTACCGTCTCGTGGGTGAACATCCATTGCAGCACCCCCGACGGGTGGGTGAGGGCGATGTACAGCGGGCTTTCACCGGCGGAATTAGCATAAAAAATATTTGCCTTTTTTGAGAGGATATATTCACCGGCTTCTTTTTGATTTGTCCGCGCCGCTATATGCAGGGCGGTATCCCCGTCGCGGTTACGGGCGTTGATATTGGCATTCTGGCCGAGAATTTTCCCGATAATCAGGGCGTCCCCCCTGTTTTTGACCGCAAGGTGCAGTATGGTATTTCCCGCGCTGTCCTTTTGCCGGGCTGTTTCAGGAGTTATTAAAGCGTCAAGAACCGGGCCTCTGATCTTCATGGCATAATCAAAGGGGGTGATGCCGGAATTGTCCGCCGCGAAAATATCCGAGCCTTTGGACAACAGCAGGGGAATCAGCGCGAGACGGCTTTCATGCACCGCAAGATACAGCGGGGTCTGTCCGGTAACATTACGCGCTGAAATATCAATATCGCCGTTCAGGAGGGCCTGAACTACCTGCGGCCCCCGGTTCAGGCTTACCAGAACATGGAGCGGAGTATCGCCGTGATCATCCCGCAAATTGGGATTTACGGCGCTGTCCTGAAACAGTTTTATGACCGCCTGATGGTTTTCCACCGGTACGGCAATGTGCAATACGGAATTGCCGCTTGCGTCCTGAGCATTAACTTCAGCGCCGTTTTTTATGATAAGTTTTATGACACTGACTTTGCCTGATCGGGCGGCCTCATGCAGCGGCGTCGCGCCGGAAGAATTTTTGATATTAACATTGGCTTTTCTTTCTATCAGAAAACTTATAAGCCCTTCATGGCCTTCCCGCGCGGCAAAATGGAGGGGGGCAAGCCCGTCCGCCCTGCGTAAATCGTAATTGGCGTTTCTGGCCGCGGGGGCGAAATACTGGTAAATCGGATTGGCGGAAACAGAGCCCGCAAGGATAAGCTGTTCCGCCGTTTCCATGTGGTTTCGTGAATCGGGGCGGGACAGGGCAATGTCCAGCGCATTATGTCCATTCGGGGTTTTTTGATTCAGCGGGCCGTTTCTGTTTCCGGCAGCCGTTAGTGTCTTGTTTTCATCAGAATCAATGGCGGCAAGTATTGTTTTTACCGCTTTAACATTTCCCGTTTCGCTGGCGCTGTGCAGAATCGTTTTTCCGTTATCATCTGTCGATTCCATGGTGGCAGGCATTAATAGAGACTCCAAAAAGGGAATGTCCAAAAGGGCCGTATGGGCAATGCTTATTCCGTTTTTGGTCAGTTTGTGTATATTAGCGCCGGATGAGGCAAGTGTTTTAGCCGCTTTGACGCTTCCTTTTTCAGCGCACACCCCCAGCGGCGTCTCGCCGGAATTGTCTTCCGCGTTAACATCAGCGCCCATTGCGATAAAGAAAGCCGCAAGAGCCGGATCATTCAGTTCCGCCGCATAGTGCAGCGGCGTTCTGCCGTTGGAATCCCGCGCGTTACTATCGACTTCGCCCAGGAAAAACCCCTTTGCCCGCTCGTCACCTTTTGCAAGCAGCGACCATACATTGCTATGAGAGATTTTGGGGGGCGCGCTTGTGCAGGCGCAGAATGCCGCTATTGCCAAAACCGTCAATACCAGAGAAACAGTCCGTATTATACACTTCATAACTCCATTATCGGCATATTAAACGGCTGATTTTACCATTAACATTTCAGGCACAGAGCAACAGCATTTACCTTTCATCGTCATATCAAACAAAACTAAAGTCCACATGGGAGGGCCGGCGCTGCACCGTCGGAGGGCTAGATGGTCGTGGCCTTTTCTGACGGACGCTTTGGCGTCGCCTTCTTTGTACCACGCCGTGCGCCCCCCGGCTGGGTTTGAGCGGTATAAGCAAATGCTGTTGCCTTATTTCAGGCCGAACAATGTCTGTATCTGCGACTGGAACGCTTCGGGAAGCGGCGCAACAAGCGGACGGGGAAAATCGGGGAGACCTTCACCCAGTTCCATTTTCCAGGCATGGAGAAAAAAGCCGCCTGTTCTGTGGTTCCCGCCGTATTTGACATCTCCCGCCAGGGGATGCCCATGGAACGCCGCCTGCGCCCGTATTTGGTGGGTTCTGCCGGTGACAATATGCGCCTCAATCAGGCTGTACAAAGCGTTGACAGCGAGCGTTTTGACGGTAGTAAGGGCACTGTGTGCTTGGGTTCCCCCGGCAAAGGTCTTTTTGAGGGTCGTATCGCGGGAAAGTTCATCCTGCCATTCCTCATCGCCGTTTATTTGGCCTTCAACAATGGCCAGATAGGTTTTGGTGAGTTTTCGTTCCCGTAACAGGCGGGTAAATAATTGCGCCCCCTCAAGGGTCTCGGAAAAGGCAATAGCCCCGCTGGTAGGCCGATCCAGCCGATGCAGCGGGCCCGGCGTAAAAGAAAGCGAATCCGGCAGTTTTTCGGCTAACCAGGCTTTAACCTGAGTGTCCAGGCTGGCTTTTCCGTGACTGGCAAGCCCCGGCGGTTTGTTAAAAACGATAATACCCGATCCCCGCCAGAGAATTTCAGGCAGTGCCTGCCGGTTTGCGGGGGGGAGGGTAGGGCAGGCGGACTTATGATTATGGTTAACCTGTTTAATATTATGGTTAACGGTCGATGTAAGCCGTATCACCATACCCGGCTGGATTCGTTCATCGGGGCCCGCCCGCTTATCGTTAACCAGTACCTTACCTTGCCTTAACAGCTGGTGTATTAATGACAGGGAATAATCCGGCAGGCTTTTGCGCAGTATCCGGTCCAGCCGACGTCCCGCATCATCAGGGCCGGCTTTTAGTTCTATGGTCATTTTTTATGCTGATATAGTATATATTTTCCGCTATCCGGTTGCAAGCCAATTAACAACCCTGCCAAAATGGAATAATATAGGGTATATTATAACTATACCAATATATTGTTGATACTTGAGTATTAAGATATATGGTTTTGTTAAGGTAAGGAGTGTGTTATGAAAGAGAAATTGAAGTCGTTGATGATTGGGTTTGGATGTTTTGCAGGTTGTTGTGTAGTGGTGTTTTTTCTTGTTTTTATGGGAGATGTTGTGAATAGGGATGAAGCTATGAGAAAAGATGGTATAGTTGTTGCTAAATATTATTATCCTCAAAGTAGTTCTGAACGATTTTTTATTTCACTTGAGGTAGAAATGTTAAGGCCTCCTTATTTCAATAAACAAAGAGGAATAGTAAAAATGGACAGAGCGGTATTGTTTGAAGAATGGAAACAGATAGAAATTGGTAAAAAATTAAGAGAGCAGAAATTTAAATAATAGGAGAAATCGGTAATATATAGTAGTTTATTATTTTATTACCGGTAAAAAACATAAATATATTATAGTAGACAGAATATACATTATGCATAGTAAAACATATTGGGGAACCACAATAATGTTATCACTACTCCATAACTCTCTGTGGCCTCCCGCAGTCTATTATTCTTCTGTCTAGAAATTTTTATCGGCAAGTTTAAAAATGCCGATAAAGGTGGGCTGACTATAGATGGTTCGGGGAAGCGGTTCAAGACTTTTTCCCGCTGCGGCAATATACATTGAGACATAGGTATAGCGAAATTCAACGCCGGGTTTGGTATTGGTAGCTACATCGGGATTTATACGATTATCGGCTGCATAGGCGGTATTGCATAAATCTTCATGATTCAAAAAGTACCGGTCTGGTTGGGGATCAAAATCGTAGCCCTGCCCGTCTTTGGCGCGTTGTAAAACATATGAATTTCCGTTGAGTATTAACGTTGGTTTGACACCCTGGATGGGGGGAAAATAAATTTCCAGTCTCCCTCCCAACGAACCGGTACCGAGTATACTGTCAATATTCGCCCCTTCAAGGGTCAGCAGGAAATACTTCCGGGTATAAAAAGTATTTTCAAGATTGGCAGTAGGAACGTCGGTAGTGGTTTTATCGGTGTTGGAATAAAGGTTAGCAAAGTCAGAATTCAGAGAGGCGTTAATCAACTTGTTAAATACATCATTGGTTACCGTAGACGCAATGTCCGCTGTTTCCAGTATGTCGCTTATATAAATCCGGTAAAAAATGATAAATTTTTCAAAATAATTGCTGTAACCATTGTCAGAGCTGGGCGATGGCAGCCTTATGGTGGCGCGGACAGTAGTGTCCATATCACTTTGCGGTATATAGTCGATATAGTAAAACACCTCAAGCCCGCAGGAAAGCAGGAAAAAGAAAGAGATACAGCACATACTCAACAGACGTTTTACCGGCATGGCCCTTTAATGCTCATTATACCACTATTGTAATTCCAGGGCAATAATTCTGTTATGGGCAAGGCTGGTCCATACCCGGTCATAGGGCCAGCCGGAAATAACGGCGCGGTAGGCCTCTATTGCCGCCGCATTTTCATGCAGCGATTCCCGCAGGCGGCCTATGGCGAACTGGGCGCGCGGCGCGTCGGGAAAATCGGCAGATGAAGCAAGGCTGCCGGTATAGTATTCAATGGCTTCCTGTGTCTTTCCCTGCTCTTCCGCCGCGGCGCCCGCATTAAAAAAGGCAAGCGGCGCCAGATAGGTTTTTTTCGCCGCCTGTGCCGACGACGCCCATGCCGCCTCTGCCGACGCCCAATTTTTTTGCTCGCTGTAAATACTGCCGATTATCGACCAGGCCTTTCCTCCGGCATAACCGGCGGAGCTGCCCATAACAGCGCCGATGATATTACCGGAATTTTTTTTCGCAAAATCCTCCAGTTCGGCAAGCAGTTCCGCAACATCGTTAGCTGAATATTCTTCGGAAATGGAAGGGCGCAGTTCCTCATAGCGGCTGCCAAATTCCTCAACAGCGCTGATTGCCCTGGCGCGCAGTATATCCATAACAGACAGCGCTGCTATGCACAGAACCAGCAACAGCAGCGCCGCGGCCGCCGAAACAAATATGGGTCTACGGTGCTTCTGAATAAATTCGTTAATTCCGTCGCCCACAGCGGATTTTTCATTCTGCATAATTACTCCTCTTTTATGTTAAGCTCTTTTATAAGCTTTGATAAATATGTTCGCTGAATATCCAGCGCTTTTGCCGTTTCAGTCTGATTCCATGCGTACTCGTCAAGAACTTTGCGGATAAAGTTGGTCTTAAACATATTGAGCGCGGTTTTAAGATTTTGGTTTTCTGTTTGATTTTCCGGCGACCCCTCACCCGCCTGCGGAAACAGATCATCCTGCCCGACCCAACTGCCGCCCGCGATAACGCAGGCCCGCTCTATACAATTTTCAAGTTCCCGTATGTTACCCGGCCACGAATAGCCCCGCATCGCTTCGAGGGCATTTTCGGAAAAACCCTCAAAACGTTTTTTGTTTGCCTGCATATATTTTGAAAGAAAAAAACGGGCAAGTTCCGGTATATCTTCGGTATGCCGGCGCAGGGGGGGGATATGCAGGGGCAACACATTCAGCCGGTAGTACAAATCGCTGCGAAAATCCCCTCTTTCAACCATAGCCTCAATATCTTTATTGGTTGCCGCAAGTATCCGTGTGTTAACGGTAACGGTTATATCCGAACCGACTTTTTCAAAAGTTTTTTCCTGTATTACCCGCAGCAGTTTTGCCTGCAGGGACAAGGGCATATCCCCTATCTCATCAAGAAAAATGGTGCCGCCGTCCGCCGCTTCAAAACGTCCCTTCCGGTTGCTGATGGCGCTGGTAAAGGCCCCTTTAACATGGCCGAACAGTTCGCTTTCCAAAAGCCCTTCCGGCAGGGCGGCGCAGTTTACCCGCACAAAGGGGGCGCTGCTGCGGGGACTGTGCAGATGTACCTGCTCGGCAAAAAGCTCCTTCCCTACCCCGCTCTCCCCCAATATCAACACCGAGGAATCGGTTTTTGCCACCCGGTCAACCATTCTGAGCAATTCCTTCATAACCGGACTTTTGCCCACCATGGTGTGGTAACCTTCACCGGACGAGGTCCTGTCCTGCAAAACCTGTATTTCACTGTAGGCGCGTTCAAGGCTTTTCGCGTTGATAATGGCAAGCGCCGCCTGATCCGCAAAAATTTCCAGCCATTCAAGGTCTTCCCGGCTAAACTTTTTTTCATGGGCTTTATTGAGAACTTCAACAACACCGATACATTTGTCCCTGACTCGCATGGGAACGGCGAGCATGGTTTTTGCGGGGTAACCGACCTGCCGGGAGATGCTCCGCAGGTGGCGGCGGTCTTTGGCGACATCGTTGACCATAATGGATTTGTTGTTCTGCGCGACCCAGCCTGCTATGCCTTCTCCCATTTTCACCGTAAACCTTTTTACTTCATGACCTTTTGATCCCAACGCTACTTCAAAATGAAGCAATTTTCCTTCTTCATCGGTAAGCATCAGACACGATGCCTCTCCGCCGCACAACTGCATTGCCGATTCAACGATATGCGTCAGCAAAGCGTGCAAGTCCTGGTAATTGGAATTGATGAGGGCGTTAACCTCAATCAATTTGTTGAATTTCCTGACGTTAATCTTTGACAGCATAACAGGCCGTCTCGCAGGTTTTAGCTGCTTCCCGTATCGGGCTGGGGATCATCGGGACTGTTTTTGGATTTCAGGAAATCCCCCAGGGTGAAAGTGGCCCCGCCCGATTCTTCCTCCGCCATGTAGCGGGAAATTTCTTCCCGCTGCACTTTCTTCTGGTAATCCCGAATGGAGAAAGCCAGCTTTTGTTTGTCGCCCTGTATCTCAAGCACCACCGCCTTGATTTTGTCGCCAACCTTGTATTTTTTGAGGGCGTCATCGGGATTTTCTTCCCGGCTCTCGGTCAGGTTGGTTTTATGAATCAGCCCTTCAATGCCGCCGGGAACCCGTACAAAGACACCGAAGTCGGTGACAGAGGCAACTTCCCCTTCCACCGGAGAACCGGGCTTATAGCTTTCATTAAAGCTCTGCCAGGGGTCTTCGGAAAGCTGCTTTATGCCCAGCCTGATGTTGCGGCTGTCCTTGTCAAGCGAAGTAACCATTACTTCAAGTTCCTGCCCAACGGAAAATTCGCTGCCCGGATGTTTAATTTTCTTTGTCCAGGAAATATCATCGCAGTGCAGAAATCCGTCTATGCCTTCTTCCAACTGGATGAAGGCGCCGGCATTGGTTATCTTGACCACTTTGCGGGTAAGCCTGGTTCCCACCGCGTAACGTTCTTCAATATCTTCCCAGGGGTTTGCCGTTACCTGCTTGAGGCCCAGCGATACCCTCCCCGCCTGCAAATCGTAACCGAGTATCATGCACTCAACAATATCATTTGGTTTGACCAAATCCTGGGGTTTCTGAATTTTCTTGACCCAGGAAAATTCGGAAATATGGGCAAGCCCTTCGATTCCCTCTTCAAGTTCGATAAACGCGCCAAAATCGGTGAGCTTGGTTACCTTGCCTTTGACGATGTCATTAACATGGTATTTTTTTTCAAAGTGAACCCAGGGATCATCGGTAAAATGTTTCAGAGACAGGTTGATGCGTTTTTCTGCCGGATCGATGCGGATAACCTTGAGGCGTATCTCCTGCCCTTTTTTCACAAAATCCTTGGGCCGGGTAACATGGCCCCAGCTCATGTCATTTATATGGAGCAGACCGTCAAAGCCCCCCAGATCGATAAAGGCTCCAAAAGAGGTAAAACTTTTTACCACGCCGGTTACATCCGTACCGACAGCGGTATTCTGGAAGAAATGCCCCCGCTTGCGCTCAAGTTCTTCTTCAAGGTACTTGCGGCGGTTAACAACAATGTTTACTTTGCCGTCCGAATACAGCCGTTCAATTTGGAACTGGGCTTTAAGGCCGAGGAATTTTTCCGGTTTATCGACTCTTTGTACATCGGACTGGCTGATGGGAAGGAAGGCCCGCAGGTCTGCGCCCAGGTTGACTTCATAGCCCCCCTTGACCAGTTTTTCCACCGTGCCTTCGACCATAGTATGGTCCTGAGACGCCTGCTTGAGTTTTTTCCATGAAATTTTCGCGTCCGCTTTTTGTTTGGAAACGATAACTTCGCCGCGTTTGTTTTCCTTGGTGATAAGGATAACCGAAACCACATCCCCCACTTGGGGAATTTCGGTAAATTCCGAAATAGGTATTTTGCCCTCGGATTTGTACCCGACGTCAATAAATACCTGGTCTGCGGTTACCTGAATTACGGCTCCCTCTACCAACTGCCCTTCTTCAAGCAGTTCAAGGGATTTCAAGTATTCTTCCTGTAACTGTGTCTGAATGTTCTCCTCGTCATTTACCGGACTAGTGTCCGCGCCATCTTTTGATGACGATACCACTTCCATCTGCGCCATGTTCTGTCCTTGTACCTGGTTTATCTTCTGTATCAATATGTCATAAACTTGATTTATGGTCAAGCCCGATGTGTCAATATATATGACGCCGGGGGCAATGGCAAGATTCCCTTCCGCTTTGTTACGGTCAATTTCGTCCCGCCGGGCAATAGCCGCCTGTATCTCCGCCAGACTCAACCGGGATACCCCCTGGTCAAAACGCCGCTGCGCCCGCGCTTGGACTGAAGCGTCCAGATAAAAACGGTGTTCCGCGTGGGGAAAGACCACGGTGGTCATATCCCTGCCCTCCACGACCACGTTCAGCCCGCCGGAAATGCCGCGGATTATATCATTCACCAGATGGCGGACCGGCACAATGGCGGAAAGCGGCGCTGACCAGCGGTCAATTTCATCGGTATGGAGGCTGTCCGTTACATCAGTATCATCCAGTATAACCCGGTCGCCGCGATAGGCAATTCGGGCTTTTTGGGCGTGTGCCAGGACTTGTTCGCTGTCAGTGGGATTAATACCGGCACGCAGGCAGCCCAGAGTAATGGCACGGTACAGATTCCCCGAATTGATATAGGTAAAGCCCTCCCCTGCCCTATCCTTGAGCCGCTGCGCCAGCAGTTGGGCGATGGTGCTTTTTCCCGAGCCCGCTGGCCCGTCAATGGCGACTACCATGTGGTACTCCTGGTGCGCGGGGGACGTATGGGCTTGCGCAATGCCGCCAATTCCTGTTTGGTTAAGGGGCGTGATTCCCCTTCCGCCAAATCCCCCAGTTTTACCGGGCCGATGCGGACGCGGCGGAGGCGGGAGGGGTGTAAATGAAAATGGGAAAAAACCCGGCGAATTTCCCTGTTTTTCCCTTCAATCAACACTATCCGCAGGCTGCGGCTGCCGGTTCTTGCCACAGTCTGCGCCCGGTAAGTCACCCCTTCAACGGTTATTCCCTGCTGAAAGGCCGCTATAACTTCATCGGGGATATGCCCCGTCGCCTCTACCAGGTATTCTTTTTCCAGACCGGAACCGGGATGCCCCAGCCGGGCGGCAAAATCACCGTCATTGGTAAAGAAAATCAGGCCGCAGGACAAAAAATCCAGGCGACCAATATTATACATACGCTCGCTTATGTCCTGCGGCAGCAAATTGAGGGCCAGAGGCCGTCCCTGCGGGTCGGAAGAACTGCATAAATAGCCCGGCGGTTTGTTCAGGGCAAGGTAGATAAGGCGGCTTTCTTTTTTTACCGGCTGGCCGTCCACCATGACGCTATCGCCGGGAAAGACTTTACTGCCCTGAGCGGAAACGGCGACGCCATTGACGCTGACCCTTCCCGCGGCGATGATTCCCTCCGCCGCCCGCCGCGAGGCAATGCCCGCGTGGGCGAGAAAAACCTGCAGCCGTTGGCCTGAACCGGAATCCGGTTGTTCATCCCTGGTATCGGCGGCCACTGTTTATCGTTCTCCTTCAAGTTCAAAACGGTCAAGGTCGCTGTCGCTGAGTTTGGGCAGGTCGGCGATGGTATTGAGCCGGAACTGTTTCAGGAATTCTTTGGTCGTACCGTACTGTACCGGCTTGCCGGGAACGTCTTTTTTCCCCACTTCGCGGATGAGGCTCTTTTCCAGCAATAAATGGAGCATATTGTCCGGCGTGACCCCCCGAAAGCCCTTTATTTCGGCCTTGGTACTCGGCTGGGAATAGGCGATTATCGCCAGAGTCTCCATTGCGGCGCGGGAAATTTTCCCCTCGTTTTTTTTGCCGTAGCGGTCTTTCAGGCTTTCCCAGTATTCCCGTTTGGGAGAAATCATAACCCCGCCGCCAATGCGGGATAACTCAATGCCGGAATCCGCAAAGGCATAACGCTCGCCCAGCCTGTCCAGCGCTTCAATTACCAGTTCTTTTGAAAGCCCGCAAATGCGGCTGATGCCCGCCTCGTCTATGGCCTCCGATTCCATGAAGAGGACCGCCTCAACCAGAGCGGTTTCTTTTTGTAAATTTTCCGACACTCAATACTCCCTGGGGAACCGCTGCTTAATTGATGTCGAACCTTCGGTTCGCAATCAGCGGTTCCCTATTCCGCGGCGGCCCGCGGCCTGATTAGTATGTCGCCAAACATACGGTTTTGCAATATGATTATCATGCGTACCTTTACCGCTTCCAGAACAGCGAGGAATGAGCATACAATATCCAGCGCCGAACAGTTGCGGATTATCAACTCGGTGAAAAAACATTCCCCCTTGTTTTCCAGCAGTTCGGAAAGCAGCGTAATTTTTTCGTTCACGGTAACTTCCTCGAACAGGTCGATAATCTGTTCGCCGGGGAGTTCCCGCATCAGGGCGGCAAATGTTTTCATCAAACTCCAGATGTCAATTTTTTCCCACAGGTCCGCGTCGGCAAAAGGCAGGGTATGCTGCAGTTTGCGGCGTTCAATCACCCACTCCGCTTCCTTTTCTTTTTCTTCCATAAGGTCGGACAATTTCCTGAATTTCTGGTATTCGATCAGCCGTTCAACCAGGTCCTGCCGGGGATCGGTCAACTCGCCGTCATCCTCCATTTCGACCGGCAGCAGAGTCCGTGATTTTATGAGGAGCAGCATCGCCGCCATCGCGTGAAATTCGGTGACATCTTCAAGGTCCAGGGTCTCGGCGCTGCGCAAAAAATCCAGATATTGTTCGGTAATTTCGGCTATGGGAATGTCGTAGATATTAACCTCGTTTTTGCGGATAAGGTACAGCAGCAGGTCCAGGGGGCCTTCAAAATCATTCAGCTTAAACCTGCGTGTACCCCCCGTGCCGGTCTCAGTGGGTTCCACAGGTTCATTATAGCGCAGGCGGCAGTATGGGGGCAATAGCCGGGGACAAACAGTATTTAATCAAGTAGAATCCGCATGTGAGGACCGGCAGGGCGGCAAAAAAGCTGGGTGAACCTGCCGCGAACCTTTGGTTCGATGGAGCCCCCCAGCACCTCCATGACCATGCGAAACCAGATACTACGAAATGATTATGGCATGGAGGTGCTGGGCTTTTACTGTCCCTACCCTCGTTACTGTTTCCCGCTGGTCTCCTCCGGCAGAGAACCCCAGAATTTTTTTGCCGCCCTGCCGGCCCTCACATGCAGCCTGATTTGATATATTACCTATTTCCACAGCAAAAGCTGCTGCCCTGCGGCAGTAGAGGTCAGCCGGAGGGGGCGCTGTGGGCTGGCGGAAACATTTGGAATTCCCCGCCGGAGCAGACAAGCGAAAAAAGGTAACACAGTGGGGTCAGAAAAAGCCCAGCACTTAAATCAGATAATGATTGCATATATTACGATGTGTAAAGTAATTTAAGTGCTGGGTGGCTGCGTAGTGTGGATTCTACAAGCGTTTTTGCCAGCCCGCAGCGCCCCCCTCCGGTGGAAAGCATGTGCTGTTTCCGGGGGCAAGAGCGTTTGCTGTTCTAAAAATACTCCGTGACATGCTGCGGCCTGAGTGTGAATACCCGGTTCAGCGTTTCCCGGTTGCCGTACAGTTCCAACCCTGCCTGGCGTGAACGCACTGCGTTTTCCAGCGTCCGGTAACCGGTAATAAGCTGGCTTAAAACACGGATGTCGCAGCATATATCCGCGTCTTTTTGGGTGGGCGACACCTGTGAGCCTTCCGGGCCGAACCGGACAAGGTACTTGCCGCTATTCGCCGGTATATGGGCGTCTTCTGTTTTAATGACATAACTGCCTTCGCTGGCGGGGATGCGCATCAATTCAAGGGCCTTTTGAACATGAATCACCCTGGTCATATCCCGGGGTTTGATATGCTGCTCCATATCCCATGCTTCGCCTGAAAAATCAAGAGGGTCAATAAAAGTCGGCATAAGCCAGCGGAATGTTTCAAACTGGACGGAAAGGCCGCCGATTATGCCGAGCGCCCCATACAGTCCCGCACGGTCGATAAAGGCAAGTTCCGTCACCGACATAACATGGTTGCCGTCTTCCGGTATATCCTGATATTTGATGTAACTGCGGGCTTTTCCCGCCTCATCCTTCCAGAGGTACAGAAATATTCCCGTAGCGTACGGGTCGCTTTGGGTAAACCGTTTCCATGCCCGGTTATCCGGCCAGTAATCCCGGCATATCCCGTGATTAAGGTCTGAAATATAGGCGGCATGGACTTCCTGAAGGCCGGAAGTGTCGTCTCCGGGGAAAATTTGAATAAACTGCCCCTGCGGTTTGATTTCCCCCAAATTGTGGGAAGGGATAGACAGTTCGTTGCGGGAGCAGGCGATTTCATAACCGAATGTCCGGTAGAAGTCATGGGAGAAGGGTGTCAGATTGGAGAAAACCACCCCTTTTTCATAAGCATCGCAGAGGAATTTTTCAAAAATTTGCCGTACCAGGCCGCCCTTACGGGCTTCAGGCAGGGTTCCTACCCCGCCGATGCCGGACATTTTGACGTTTTTCCCGTCAAAACGCATGAGAAAATCAATTTCGATCATGCCTGAAAGGAGTTTCCCGTTATCAAAAGCGCCCCATGACCAGTGGGCCGGATGTTCCAGAGAATCTTCCTTTTTTTCCGTTTCCTTTGAAAAATCCCTGCGTCCGTTGTAAACAACGGTATGCATTTTGAAAAGTTGGGGTAAATCTTCTGGAATGAGTCTGCGTATTTCTATCATGGCATCAATAGGGCTTCCGGTGGGGGATGCTCTCTATTTTTAGGGGCGCACTATGCGCAGGCCAATAATCGTGTCGCGAAATGCCGGGGCGGAACTGCCGCGGGAAGCTGAACGGAGAAATCGCCCATTGTTGTTCCATGAGCCGCCGCGCGCCACCCGGTAAGCGCCGGTAACCGCTCCCTGCGGGTCCGTTTGCTTGCCTCCGGCATAACTTCCATGCCAGTCCCAGCACCATTCCCACACATTTCCGTGCATATCGTACAAACCCCAGGCATTGGGTTCATAACTTCCCACCGGGGTGGTTGTTTGCCGGTATGCTCCCTGCGGGTAGTTTTTATAGGGATAGCGTCCGTCATAGTTCGCCTGATCGGCGGTAATATTTTCTCCGGTACCGAAGGGCGTTAGGGTTCCCACACGGCAGGCATATTCCCACTGGGCCTCGGTAGGCAGGCGGTAACCGTTGGCTTCTTTAACTATTTCAACGGCGTCCCATTCCGCATTGGAGGATGGATACACCGGTATTGCTCCCCATTCCTCAGGATCGGTGCTTCCCGATATGCGGTACGCCGGATTAAGCCCCCTTTTCATGCTCAGTTTGTTGCAGAATACCAGCGTGTCATACCAGCTTACTTTCTCAACCGGCAGTTCATCGCCGGTAAAATTGCTGGGGCTGGTCCCCATTATGTCTTTCCAGTCTTTCTGGGTTATTTGATGCTTGCTCATGTAAAAGTTGGTCAGCGTTACCTCATGCTGCGGACGCTCATCATGAAAGCTGTTTGTTTCTTCAGCAGGACTGCCCATAGTAAAAGTCCCGCCTTTTACCAGTACCATTTCGGGAATTTCGGGGGCGGCTTTTTTGGCTGGAGTACCTGGCGCTGCCGGAGGACTTGATCCGCAGGCAATAAGCGCACAGCCGCACAAAACCGCACAAAGGACAAATAGTGCGGGAACGGCGCTATTAACGGTACTTTTTAATTTTGCCATAACTCACGGCCTCCTTTGGTTCTTGGACACTATTATACCCAAAACAAGGGCCTTGTCAATAGGCTCTCTGTCACAGGGCAACGGCGTTTGTATATACCGTACAAACCCAGCCGGAGGAGGCGCTGCGGAGTGGCAAAACGCTTGTAGAACCCGCCTGCGGAGCCTCCCAGCACTTAAATTACCATGCACATCGAATTACTATGCACTCATTATCTGATTTAAGTGCTGGGCTTTTACTGTCCCCACCCTCGTTACCGTTTTTCGCTGGTCTCCTCCGGCGGGGAATTCCAAATGTTTTGTCACTCCGCAGCGCCCCCTCCGGCTGGCATTTATTGGTAAATGCTGTTGCCCTAGGTTATACAGGGCTTGAGGTAATGTGTTCTACCAGATTCCTGAATTCGTCCCGTTCCGCAGCGGAAAGGACTTCTGCGGAATAGATGGCCTGCTCAAAAAGCTCGCCGCAGCGGATAATTCCCTCGTTTATGCGCTTGAGAAAACCGTCCGGGACGGGGGTATCCAGAGAGTAAGAATTCACCACGGAGGTCTGCTGACCTGCGGTCAGCTTGGAGTTCCACGGAGCTTTAGTATGATTTTCGCCTTTTTCTCCATGAAACTCCGTGTTACTCCGTGGTAAAAAATTCTTATTGGACATTTCCGCTTTTTCCGCCGAAGTGGCGGCCAAAATACCGCAATATTCACCGGGAGCATGGGCCGGTTTCCAGACCACCTGACGGACTTCGCCGCCCCAGATAATCAGCCGCGCAAAAAGCGTTACACTCCGCCGTATATCCCGCTTTTTTGCCGGCGAATAGGCGCCCAGAATCGCCGCGGCGGTACGGCCGATTTCTTCGGCAGTGTGTTTTCCTGATTTTTGCCGTTTTTTACCGTCTTTCAAAAGGGTGTAGAAGGAAGCCAGCGCCGTTAACGCTTCCCTGAACCATTCGGCAATAATACGAATCAACTTTTCACGAAAGGTCAATTTTTCCGCGGCAGACTTGCCCCGGTTCAACAGGGGGGAAACCATAAAACGGATAAAGCCCGCCGCCGCAAGGATAATTAAAAGGTATTTCAGCAGCATCGCGCCGTATTCCGCCAGCCATTTCAGGACAGGGCCGGGCTCGCTTTCTTCCAAAAGGGGAAGAAAGGGGGACAATTCCATCGGTTCAAAGGATGGGGTTTCGTAGTTTCCCGCAAACGGAAGAAACAGGCGGCGGAACAGGGAGAAAAACCAGGCAAGAAAACCAGTAACCGCTGAAAAGGGAAGCAGGCTTTTATCCGAGGCCGCAAGAATTGCGCAGACAATGCACAGCAGGGTGAATATCCCCATACCCCCGATACGTTTGAGCCGGTCGGCAAGAGAAAGGGCTATCCCCTCTCCGGCATAATACTGCTCCCAGCGCATAACTTCAAAAAAACCGCCGATACATACCCCGCCCGCCAGAATCACCGTCAACAGGAGATACAGGACCGGCGACACGTGAATTTTGTTAATAACATTAACAAAGGTAAAGATGGCAATGATGATAAGCTGCGCAAAATAATAGCGTCTTTTTTTGATAATTTCCTCATCGGTGTAGCGCAGCAGGCCTGAATCTTCGATTAACGCTTTTTGTAACTGTTCTCCCCGGTACAGTTCGGTATAGATTTCAAAACGCTTGCGGGCACTGAACAGTTGTTTCAGTGAAACAACCGAATACCAGGCATATAGCGCCCCCAGAGAAGGTGTGCTATTGGCAAGGTCCGGCAGAAAACGCCCTTCCCCGGGAAGCTCCCGGCGGAACAGCGAAGTCAAAATATAGAAAATCCCCATGATAATAATTCCGCCGCGAATATTGGCGGCAATACGGCTGGATTTAACATCCTTCATAAAGTCGCAGTACAGGGAAGCCGCCGCCGCGCTGATACAGCCTGATATGATTATTGAGGCGGCGGGAAGCGGCAGGAATGAGCCTGTCAGAAAAACCAGCGCAATGAGAATCGACAGAGGCATGTACAAGGCAAGGAGCGTATAAAGCGGGCCGTTGGAAAGAAAGCCGCCCTGAATCCCCGGTTGTACGTTAGATGATTTCACGGCCCTCCTCCTTCATTTTATGGCGGCGGGAATTCCCCGGAACCAGGGAAGGCATGGCCCGCTCGTCAATGATCAGGTATTCCAGGGAAAGATGATATTTCTTTAACGAGTTAAGGCTGATATACGCCTCAGCCCCCAAATCGGGACCGGCATAGAGAAAGCGGGTTCCATAGGACAGATGTTTCCCCTGTTCAAGCATGGCCCGCGCGCTGCCGCATTCCCGCTCTGCGGCGGTCGCCGTTGCGGCGTTT
>JAIRRB010000129.1 GCA_031256195.1 Treponema sp.
GTACAACTGTGCCCTTCGCCTTTGGCAAGTGTGCAGATGGCTTGCGCCCATCTTGCATACTTGTCGATGTTGATTTCCATTTACCGACAGAAAAACAGCATTAGGCGCTTTTTTCGCGCTGCCGCTGTTTAGTCGCCAACCGTAAAATCATCCCCACCGGGAGCATAAGTCCCGCCGCCTTTGTAGGTAAGTGTTTTGGTTTGGCCGGCGCTAAGAGTAAACGGCATAGTCCCAAAACCTAATCCGCCGCTGTCCAATACTACAACCATGAGGCTTTCCCCGACGGGGCAGCCTGACACTTCCCACTGTTGATCTTTTGCTATTTGTCTGGGACCGGCAAGATACACTCCAGGTGCTGCAGACATTTTGATAAGCACCATTGTTACAGGGTTATCTTGAGTATAAGTCGAGAGGTTTTTCACGATTACTTTCTGATCTTGCTCCTCGTCTCCGCAAGCCATCATTGAAAATCCGATTATCGCCGCAAACGCGATAATCCCGAACCATTTGATTATATTTTTCATACAACCATCCTTGATTGCGTACCCGCCTGGTGCAGGTAACGCTGTTTATTAACCACATTCAACGAATGTGCGCAAGCAAATATTAGCCCCCCCCTTTTATGGTGTTTGGGCGTTACCATGAAGGGGATCATACCCTTCGTTTCCTTACAACTTGGCAAGAAAATCCCTTTTCGCAATCAGCATATTATCAACCATCCGTTTAACATGCGTTTTAAAATCTTCCGGTCTTGCAATGAATATAAATGAATTTATCGCAAGCCTGTTGTTTGAAGCCAGATTAAAACTGATTGCTTTTGTTGTCGCTATTTCAGAGGCGGCGGCTTCAAGCGCTTTTAGCCTGTTTGATCCCATGGGCAAAAATTCAGAGAGCACAATTCTGAATGACTGCAAATCATCGGCCATTACATCAATGTAGAATTTTTGGCCCTGCGCCGTGAAATTAACATCCCCGTCTTTGTCAACTGAGGGGTTGTAGCCTTCGCCTTTGAGAAAGGAGACGTACATTTCCTGCAATTGCGTTTTTGTCATTTGGGCGCTCAGGCAGTTGAGCCCAACCAGCGTAAGAACGATAACGAAGCACATTGTTTTCTTTTTCATGAAAACCTCCATAACGAATGAGGCTGTCGCCTCGAAAATGCCCCGCCCATACGGGCAGGGTTATCAACAGCCGGTTTCCTCTCCAACGGAGAGGCCCCCATACGGGGCCGTCCGGCGTTTTTTCCTAAAAATATGAGTATACTCATCATTTAATAGTAGTATATTACTAATAATTGACGAATGTATATAAGTAATCCAATAATGTCAATCCCCCTTTGGGATTTTTATCATATGGTAAAAATATGGGATTCAGGGAAAACCTGAAAGCGGAATTGGCCTATGCGGATATGCGGGTAAAGGAATTGGCTGAACTTTCGGGGATAAAGAAACAAACTATTGACAGTTATTTACGGGAAAACAACTATATTCCTTCGGTTGTGGCTGCGGTAAATATCGCCAGAGCATTGGGTGTATCGGTAGAATATCTGGTCATGGGGGAAGAAACCAAAAAAGACAAATTACTCTCACTTCATCGTGAACTTCGGCCATTGATACAATCCCTTGAGCACCTTACCAGGGAAGACCGGAAAATCGTTATTGATAATGCGCACAATCTGGGCATGATGCTTCAATCAAAAAAAGCAAACGCCCGGTAACAGATTAGTATGAAACTCTGCGTACTGCGAATAATTTTCCCATGATTGTATTCTCAGGGTACATACCCCCGAACCTTTGGTTCGAAGCCTTGGGGCGTATCAGCAATGTGCCACTGACAAAGTATGTGGGTATGTAGCCTGAAGACGCAACCGCGTCTGAACCCGCTGAACGACTACCTTTTCCTTACCAACGCACTGGAAATTCACTTCCTGGATATGGTAAAATACCATCGAACGAATGTAGATCAACAACCCCGCCCTAAAGGGACGGGGTATTAAACCCCTCAGCACGAATAAAAGGCGGCTGGCATCATGAAAAGACGGGCGCTTATCAGCGTATTTTACAAAGACGGTATTTTGGAACTGGCTTCGTTTTTGAGCGGCGCGGGATGGGAGATTCTTTCGACTGGCGGCACTTCAAAACATTTACAGGAACATAAAATCCCCGTTACCGATGTTTCCTCGGTGACCGGTTTCCCCGAATGTCTCGATGGCAGGGTAAAAACCCTGCACCCGGCAATTCACGCCGGCCTGCTTGCCCGCCGCGATGAAAAAAGTCATGTGGAAACATTGCAGGCGCTGGGGCTTTCCGCCATTGACCTGGTCTGCGTCAATCTTTACCCCTTTTTTGAAAAGGTACAGGCCGGGCTTTCCCTTGAAGAAACTGTTGAATTTATCGACATAGGCGGGCCGACTATGCTCCGCTCGGCGGCAAAAAATTACCGTGATGTCATCGTCCTTACCGATCCCGCCGATTATGCCGAAGCGATAAACGGCCTCAAGGCGGAAAATGTTCCCCTGGAATTCAAAAAGCGGCTGGCGGGCAAGGTCTTTAACCTGACTTCCGCCTATGACGCCGCCATTGCCCGTTATCTGTTAGATGAAGAATATCCGCAGTATTGGTCTCTTTCCCTGAAGAAAAGGCAGAGTCTCCGTTACGGTGAAAACGGCCATCAGTCCGCGGCGCTCTACCTGCACACCGACTGTCCGGGCGTTTTGGGCGATATGGAGCAGCTTCACGGCAAAGAACTGGGTTACAACAATATCAGGGATTTGGATTTGGCATGGAAAGCGGCCTGCGCTTTTGGCCTGCCTTCTGACGGAACTGCTCCTGTTGGCGAAGATGAAGTGCGGCGGCTGGTTCCGCAAGCGGCAAGCGGTACACCGGAAAGTAAAATTTGCTGTGTCGCGGTAAAACATAATACTCCCTGCGGAATTGCCCTGGGGAATACCCTGCTCGAAGCTTACGAAAAAACATACACCTGCGATCCGGTTTCGATATTCGGCGGCATCGTGGCCTGTACCGCGGCAGTGGATTCGGCGACCGCCGCGAAACTGGGTGAATTATTTCTTGAAATTGTAGCGGCCCCGGATTTTGAACCGGATGCCCTGGAAATACTTAAACGGAAAAAGAATCTTCGCATAATAAAACTTGCAAAAGCGCCGGTGGAATCTCACGAGTACATTGCCGTTGACGGCGGTCTTTTGGTTCAGCAAAGCGACCGCAGGTTTCTTGAAAAGTGGGAAGTGGTGACACAAACGCCACCCGCCGCATCGGACATTAAAGACCTGATTTTTGGCATGAGGGCGGTAACATTTGTAAAGTCAAACGCGATTATGATCATCAAAGATGAAGCGGCAACGGGTATCGGCGGCGGACAGGTAAACCGTATATGGCCTGCCGTACAGTCACTGGAACGGAGCGCCGCCGCAATCAATGCAGCCGCCCGGGTGCTTGCCTCTGATGCGTTTTTTCCCTTCGCCGATGTAGTGGAAGCGGCGGCGGCGGCAGGTATCAAGGCAATCATTCAGCCAGGCGGCTCCGTAAACGATAAACTGTCAATAGAGGCCTGTGATAAACACGGCATCGCGATGGTCTTTACCGGCACGAGGCACTTTAAGCACTAAAACTTATATTGCCCCCCTGATTGCGGTATTTACCGGGACTTATGCCGGTAAAGGCTTTGAAAATTTTGGTGAACCAGCTTTGGTCTTCAAAACAGCACGCGCTGGAAATTTCACTGAGGGGAGAATCTGTTTCCAAAAGCATTTTACTGGCTTTTTCCACCCTTAAACGGTTAACATATTTGGAAAGATTTTCGCCCATCTCCGCCTTAAAAATAGTGCTAAAGTACGGCGCGGACAGTCCGGCAAATTTGGCAATTTCACGCAGGCTGATTTTTCGGGTAAAATTTTCCCTGATATAAGCTTCGGCTTTTCGCATGGCCAGAGCATGGGGCAGGCCCTGAAACGAAGCGATTTGTCCGGTTATGTTTTCCACTATGCTGTACAGGGTACCCGCAAGTTCCTCGATGGCTTTAGCTTCCTGAATTTGTTTGAGGTGGCGGACATTAATTTCCGTGGCAATCCTGCTACCGGAATTAACTTCGGCGCGAACAAGCAAAACTGCCAGTTCCAGCGTCCGCAGCTGAATATACCTGAAATTATTCGGGTTGCTGAATACCAATACCGCCAGTAATTCATCAAGTATTTTTTCCGTTTCTTTTTTATCTCCCCGGTAAAGCGAAGCGATAAGCTGGCGCTCCTTGTCAAGCGGATAACCGGGAAGCATCGACCCTTCGGGGTACTTTTTTTTCAGTTTCTCAATCAAAACGGAAAGCGAAGCCTGCTGCTCGGAACGAAGTCTGAGCATTTCATGGTAATTTTCATTGCCGGTAGAAAGAGCTTCGGCGCACAGCAGCAGCATTTCGGCAAGAGATTGAATTTTTTCCGTATCGCACAGGGGAAAAGCCGAAACGCGGCGTATAAATTCATCGGGAGAAATTATTCCGTTACATTTTTTTGCAAATTCGGCCCTGTCAATATTATCTCCCAAATAACCGGAACCGCGCAAAGCGCCTGAAAATTCACCGTCACGGTAAATCGAGTTGGTCCAAAACATCAGACCCAAGTCACATTGATAGGCATGCGGTCTGCCGCTGCGGCCCGATTCCTGAATCGCTTTTATGTGCATTTCGCGGCAGTTGTTGTTTCCCGGGCAATTATCATTGCCCTTGCAGTTGTCACCGCCGTTGCCGGTACAATACAGGCATATACTCTGCTCAATACCCGGTTTCTCGTCTACCCCAAAAGGCCGGAAGTTATTATCAAATATTTGTACATTGCTTCCCGTCGCCCGTGTATAAACCGATACTATTTTTCGTTCTTTGAAAGATACAGGGTTATTATAACTTCGATTCATGTTAACTGTACCTCCCCGGTTTTAAAATTTTGTCTGCCATAATAGCCTCTCCATGTTCCCGGTACTTGCAGGGGCTATAACCGGTATAGTGCCTGAAAATTTTTGAAAACCAGCTTTGGTCCTCAAAACCACAGGCCGCGGAAATTTCGTTAATGGGGAATTCGGTTTCCCGAAGCATTGAAGAGGCTTTTTCTACCCTGAGCCGGTTAAGGTAGGTTGAAAGATTTTCTCCCATTTCTTCCTTAAAAATAGTGCTGAAATACGGCGCGGAAAGCCCTGACACGTCAGCAATTTCTTTCAGGCTGATTTTCCGGTTGTAATTTTCCCAGATAAAGCGTTCGGCTTTTCGCAGCGCGGACGCATGACGAATACCCTGAAAGGAAAACAACTTCCCCGCCATTTGGTCCAAAATCAAACGCATACTGTCGGTAACTTCTTCAATCGTTCTTGAATCTTCAATTCGTTTCAAATAACGATTGTTTGCCTCAACAAGTTCCTCATTGTTGTCCGAATTGGTCCCGGCTCTGGAAAGCAGTACCACCAGTTCTATTGCCTTGAGTTTCAGATGCTCAATATTACCGTCACTTGCAATATTCAGGCTATTCAGCAAATTCCGCACAAGATTTTGCGCTTCGGCGCTGTCGCCCCGGCGTAAATTTGCAATAAGCGACCGCTCCTGATCCAGAAAATTTGACCGATAGCCCTGCCTGTTGCCGCATCCCGCCGAATCATCCAGGCGGGAATCACGGCAGGAAATCTGTTCCGCACACAGCAGCATCATCTGGGCAAGCGCCTTAACCTCTTCGCTGCTTTTTCCGGGAATATCCTCAAGATATTGGGCAATTTCAGCATGTGAGATTTCTCCCTTGCAGACGCTGAACATCCTGTCCTCAACCTGCTGCCTGTCAGTGGTAAGTATCCCGCTGGATGTCATCGCCCCGGCAAAACGTTCCCCGGAAAAAAACGGACTGGTCCAGAAACAGAATCCAACAGGGCAGGTGTACACATAAGAACCGCCCAGTTTACGGGCTTCCTGTACCGCTTCACGGTGCATATCGGAACAAGGATGTTCATAAGGGGCCAATTCCCGGACAGATTGCTGATACCGTTTACACAATGTACAAAAAAAGACTGCCTTGGGGTGTTTGGAAAGTTCATGGGCGATACAATCCGCTCCAATAACCGAAGTAATACAATCCGAGGCTTTTTCGTAATGCCGTACAACTTCAGTCGCCTTGAACCATAACGGTTCTAAATCTCTGCGTTGAATAATGTTTGCTTTTGACATAAATATCCTCCTGTATATCTTAATATCTTATGTAGTAAATTGTCACAAAATACACCCTAATGACAAAAAAGTGAAAAATCTGCTTAAATTTCCAAACTAAAAACAGAAGAGGCGGCTTTTTCCATTTGCTTGATGAGAGCCGCCATGTCCCGTGGAATGGGGGCGCAAATAGTTTGTGCAGGCAAAGAAAGTTCTGCGGCATGAAGACCGAGCCGTGCCAGTAAAGGTTTTTCTTCCAAAGGGTCGCCGCGCCAATTTTTTTTGATGGCGGAAAGCAGCACCGGTTTGTCTTTGCCATACAATGAGTCGCACACCACCGGAAAGCCCAGCGCCGCCGCATGAACCCGTATCTGGTGAGTTCTGCCGGTTTCGGGGAAGGCTTCAAAAACGCTCAAATTGCCCGCGCTGCCCAGAAGTTTGAAACGGGTCAGGGACTTTTTCCCCCGGTATTGGTCAATAATGGTCTGATGCTGTTTGTTGCCATTGGGAATCAAGGAAAGATCACAGGCCGTTTCCTGCCATGAAGGCCGCCCATGAACAATGGCAATGTACCGCTTTTTAATATCCCGCCCTTCAAAAGCGAGCGAAAGCTGGCGGTGAGTAACCTCGTCCTTTGCAAAAACCACCAGCCCCGACGTTTCACGGTCAATGCGATGGACAGTAAAAAGTTTTGCTATCGGCTTGTCAGCGGCCTGGGCAACAAGCCTGTCCAGCCGCTCTTTGGATTCATCCCAGCGGTCGCCGCCTACCGAAATGCCGGAGGCTTTGTTAACTGCAATAATATGTTCATCCTGAAAAATAACAGTAAACTGCGGCGTTGTTTTCATATGCAAGTATTATATTACACTTTTCGTGAACCAGGCTTTACGAAAGGAACTCCTTTTTTACATAATTCGCAGGAATCAGCTTCCCAGTTTGCGGCATGTACCCCGCAGGCGGGGTAAAACAGCCAGGGTATGGTAACATCAGTCTGTCTTCTATCAACCAGACAGGCAAGGGCGGTAATGCGCGCTCCCAGATTTTCCAGAGCGGCGGCACATTCGCCGTAGGATTTTCCGGTAGTGACCACATCTTCGGTAATCAGAATTTTTTGCCCCGGCGGCACTTCAAAGCCCCGGCGCAGAACCATTGTCCCCGTATCGTCACGCTCGGTAAAAAAAGCGGGAAGCCCCAACTGCCTGCCCAACTCATACGCGACAACAATCCCCCCCATAGCGGGACCGACAATGGCGTCAATTTCCACTTTGCCGGCCTGTATATCCAGTTTGATTTTTTCCGCCACACCGGCAAGCGCCGACGCCGCCCTGTCCGGGTATTGCAGCAATTTTGCGCATTGAAAATACCGGTCTGAATGACGGCCCGAACTCAAAAGAAAATGGCCCTCCAGCATGGCGCCGGAATCCCTGAGTAAAGTTATGACGCTTTCCATTATCCTTCTATGTCCACCAATGAAGCAGTAACGGAATTTTGGTACAACGAACGCGCCGCGCCAACAAAGGGGTTGTTTTTTAGTTCTTTTATTTCAGTTCGAAGCTCCGCCATGCGCGAGGAAAGCAAATCCTTGTTATAGGCGAATTGACTTATGGCCCGGTTTTTCAGGCTTTCCAGCGCGACTTTAAGAGCGGGAACATCATCGGCAGGCGAAAAGGGAACGGTCGTCCGGTACATATCTTCCAGCGGGTCAATAACCTTCTGTATGGAAAAAATATCGGCGACTATTTGTTCTTCCAGTTCAACCTGGGCGAGAAGTTCTTCCGCGCTGCCGGTTTTGATAACGTCTTGTTGTTTTTCCAGAACAGCCAGATAATTGTGAAAACGCTCACGCTGCTGGATGAGTAATTCCCTGAACCGCCGGACAATAGCCACCCGCTGAGCAAGTTCATCCGCGCTTATTGTCACTGTGTCTGCCGCCGGCGCAGTATTCGCCTTGCGTGTACTTGTCTTTACCGCCGCCATATCCCCTCCTGTTTGGCGTTGTTGTGCCGTTTATCCGGCTATATTAAGTCCTACAACTTCACGATTTGCCGTTTCCGCGGCATTGGTCACCACTATTTTCTGCCATGCGCCGCGCAGTTCTTCAATAAAATTCCGCACACCGGAGATTCGCTGCGCGTCATGACTGATATTGGCTTCCATAAGCTCACGATTAAACCAGGTGTACAGGGAAAAAAGATTCCTGGCTATGTCGCCGCCCTGCTCAAAATCCAGCGAAACCATTAATTCAGCGACAATTTCCTGGGTTTTAACCACCGCTTTGCTGATTTTTTCGATTTTACCCGGGTCTTTTTTCCCGGAATCGTTTACTTCCAGCAAATCCAGCGCCTGATCAAGCTGCCTGACCGCCTCGCCATACAGCATAATGATAAGCTGCCCCTGGCTTGCCGTTTTAATCCTGGTTTCCTTATAGGTAGATAACGCGTTACTATATGCCAAAATAATGCCTCCCCTCCGCAATTTCAGGGTTTCAAAAACCCCCTTTCATTGTCGGCAGAATAGAATTTTACTTGAGAAGATTTTTACCGGAAAATGAAATATTCTCAACTGCCTTATAGCCAGATTCTATCGCCTGAACGTTCATCGGGATAAAGTGATGTTTGTCCGGCGGAAAGAATTTCCGCAGAATTTCCTCAATATGGCCCAGGGAAAGCGCTCCGGTAAGTTTTGCCATTGCCCCCAATGCCGTCATATTGGCAAAACGGGCATTTCCAATGCTATCCGCAATGCCGGTCGCCTCGATTTTGGCTATTTTTAAGTCAGTTCGCCGGGGATTTTCCTTGACCAGACTTGAATTAAGTAGCAAAAGTCCGTTTTCCTTGAGAATCTCCTCGCACAAGGGCAAAGAATCGCTGTTCATAACCAGCGCCGAGTCCGGTTTTGTCACTAAAGGGCTGGCAATTTCTTCATCGGACACAATAACACCGGCTCTGGCTATGCCGCCGCGCTTTTCCGCTCCGTAAAAGGGAAAAAAGCTGACGTTTTTTCCTTCCTGCATGGCGCAATAAACCCAAATTTGGCCGAGAGACACTATTCCCTGCCCTCCGAACCCGGCAAAAAAGCTTTTTTCCGTCACCTCCGGCCCCCTTTTAACTTTTTTCTATCATTAAAATTTATTGGGGGGCACGCCATGTTGCTATTACCCCCAGAAACACGCTCACCGGTTCGCGTGCTTTTCCGGGCGCCTCCAAACCCGGCAAAAAATGATTTTTCTGTCATTTGCCTGCCTCCGCATTCAGGGTGTTTTTTATCTCTCCCAGGGGAAATACAGGTATCATGTTCTGTTCCAGCCATTCTACCGATGCGACCGGCTCCATGCCCCAGTTGGTAGGACAGGGTGAAAGAACTTCTACCATAGTAAAACCTTTGCCCGCAAGCTGCGCCTCAAACGCCTTTTTGATATATTGCCGTGTTTTGCGGATATTTGCCGCATT
>JAIRRB010000144.1 GCA_031256195.1 Treponema sp.
ATACAGGCCGATAAATACATACGTTCCGGCAAAATCTTCGGGAGGATACAGCGGCTCTTCACCGTTTTGGTACGCTTCGTAACTCAACAAAACATCTTTGGCGGAAACAGGAAAATAGCAGGACAGATCGCCCCGGAAACGGAGCAGGCTTGCCCCGTTTTTATCAACAGGAACAGAAAAATTCCCCCATTGAATAGTGCGGTTGGGGGAATCAAAACTGATGCCGGGACTGTGTCCTGAGGCAAGCAGCAAAGCGGCGGCAAGACCCGGTACGGCTTTATCATCAAAAAGAGTAAACAGCCGCAGCCGCCTGATTACACTGTCGGAATCGGGCGCTCCGGTAAGGCAGCCTAGGGCTCCGGCGGCATCACGCAGCCCCTGAATGGGAAACTGGGCGCCTTCCAGCCTGTTTCCGGTTCCGCCGGTACTGAATTGTTCCAAAAGCCTTCCAAAACCCGCCGTCTCAAAAAGGGGCGCTTTTAGTTCAGGCGGCCACGAGCGGACGCTGCCGGTTTGGCTTGAAAAGAAAACCCCCTGTACCGCCCTGCCGTATTCGCGCTCCGCACGGATAAAGGCTTCGTCATCCTCCGCCTGATACAGAGAAGGCTCAGAATAAATTATATCGAAGGCGACAGCATTTGCCCCGCCCAAATTCATATAATCCACAATTTCGGCATAGGCTTTCCGCGGCCAGGGCCAGTACCACTGCCGTTCCCGCTGCGCCCAGTCTATGCTGTCCTGATCCACCAGAATAACGATAATGTCATCCGAAGGCCGTACCGAAGAAGCAAAGAGCCTGACACGGAGATCATAGGATTTGTATTCCAGATAGTGAAAAGCGCCGCAGAGATGCAGCAGGCTGATTGCCGCAAAGACCACAACAATAATAGTCAGCGCAGCTATTTTTTTGTTTGTTTTTTTACGTATTTTTTTCATGGTTACTATACTGTCTATCATATTTTTTTTTAATTTTCTACTGGACTAATCGCTAATTCTATAATAATATCTAAGTACCCATGTAAATGGCAAAAGGAGAAATTATGGCTAATGCACTACAGTCCCCCGGCTCTTTTCTTGTGTTAATGATGGAAAAGTACCGACTTAATCCTTCCAAACTTGCGCAAGACCTTCATCTGAGCCAGTCAGCGGTACGTTTGATAACCCTCGGAAAAACCAAAATCACGACCCCTGTTGCGATGCGGCTCGCACAATACTTTAACACCAACCCCGAATTCTGGCTTGCTATGCAAATGAAATGGGATGTTGCCGAGGCTGCCAAAGATAAAACCCTGATGAAAGCAGTCAAAAGCATTTCCCGGGTTACCAAGGGCGCTGCGGGCGGAGCAGGAAAATCCGCCGCGGTGAAAAAATCCGCAGCAACAAAGAAACCGGCGGCAAAGAAAAAGCCCGCCGCAGGAAAAAAAGCGGTAAAAGCAAAAAAACCTGTTGCAAGGAAAAAGCTTACTGCGGCGAAGAAGCCTGTTGCCAGAAAAAAAATCACCGCAGCAAAGAGACCGGCAGCAAGAAAAAAAGCCGCAGCAGCGAAAAGGTCGGCAGCACAGAGAAAAGTTGTTACCGCAAGGAAACGTACTGTCGCAAAGAAACCGGCGGTAAGAGGAAAGAAAAAAACCGCCAGGGCAAAACCGACCGGCAGGCGTGGGCGTTCCGCAAGGAAATAGGCTTTCAGAGGGCGTTATGCCGTTCCTAAATATATGTGGCTCTATTATACCACAGCCGGTTTTTTGATAATCCGGTCAGAAGATAATCTTCCCCGGCTTGTCAATGCCATATTGGAAACCGGTTACAACAAAGATTTTTGTGTTTCCCGTGATTTTGACCCGGATTTTATCGCCCGGTTGATGAAAGCCGGATTTTTGGTGATGTCTTCAAAAATACTCGATCCTGAAGTTGAAGATGACGCGGATTGTTTTGTCCTCCTCCCCAAACTGCACCTGACCCGGTCCATTTTGTTTTTTGATAATCTGCACATAAAAAAATCCATAAAGCGGCATCTGAACCGCTTTGAACTTCGCCCCGATACGGATTTTGACTATATCCTTGACCGCTGTATAGAAGTACATGGTGATGACTGGTTAACTCCGCCCCTGGTCGCCGCTATCAGAAACATCAGGCAGAACAGGCTTCAGGGGGTATATCCCACGTCATTCGCCCTGTATCAAAACGGGAAACCGGTTGCCGGTGAATTTGGAGTAAGGTGCGGCAGGGTATATACCTCGTACTCGGGTTATTGTGATGAGAGCAATGCCGGTACGGTTCAACTTATCCTTGCTACTCGCTATTTGCGGGAACATGATTTTGCTTTTTTTGATTTGGGAATGCCTCTGGATTATAAAACTAATCTGGGCGCAGTGGATTTAAGTCCGCAGGAATTTGTTAAACATTTCCGCGCAAGTCAGGAGTAAAAGTATGTCCAACTCGCATGGCGCTCATATCAATGAATAACGGTCAGATTCTTTACCCAACGTTCTTTTTTCAAAAAATGATGACAGATAAACAATTTAACGAAGTCGGTAATTTTTAGCAGGGCCAGCATCGGCACCGGCGCTATGGTAGTCAACAATGAAATAAGGATTGATCCGGGCACAAAGAGCAGGGTGTTAACTGAAAGGTCGGCGTACATTCCGGTAGCGGTATCGCCGCCGGCGCGGGAAATGGCAAACTGAACATTCAGGAGACCCCAAAAGGGGAGATAGGCCAGAACTACAAATACCAGGCCGGTACAGTTGTATCTGGCCGCGGCGCTGAGGTTTGAATAAACCAGATGGATGAGCGGAACGGAAAAAATCGCTCCGGGTATGGCAACAAGAAGACCGGCGGCAACCGAACCTGATTTGAGCCATGCGGCGCGGCTGCGGGCTTCGTCAAGTTTACCCGCACCGAGCGACCCTCCTATCAACACTCCGGCGGCAGTCCAGATTCCTCCAAAAAACAAAAAGAAAATGTTGGCGATGGTCCAGCCCGCCGCCATGCCTGCCACAACTTCCGCTCCGCCGCGGCGGTTATACATGGCGGTCATGATTGTTTCCGAACTGATCCAGGACAATTCGGAAACAAATATCATTCCCGATTTGTATAAAATTTCTTTGAACAATTTCCAGTGAACATTAAAAAGCCGGGTGATGCCGACAAAGAAGGGGGCTTTAACTCCGGCGCTATACGTCAAAAAAATCACAACTTCAAACCCGCGGGCAATAATTGTCGCATAGGCCGCGCCGGAAACTTCCAGCCGGGGAGCGCCGAGATTGCCGTAAATGAGTATCCAGTTTCCCGCCGTATTTACCAAAGTTGCCATCGCGGAAATAACCAGCGGCACTTTTGGCCGGGCAATTTCCCGAAAGCTCGAACCGGCGGCAAAAGAAATAGCCATGGGGAAAAGCGCCCATGAAATCAGCCTGAGGTAGCCGGAGCCCAAAGCGACAATTTCTTCCTGCGCGGCGTTTCCCATGGTCATCACAGCGATCATTTTATGGGGAATGGTCCAGTACAGGATAAAAAAAACAGCAGAGGCCGCGGCGGCAAAAACTATTTTAAAGCGGTAGGCGTGCTTCATCCCTTCGCTGTCCCCGCCGCCCCTGAACTGGGCAATATATATGCCGCCCGCCTGACAGACAGTGTTCAGGACAATAAAATAAACAAAATTAATTTGATTTGCCACATTTACCGCCGCCATGCTAATATCTCCCAGACCGGCAACCATAAAATTGTCGATAAGGGAGACCATACTCATGATGAACTGCTGGGCCATAACCGGCAGGGCGATTGCGATAGCTTCCCGGTAAAAGGAAAAGGGGCCAAAGCGCGAGGACAAGTTACGCACGATTATGCGTATTGTAAATTTGCATAACAATTTCCTCCATTGGCAGTTCCTTTACCGAAATATCGGAAAAACTTACCTTGCGGGAGAGATTTTCCATAAAGTCGCTTATGGTAATTTTAGACGTATCAACCTCCAAAGTCAATTCAAGCGGGGATTTTTGTTCGATGATTTTTATGTTGTCCAGAATTCCTCCGGCATACGGCTCCTCAAGCGTCAAACCTACTATCTTTTTTCCGCCCAGATTCATCTGCAAATTCTGCAAGGTATCGTCAAATACCTTAACGCCGTGATTAATAATAATCACATGGCGGGCAAGCTGCTTTACATCTTCAAGATCGTGGGTGGTAAGAATAAATGTCGTGCCGTTTTGGTTAACTTGCCTGATAAAATCACGTATCTTCGCCTTGGCCACAACATCCAGCCCGATTGTCGGCTCATCAAGAAAAACGATCTTCGGCTTATGCAGCATCGCCATTATAAATTCGCACTTCATACGCTCGCCCAGCGACAGTACCCTTGTCGGCTTGTGCATCACTTCCTGTATTTCAAACATTTCGGCAAGTTCGCCAAGGCGCGTTTTGTATTCTGTTTGCGGTATGCCGTAAATGGCGCGGTTCATGTTGAAGCTGTCTATGGGCGGAATGTCCCACACCAACTGAGAACGCTGCCCGAATACCGCGCCGATTTCGCGCACGTACTTTTTTCGCTCTTTGCTCGGCGAATATCCCATAACGTCAATTTTCCCTGAACTGGGATACAGCGCGCCGCAGAGCATTTTTATCGTGGTTGATTTACCCGCGCCGTTGGGACCAAGTACGCCGCAAATAGCGCCTTCTTCGACATTAAACGAAATATTATCAACGGCGTTTATAATCACTTTCTCACGCCTGAAAAAACTCTGTAAAGTTTCCTTCATGCCGCTTCCGCGTTTGAAAGTAGTATACGTTTTAACAAGATTATCGACTTTTATTATGTGCATCAGCCGCCTACTCCTTCGTACAATCTAACCATGTATTGATACAGCCAAATCCCGAAAAACATAAACAATACGCAGGGGATAACTGAAATTAACACAAAGGGGTCAAGCCGCCCCAAAAGCGCGCTTGCCGGATAAAAACCTATCATGCCTACCGGAATTATAAATGCCGCGATTATTTTTACCGCTCTGGGAAATATTGACACGGGATATTTTCCAAAAGATAGTATACTGTCCAAAATATCAGGCAGCCTTGAATTTCCTACCCACTTGAACGAAGTCGCCGCCATAATTAATTGAAAACTGGTCATTACCGCAAACCCTGCCGCGAATAAAAGCAAGAACTGCGCAACAGCGGCGGCGGAGACTATTCCCGTGTGCGCTATCGCAATGCCGAACATTACGCCGCCTCCGATTAAAAGCCCAAAACTCCCGGTGTCAAAATTGGAAGCGATTAAAAAGAAGAGCGGGTTTACGGGGCGCAAAAGGACAACTTCAAAACTGCCCTCGCGTATATACTGCATTGTTGCCCATAACACATTGCTGAAAAAAACGCAGGAAAATCCAAGCGACAAGGTAAA
>JAIRRB010000201.1 GCA_031256195.1 Treponema sp.
GGGCAATAGGTGAATGATAATCTTCCCCGGAATTCAATACTGCCTTTCTATTCAGAAAATGGAGGACTGCAAAAAAGGCAAGAGCCGACAGATAGGCAATTCCCAGAACAATCAGGGATAACCATTGGGGGACTCGCAGTGAAACAATAACCAGAACGCTGAGCATCAACTGCAATCCAAACAACACCGCGATAATTTTTCGGGACTCAAACCCCATATTCATCAATTTGTGATGAATATGGGCCTTGTCGGGGGTGTCTATCCGCTGCCCGTCGCGGATACGCCGCCAGACGGCGGCCGTAGTATCAAAAATGGGAATAGCCAGTAATGCCGCGGCATAGGGTACCGGTAAACTGGCAACAGTTTGATGTTCTTCAAGCAGGGGCAGCAGGGCCAGAGTAAAGCCGAGAAACTGGCTGCCCCCGTCTCCCATAAATATTTTTGCCCGGGGGATGGGGGCATTGAACACCAGAAAGCCGGCAATGGAACCAAACAGACCGATACACAGCATTGCCGCCGAAGGAGTCTCCGCAAACAGGAGAAAAATAAATCCAAAGGTCAGGGCTATTATGGCGGAAATCCCCCCCGCGAGACCGTCAACGCCGTCAATTAAATTAATGGCATTGGTCAAGCCGACTATCCAGAGAAGGGTAATGGGGTAACCAAGCCAGGGAAATTTCTCCAGAAAACTTCCGTCAAAGTAAAAAATTCGTCTGAATGTATAACCGGGAATAATCACGCACAGGGCGGCAAGAATTTGTATAAGCAATTTATAGAGAGGTTTCATGGGACGGAAATCGTCATGTACGCCAAAGACTACGATGATGCAGATTCCGATAAGACAAGGTAAAAAACGGATTATAGAATCCATTTTTCGGGTGAAAACAATGATAATCACCGCAGCAATAACAAAAGTCAGGGCAAAACCGATACCGCCCAAACGGGGAACATCGCCTGAATGTATTTTCCGGTCATTGATATGGTCGTACCAGGATTTGTGGTGCGACAAACGCAGAATAAGGGCAACCAGAATAACGGAAAAAACGGCGGCTGCGGAAAAAACAATTAATGTCTCAACAATCATACTAGGCTACCTTTAACTTTTATATTATAGTTATAACACATTCTAGCGAAAAAACACATATTAGGCAAAGATATGGAGAAAAAAAAGATGAAAATTTTAAAATTTGACGGGACATCGGTTGGCAGCCATGCGGGAATAAGCCAAATCATAGGTATTCTTAAAGACCCGAATCATGCGGGAAAGGCCCCGGTAGTGGTGGTTTCCGCTTTTTCCCGCGTTACCGACACCCTTATCGATATGGCCCGTAAGGCTTCCGGTGGAGGCAGCGCCTATAAGGATTTGTTTGAAGAACTGGCCCCTCGGCATAGGGATACGGCGGTCCATTTTCTTAAAGGCGAGGAACGGAAGGGCGCTCTTGCGGAAATTAACGGCCTTTTTGACGAATTGGGCCTTATTTTGCAGGGGATTTCCCTGTTGGGCGAACTTTCCGCCCGTACTTTGGATTTGGTCATGAGTTTGGGGGAGCGGCTTTCCGCGGGACTTTTGGCCCATATTTTTACCGCCAATGGCATAGAATCGGCTTTTCTTGATGCCCGCCTCCTCATTAAAACCAATGACTGTTTCGGGAATGCCCAGTACCTTCCCGTCCAGACCTTTGACAATATCCGTTCTTTTTTAAAGGGGCTGCCCAAAAAGAAAATGCCCATGCAGGTGGTAACCGGTTTCATCGCTTCGACAATGGACGGACAGACGGTTACTCTGGGCCGCGGCGGGTCCGACCTGACTGCGGCGATTTTCGGCGCCGCCCTGGGGGTGAAAGAGGTTGAAATATGGACCGATGTTGACGGAATTCAGACTGCCGATCCCCGAATCGTGAAAAACGCCTTTAGAATTGACGAAATCTTGTATGCCGAAGCGATGGAAATTTCCCATTTTGGCGCAAAAGTTCTCTTTCCGCCCACGGTCAAACCCGCCCTGGAGAAGGGCATCCCCATTTCAATCCGCAATACCTTTAACCCCGCAGGCGGTGGTACCCGTATTGTGAGTAATGCGGCGGAAGGAGAATACCCTATCAGGGGGATAAGTTCGATGAGCCATATTGCCCTGGTGCGGATTCAGGGGCCGGGTATGGTGGGCGTTGCGGGCTTTTCGGCGCGGGTTTTTGGCGCGCTGGCCCGCCGGGGAATCAGCGTGATTCTTATTACCCAAAGTTCAAGCGAATATTCGATTTGTTTCGCCGTGCTGCCCGCGGATGCCCGCCTTGCTGAAACCGCCATAACAGAAGAATTTGCCCCCGAGATACGTTCCGGCGCTATCGACAAGCCGGTAACGGAAACCAACCTTTCGATAATTGCGGTAATTGGTTCCAAAATGAAAAGCGCCTCCGGCATTTCGGGGAAATTGTTCCATGCGCTGGGACGGAACGGCATTAACGTGGTTGCCATTGCTCAGGGTTCTTCGGAGATTAATATTTCCGCGGTCATTTCGCGGCAGGATGAGGCAAAGGCCCTGAACGCGGTGCATGAGGCGTTCTTCCATGCTACGGTACGTTCGGTGAACCTGTTCCTGATGGGGGCGGGCCTCATTGGCGGGACTTTGCTGGAACAAATTGCCAGCCACCGGAAAAATCTTGCGGAAAAGGACCAGATTAACATTAACCTTATCGGGGCCGCCAATTATAAGTGGATGCTGTTTAATCCTGATGGGCTTGATCCCCTGAAAGCCAAAGCCTTGATCAACGAAGAAGGCGAACAGGCGGCGGGTAAAACCGGCAAAGGCAAAAAAGCGTCGGAAACCGAAAATTCCCCTGAACCGGTTAATATAAAAGCGTTTGTTGAAAAAATGATTTCCTATAA
>JAIRRB010000010.1 GCA_031256195.1 Treponema sp.
AGCTGGGTCATTTCCTTCCACCAGGCCGCGGCAATGCGGTTTTTTAACTCTATGCCCAAAGGCCCGTAATCCCAGGCCCCGTTTTGGCCGCCGTAAATTTCCGAAGATTGAAACACAAACCCTCGCCGTTTTGCCAGCGACGTGATCTTTTCCATGGTTGCTTCCGTTGTTTTTTCTTCCATAAGCCGTATTTTAGCCCAAAAACAGGAATTGGGGAATAGGGTTGTGAAATTGAGCGGGCTAATCCGGCAGTTGCTACAATAACCGGCTCCGTATACACTATGGATATGACCAGAGGACTCTTAATTGCGGGGAATAAATCCGCTCTGACGAACGCTATTGAGATTGAAGCGGCCCGGCGAGTGGAACATTATGCCCTTGCCTTGTTACCGGATCGGTCAAGAAACAGCCCTCAAACCGCAGATAATGCAAAAAAAGGGCTTCTGGCCCGGCAGGGAAGTTCGACACTTGAATCTTCTGCGGCTCAAGGGTCGGCAAAAGAGCGGCGTATTCCTCTGGACTGGAATCCCGGCAGCCCTATTTCCGCCCGTACTGTGGTTATTGCCGCGGAAAATCGTTTTGACCATATTGACGAAGCGATTCTTGTGTGCGATCCCCCATCAGTCCGTTACGCCGCCGCCGATTTGAGCATGGCGGATGTTGAGGTGCTGGTGAATGATCATATCAAAGGCTGGCTCTTTCTGGTAAAGGAATTGGCGGCGGTTTTCAGGGTGCGGGAAAATGGAACTCTGGCTCTGGTGTACTCTGAAACCAGCGGGGCAGGCGGCAAGGATGATGTCGTTGATCTTTTGGGGCCGGTGGCATTGGCCGCCTTTCGTTCCCTTGCCCACGGCCTTTTGGCTACCGCATTTAACGAACCATACCTTACCCTGGGATTCTCCGGCGCTGATACCGGAGATGAGGCGGGTTTTGCCGCCTTTATTTTCAAGCAGCTTGAAGAGGGAAACCGCCGCAGTAACGGGAAGCTTCATAAATACGGAAAACTGGGATTCTTCCGGTAGGCACAGACCCCTAAAATATGCTACGCTGAATCATGTCCGCAATAAACCAACAGTCAGAAAAACCGGAAGCCAATCAGAAGCTGGCCGTTATTCGCCATTCGACCAGTCATATTATGGCTCAGGCGGTGGTAAAACTTTTTCCCGGAACAAAAGTCGCCATCGGCCCGTCTATTGAAAACGGTTTTTATTATGATTTTCTTTTGCCCCGGCCCATTACCGCCGATGATCTTGAAACTATCGAAAATGAGATGAAGCGTATCATCGATTCGCGGCAGGATTTTGTAAAAGTAACAATCAGCCGCGAGGAGGCGCTGCGGCGTTTTGCCGATGAAGAATTCAAAATCGAACTTATCAATGAGCTTCCGGCTGATGTTGAAATTACCGTTTACGAGAACCGGAATGCCGGCGGCCTTGCCGACGGCAAGGCCGATAGTTCAGTGTTGTGGGACGATTTGTGCCGGGGGCCGCATGTTGCCAATACCAGAGAAATAAATTCCGCCGCTTTCAAACTGCAAAATATCGCGGGCGCTTACTGGCGCGGTGACGAGAACCGACCCATGCTGACCCGCATTTACGGCACTGCATGGGAAAATCCCAAAGACCTGAAAGCCTATCTCTCCTTTCTGGAAGAAGTTGAAAAACGCGACCACCGCCGCCTGGGTAAAGAGCTTGACCTTTTCTCGGTTCATGAGGAAGCGGGCGCCGGTCTGATTTACTGGCACCCCAATGGCGGGCGTATGCGCGTAGCCATTGAAGATTTTTGGCGGCAGGAACATTACCGTAACGGCTACGAAATTCTCTACACACCGCATATTGGTAAAAGCTGGCTCTGGGAAACTTCCGGCCACCTGGGTTTTTACAAAAGTAATATGTACAGACCCATGCAGATTGATAATCAGGATTACATCATCAAACCGATGAACTGTCCTTTCCATATTATGATTTACAAAACCAAAGGCCGCAGTTACCGCGACCTGCCCCTGCGCTGGGCGGAATTGGGCACCGTGTATCGCTATGAACGCAGCGGGGTTCTCCACGGCCTGCTGCGGGTACGGGGCTTTACCCAGGATGACGCTCATATCTTTTGTACGCCGGATCAAATGGAAGCGGAGATTCTTGAAGTGCTGCGCTTTAGTCTTTCACTGTGGAAGGTGTTTGGCTTTAAGGACATTAAGGCGTATTTGGCGACCAAGCCCCAAGAAAGCGTGGGCGAACAGAGCCGCTGGGATGCCGCGCTGGAAAGTCTTCGCAAGGCAGTGGAAGCTGAAGGGCTGGATTACGAAATTGACGAAGGCGGCGGCGCGTTCTACGGCCCCAAAATTGACCTGAAAATAAAAGACGCTCTGGGCCGCGAGTGGCAGATGACCACGATTCAATTCGATTTTAACGAGCCTGAACGCTTTGACATGACCTTTGTTGATGCGGACGGCCAGCACAAACGGCCCTATATGGTTCACCGGGCATTGCTCGGCAGTCTTGAGCGGTTTTTCGGCGTGTTAATTGAGCATTTTGGCGGCGCGTTCCCCGCGTGGATTGCGCCGGAACAGGTCGCCGTTATTCCCGTTGCGGAAGGTTTTAACGATTACGCGCAAAAAGTTATCGCGGAATTAAAAACCTGTGACCTGCGGGTTTCCGCGGAGTTAAGCGATGACAGGCTCAACGCAAAAATACGCGCCTGCCAGAACCGCAAGATTCCCTATATGCTCGTGGTAGGCCAGCGCGAAGCGGAAGAAGGCACGGTGTCGATTCGTCTGCGTGACGGCAGGCAGCTCCCCGCAATGCAGACTGCTGATTTTGTCAAATATGTACTTGAAAAAATTGAAAGCCGCTCAGTGGAACTGTAACCGCACACGATTTATTCTGACGCTGCTGTTATCAGCTTCGTTTTTTGCCTGCGCCTCAAACCATGCCGGTAATACCGGCGGTCCATTGGAAATACCGGCGGATATTGCCGGAATTGTTCATGCAGGCCGAACCAATACTCCTGAAGAATATGCCCTGCTTGACAGGCTGGGTGTAAGCTGGATGCTTGTCACTTTTACCTGGAACCGGATTGAGTCGTCAGAAGGCCGGTGGGATTTTGATTTTTATGATCAGTATGTCGATACCGCACAAGCGGCAGGAAAAAAAATTGTTGGTGTTTTGGCTTACGATGTTCCGTGGATTCATAATGATGGTAAAGCTCACCGATATATTCCGCCGGATAAGGTATATTTCTTTCTTGATTATGTGCGGCAAACAGCAGCGCATTTCCGGGGCAGAGTTGACGCATGGTGCATCTGGAATGAGCCCAATTCTCGTTTTTGGCAGGGCAGCAGGGATGAATTTCTTGTTCTTGCCCGTCAGGCCGCAAATGCGGTAAAGGAAACTGACCCTGATGTGACGCTTTTGGGCGGCGCGTTTAACCGGGGAATCTTTGGCCTGCCAACGGCGTATATCCGGGGGCTGTTTGAATCAGGCGCAATGGAAAAAGCAGATGCAGTCGCCTTCCACCCCTACGAATTAAACCCTGCCCGTACGGTAAAATTATACGGCAAATTTCGCGCCATTGCCGCCGAGTACGGTTTTGGCGACCGTATATGGATAACTGAGGCGGGCTACCCTACCGGAGGCTGGTACCCTACGGCAACCACAGAGAAAAAATTCCCCGCATATATTGTTAAAACTTTTGTCAATCTTACCGTTAGTGGTGCAAAAAAAATCCTCTGGTATCAGCTTTTTGATCCGGTAGTCCGCGATAAAAAGAATTCCGAAAATTTTTTTGGCCTTGTACGGAGTAAAGATGATTATACTTCCAAAGGGGCGGAGGCTTTCCGGCTTTGCGCCGTATATCTGGCCGGAACCGTATACCGCCCGGACTTACCGGTACGGGAAAGGCTGCCTTCTTCGCTGAAAACCTTTTACTTTAAGCAGCCGGCTGGCGGAGGAACACTGGTATTGTGGAAAGAAGGAAGTCCCCTGCAGTTTACACTGCAAATCCCTGAAGGTTTCATTATGCATGATCCTGTTTCAGGTAACGCTGCCGCGGTACCTGCGGAAGCAGACATAACAGTTGGCTCTATGCCGGTTTTTATTACCTGGCAAGGAGACCATCAACCTCTCCTTTTTAAGAGGCATTGACCATTGAAACAACTCGAAGTTATTTATGAAGATAATTCATGCATGGTGATTAACAAGCCCGCCGGTCTTGCCGTTCAGGGCGGAAAAGGGATAAGTCTTTCTCTGGACAATATTCTGGCGCAAACATGGCCCCAGCGTCCGCTTTTGGTACACCGGCTGGACAGGGATACATCAGGGCTTGTTCTTGTTGCCAAAACCAGAACTGCGGCGGCAGGGTTTTCCCGGCTGCTGGGAGGAAAGGGGGCGGAGGGCGGCGCTGTCATAAAGCGTTACCTCGCGGTCTGTAAAGGCAAGCCGGACCGGCCGGAAGGGGTCATAAAAGCAGACCTTGCAATTCGCGGTGCTGTGAAAGAATCCGAAACCCGCTACCGGCTGCTTTCCGGCGGAGAAGAATTCTCCCTTTTGGAACTGGAACTGGGAACAGGCAGGATGCACCAGATACGCCGCCATCTGGCCCTGATCGGAAACCCTGTTCTGGGTGATGACAAATACGGCGATTTTAATCTGAATCATACATTACGCAAGACGATGAAACTTCATCACCTGCTCCTGCATGCATCGTGCCTCATTATCCCCGAAACGCCGGATGGTTTATATCTGAATATCACTGCTCCGTTGCCCGGTTACTTTCAGCAATTTATCAGCGGCAGTATTTCATACGAACAATCCGGTATGTAGCTTCACTTTTTATTGCTTTGCTGGTATGCTTTTCTTTAATGAAATTATTATCGGGTATAATTTTGGCGGCTATGGCTGCTTTTTTTACACTGGCCTGTAATACAACAATTGATTATGCCAAAAAATATCCCCATATGGTAGCAAACGCGGACCCGGTTTCCGCAGGGATGATCGAAGCCGAGTTTGACCGAATCTTCTCGTCAAAACTCAACAAAGTTGAAATAGAAGTTATTTTTTATCCCCGTTTAAATGCTGTGGCGCTGGAGTTTAGATATGAACTTATCCGTTATCGGCAATTTTGGGACGAAGCGGCCAGACAGCAATTTGCTGCGGCGCTGGAGCTTTACAAGGCGGATTATGCAGCGCAAAAACTGGTTGACCGGTATAAAAAAACAAGGGCGATCTACGGAAAAGTAACAGGACGAACGGAATGGGAGGCTTTCAAATATACCAAAACCCGTGTCGCATACCCGGTCACGGAACTTGGTTACCGTTTTAGGGAGGAAATGCCTTTTTTCTCAACTCTTATGCGGTCAGCCAGAGAGGAAAGCGATGACACGGATAATTCCCAACAGCTTAATTCTCAGCAAATCAATATGTATTTTACCCGCGCCCAGGCTGATGACCTTGTCAGGCTTTTTGACCAGTCTCACCTTATGGGACTTTTAGAGGAAAAGGCCAGTCCCAAATCTGATGAACCCCCCGCCGTAAATTCCTACCGTGAATTTGGGGATGAGTAATTTTGTATCCAGATATATTGACACGGGCATATTTAGGGTCTAATCTATTTACATAATTTAGGAGGAGAATCCATGTCGGAACAACAGCTCTTTTTTCTGGTGCCAATAGGGTCAATTCTGGCCCTGTGTTTTGCTTTTATCCAGGCGCGTAAAGTCCTGGGTTTTTCGGAAGGCAGCGAAATCATGCGGAAAATATCCGGTTCGGTGCGTCAGGGGGCCAATGCCTACCTGAAACGCCAGTATACCGGGGTTGCCATGTTTTTTGCCGTTATGTTTGTGGTTTTGGGAATCATGTCTTTTTTCAAACTTTTGACCCCCTTTGTTCCCTTTGCGTTTATTACCGGCGGCTTTTTTTCCGGTCTTTCAGGCTTTATCGGGATGAAAATCGCCACTGCCGCCAATTCCAGAACCGCCCAGGCTTCGTCTGAGAACCTCAATCGGGGACTCAGGGTTGCCTTTTCGTCCGGTACGGTGATGGGTTTCACCGTGGTTGGGCTGGGGCTTCTGGACCTGTCAATCTGGTTTTTCCTGTTGAAGTTTGTATTTTACACTCCGGATTCGGCGGCAATCATGGAACTTGTCGCACAAGGCAGGACTGTAGATGCCGCACAGATACAACTTATTTCTTCGGCGATGCTGACTTTCGGTATGGGCGCTTCCAGTATGGCCCTTTTTGCCCGTGTGGGCGGCGGTATCTTTACCAAAGCCGCCGATGTGGGCGCCGATTTGGTCGGAAAGGTTGAGGCGGGAATCCCCGAAGACGACCCCCGCAATCCGGCGGTTATAGCCGACAATGTGGGCGATAACGTGGGAGACGTTGCAGGCATGGGGGCTGACCTCTATGAATCGTATGTCGGTTCCATTGTCGCCACCATGGCGCTGGCGGTTTCGGCGGGTTATAACTTTGGCGGGGCGGTAGTTCCCATGCTGATGGCTACCGTGGGAACGGTGGCTTCCATTGTTGGTTCTTTCTTTGTACGCTGCGGCGATAAAGCTGACCAAAAGTCCCTGCTGGGGGCCTTGCGGAAAGGAACCTATATTTCATCAGCCATTATCGTT
>JAIRRB010000080.1 GCA_031256195.1 Treponema sp.
GCTTAGCCGTGTTGATCAGTAATGATTTGACCCTGCTCTCCCATTTTAATCAGGATTTCGTCAGTATGAATATGCATGATCCGCGTATACCTATATCAAAATTCGCGGACGATTTACAAAATGGGGAGTCTGTGACGGCGCGCTCGTTTGTAAATTACGTCGGGCAGCCCTGCATCGCCTTTTTTAGGCTTCTTAATAACGGTTGGTATTTAGGCATAGTCATGCCAAAAGGCCCCTACTATAGAGACGTAAGTACCATGACAATCGTACTCTTCGCGCTTGCCGCGGCATTTGCCGCAGTAATGATACTTATCCTGATACGTCTTGGCTCATCCCACGAAAACATACAGCTCCTGTTGGACATGACTCCGCTCTCCGTTCAGTTGTGGGACAGAAATTTTAAGCTTTTTTACTGTAACGATGAATCTCTGCCGCTGTTTGAAGTGAATGATAAAAAAGTTTTGATGGAACATTTTAATGAGTTTTCCCCGAAGTATCAGAACGACGGCAGGATTTCCAGAGAAAAAAAGAATGAATTGATCAAAAAAGCGTTTGACGAGGGCAAAGTTACCCTGGAGTGGACGTATCAGACTTCAGATGGCGAACAGATACCGGCGAAGGTAACGCTTATCCGTATTCCCTATAAAAGAGATTATGTCGTGGCCGCCTATGCCCACGATTTACGGGAACGAATGAAAATGCTGGAGGATTTAAAAAACACCTCATCAAAACTGGAATATGAAAGCACTACCCTCAATACGATGATAGATTTGGCTCCCGACCTTATATTCTGCAAAGATTTGGAATTAAATTATACACGCTGCAACAAGAGCTTACTTAATTTTTTTGGTATCAAAAAAGAAGACATTATGGGGAGAGATGCCGTGAAAGGCCTCCTTAATCTGCCCCCTGAAATAGCCAGAGATATTGACAATGTAGACCGCAAGGTTTTAACCGATTGTAACATGATCACGTATGAGGAATATTTACCTGATTGCAACGGAACCATGCGGATTTTTGAAACGAACAAGATACCCCTTTTGCAGGGCAATAAGCTGGTAGGGCTTATGGGGATGGGACGCGACATAACAGAGCGCAAAGCAATGGAAGAGGCCGCAAAGAACGCCAACCGCGCAAAATCAGAATTTCTCGCGAATATGAGCCACGAAATACGCACGCCCATGAACAGCATAATCGGTTTTTCGGAACTGGCTTTGGGTGATAATATCTCAAATAAAACCAGAGAATATTTAGATAGAATCATGGAAAATTCAAATTGGCTTCTGCAAATAATAAACGATGTACTGGATCTTTCAAAGATAGAAGCCGGCAAAATGATACTGGAATATATTCCTTTCGATTTAGGACCCATATTTGCCGCCTGTCAGTCAATGATGCTGCCCAAAGCCAAAGAAAAAAAACTGTATCTGCATTTCTATTCGGAACCATTTATCGGAAAAAGACTGCTCGGAGATCCCACAAGGCTGCGCCAAATATTGGCAAACCTTCTTTCAAACGCCATAAAATTTACCCATATCGGCACCGTAAAAATATCGGCGGTCATAAAAGAAACCTTCGGCGACAGTATTGTTCTGCATTTTGAAGTAAAAGACTCCGGTATCGGCATGACTCAGGAGCAGATACAAACTATACATGAACCGTTTGTGCAGGCGGACACCAGTACAACGCGGGAATATGGCGGAACGGGTCTGGGGCTTGCCATAACGAAAAAAATCATCGATGAAATGGGCGGCTTTCTCATGATAGAAAGTACGCCCGGTATAGGCAGCAAGTTTCATTTTGATTTGATTTTCAAGACAACCGATGTGCCCGATGACACAGAGAGACAATTAGCAACAACTTCTCATAAACTTGAAATGCCTGTTTTTAATCATGAAATTTTGCTCTTTGAAGATAATGAAATGAATCAACAGGTTATTTGTGAACGCTTAAAACAAATCGGCATAAAAGCCGTGGTGGCCGAAAACGGACAGATCGGCGTTGATATTGTGAGTAACCGCCTGCAGAACGGCGAGAAACCGTTCGATTTGATATTTATGGACATACATATGCCGGTGATGGACGGACTTGAAGCTTCGGCGATAATTTCCAAATTAAACATTGAAACGCCGATTGTCGCCCTTACGGCCAATATCATGGATAACGACATTGGGGTGTATAAAAAACATGGAATGATTGACTACCTCAGCAAACCCTTTAAGTCGCAGGAATTGTGGCGCTGCCTGTTGAAACACCTGACACCGATAGATACAAAGAATGAAAAGGACAGCCAGGCGGATGATGAGGACTTGCAAAACCAGCTCCGATCCCGTTTTGTTAAAGGTAATCAGGATAAATTGGGGGAAATATCCGCCGCCTTAAACGAAGGCGATATGCAGCTTGCCTACCGGCTGGTACACAACTTAAAAAGCAACGCGGGCATGATAGGGAAAACCGAATTGCAAAATGCCGCCGCTGAAGCCGAAGCGATTCTTAAAAATAATGAGATACCGGATACGAAACATATGGAAGATCTCGGGTCCGCGTTAAAATCGGTTCTTGATGAAATGGGCCCGTTTACCGACGACCCCGGAGAGCGAACAGAACACAAAATATTGAGCGCCAGTGAAAAAGATGCCCTGTTTATTAAACTGGATTCGCTGCTTAAGAGCAGAAACCCCGAGTGTCTAACGTTACTGGACGACATTCGCTCAATACCGGGAACAGACACACTTGCGGAGCAAATGGAAAAATATGACTTTAAGCTCGCAATTCAAACGCTCACTGAATTAAAAAAAGGATGGGTGTGACAAAATGGGCGATAAAAAAAAGAACAGTGTACTCATTGTAGATGATGAAGATACCAATATTATGGCGTTAACGCACATATTGAACCCGGAATACACCGTACTCGCGGTAAAAGACGGGCAGGACGCCATTGAGGTCGCTGAGGAATATCACCCCGATATAATTTTACTTGATGTCGTTATGCCCGAAATGGACGGATATGCCGTAATTTCCGCATTAAAAAAATCTGAAAAAACGCAAAATATACCGGTTATATTTATAACGGGGCTTAACAATCCCGACGATGAGGAAAGGGGCTTATCATTGGGAGCGGCCGATTATATCAGCAAACCTTTCAGCCCTGCTGTTGTAAAGCTGCGGGTGTACAACCATATGCAGATTATTAATCAAACACACCTGATTATTGAGAAGGATATCGCCGAAAAAAGCAGCCGCGCCAAAGCTGATTTTTTGTCGCGCATGAGCCATGAGATGCACACGCCCATGAACGCCATTATGGGTATGATACAACTGCTTGAGAACACGAACGAGGCGGGAAAAAGAGCGGACTGCCTCGAGAAAATAAATTTCGCGTCGCGTCAATTGCTGCAATTAATCGATGATTTACTGGATATATATGATATTGAAAACGGCAAACTCAGGCTTGTCAATGCGGAGTTTAGTTTTCAGGCGGTGATTCGGGAAACAATTGATAAAATATCGGTTAAAACAAATAAAAAACGACAGGTTCTTGCGGCTGATATAAATTCATCCATACCCGACGCGCTTGTCGGCGACGGTAAACGGCTTGCGCAAGTCATATTTAATTTGTTGTCAAACGCGGAGAAGTTCACACCGGAGCAGGGTTCAATACAATTAAACGCTTTTGTCCGCGAAACAAGCAATGATACACTCACCATACAGGTCGAGGTTACCGACAACGGTATTGGCATATCCAAAGAACAGCAAAAAAATCTCTTTACCACATTTGAGCAGGTGGACGGCGGCATATCAAGGAAGTTCGGCGGAGCCGGATTGGGGCTTGCCATAGCTCAATATATAATTGGCCTCATGGGGGGCGAGATAGGGGTTGAGTCTGAAGAAGGCAAAGGGGCAAAATTTACATTTTCTTTCAAAACGCACAAAAAACAGCTCAATCAGGCAAAACAGGACGAGCCGGTTTCATTCGCCGGCAAGACGGCGCTTTTGGTGGATGATGTTGAGATAAACCGTGAAATCATCATGGCTCTTATGGAAAATACCGGGATGGAGATAGAATGCGCTGTTAACGGGAAAGAAGCATTTGAACTTTTTTCCGCTCACCCCCAAAAAATTGACGTTATTTTAATGGATGTCAATATGCCGGTGATGGACGGCGTGGAAGCGACCCGGCGCATACGCGCCCTTGAAACTCAGAAAAGCGCGCACATTCCGATTGTAGCCATGACAGCCAATACGCTTACCGATGAAGTGGAAAAATACATGGCAGCCGGTATGAACGATTATGTCGGTAAGCCGGTCAATTTTGAAGAATTAACCAATGTACTTTGCAAATATTTAAAATGAGAAAATGACCATCACATATCGGAGCTTTCGCCGCCCAGGTCATCAAAATCTTCCTGTTTAATTTCGGCGATTTTTTTGACAATTTGCACGGCCAGTTTTTTGCCCACAACGCCGGGACGGCAGAGGAACTTCGGCTTGCTGCCAATGTTCAGCGAATAGGGGTCGCCGGTACGGGTATTGTACAGCCGCACCACATCCCCCAAACGGAGGGAAAGCACTTCGCGGACGGAAAGGTCTATCTTGCCGATAACCGCTACCGCGTCAATATCCACGGTTTCCAGTTTGTCTTTCAGAACACTGAGGTTTTCGGATGTACCGGCCCGATGCGCCGTGGAGAACCAGAACTGGGTGGACAGTTTGCCGATTATCGGTTCAATGGTAATGTAGGGTATACAGAAGTTAATCATGCCTTCAACTTCGCCGACTTTGGTTTCCAGGGTTACCAGAACCACCATGTCGGTCGGCGGCACAATTTGGGCAAACTGGGGATTGGTGTCAATCTGCCCCAGCCGGGGGCGCAGGTCTATTACCTGGGTCCAGGCCTCCCGCATATTCCCCAGTATGCGGACGATTATCCCTTCCATAACGGACTGTTCAATATCGGTTAATTCATGCTGAGACTTGTTTCCCTCACCCGTACCGCCGAACAAACGGTCAATAACCGAGAAAGTAATGGCAGGGTCTATTTCCAGTATCGCGTTGCCTTTCAGGGGGTCCATATTGATAACCGCCAGCGTTGTGGGGGTCGGAATTGAACGGATAAATTCTTCATAGGTAAGCTGGTCTACCGAAGCTACATGGACATGGACAACAGAACGGAGCTGTGCGGAAAGGCTGGTGGTAGAAAGGCGGGCAAAAGTCTCGTGCATCATGGAAATCGTCCGAATCTGTTCTTTTGAGAATTTATCGGGACGCTTAAAGTCGTATATTTTGATTTTACGGCTGTCCGCGGTAGACTTAAAATCTTCCGGTTCCGTGTCCCCGGCATTTATGGCAGTTAATAACTGGTCTATTTCATCCTGGGACAGTACTTCTGTCATGCACCTTCCTCCGTTATTTTAAGTTTATGGTATTTTTCCCCATAGTCAACTATTCTCTATTAAATATCGGCATTTTTTCCGTATAAGATGAATTTTAAGACTGTGTTTCCTTCCGGGACTTCTCTATCCGGTCCATTTTTCGGAAATATTCAGCCATTTTGAGTATTTCCCCCGGTGTGGTAACCTGCATTTTGTCATTGATTATCTGGATGTTCTTGTTTTCCATTACCTCTGCCTGCGCCTGGCGGGCTTCCCTGCCGGTAAGCCCCACCATATTGGTCAGTTCCTGTAAACCGAAACTAAATAAATAGGGATTCTGGCTGTCTAGGGGTACCCGGTTCTTTTCCAGTTGGACAAGCAGGGAATCATACATCCGGCCCTGCGGATTGGCAATAAAAGTATTGGCCAACTGTTTATAAATCAGCCAAACCCGGTCCGCCAAAAGGGTGGTAACCTTGGTAACAAGCTGGGGCTGTGTTTGTATCATCCGTTGGAAGTTGGCCCGGTTTACCACCATCACGTCAGTGTCTTCGTAGGCGACCGCTGTGGCGGCACGGGGTTTGCCTTCCAGCAGGGCCATCTCCCCGAATATGTCTCCCGCCTTGAGTACCGCCAACAGCACCTCGTTATCCCCGACAATTTTGGTTATTTTTACCGAACCTTTCTGAATGATAAACAGTTCCTCTCCCGGCTCCCCTTCGGCAAAAAACATGATATTTTTGCGGTAGGTTCTGTTAACATCATTCTGACCGAATTCCGCGGCGGTTCCCGTTACACGGGTTTTCAACTCCTCCACGCACGTTTGGGCGGCGCCCGCATGTTCCCCATCCGGGCAATATTTAAGGTAATGGGTGTAGCCGTATAAAGCCTCGTTGTACCGTTTCTGGGAAAAATAATATTCCGCCACTTCAAACAGATGGGCAGGAACTATCTCGGCGGTTTTTTTCAGGGCCTTTCCCGCAAGAGTTTCGTTCAGGTACCTGAGTTGCCGGGAAAACTGCATTATTATCTTCATGGCCACCTGGTTGCTCTTCTGAATAAGCGTCCCATACTGGTCCCGCAAAACCGTCACCAGAACAACATCAGTCATGGCCTGGGCGGTTTCAATATGGCTGTGACTCGACATGGTGGAGATAACGCCAAAAAAATCTCCCGGGGAAAGTATCTGGCCATCTTCTTCCGCAACCACTACCTCTTTGGAAACTCTTACCTTCCCCTGCTGAATAATGTAAAAACGGTCGGCATTTTGCTTGCCTTCAACTACTATATAAGAGTCTTTTTTATAATGAATCGTACTCAGTTGAAATTGGGCTTCCATGGGTATTTTCCTTTATAAATGATTGTATGTTTTTTAGATATAATGGTCAACCTATAATCCGGAGCAATCCCTAAAACCGACATCCGATACTGACCCATGGCCGCAGGCAACCGGAAGGATTGTTTTTGGCCAAAAAATAGATATAGTTAAAACCGGTCTCAACATAGGTGTATTTCAGAGCCAACCAGAGGAAGGCTAAATCCAGGCTCACATGGGGAGAAAGTCTGTCCAGAAAGTATGTTTCCTGTTTGCTGCTTATGTCACTAACCTGAAAGACAAACCCTCCTCCGGCTCTGATTGTATAAGCTATCTTCTGATTGAAGGTCGGCGTCTGCATCAGGATATTGAGGCCCATTACCCCGGTTTGCGTGTCAATTGAGCTGTCACCGGAAGCCTTATCGAGGGCATACCATGATGTCAACAGTTCCAGGCCGAGATTGATTTGTTTTGATTTAGTGAAGAGTACGCCGAAGCGAATCGCAGCGCCGGAAAGAAACAGTTTGCTTCCGAAAAGTTGCTGTATTCCTCCATGAATGGGAAATAAGGGTATCCATGCCGCTCCCAGATACATATCGACCAGCTTTTCGGGGCCGGGCGCTTCCGGTTTTTCAACCGTGATCACTCCTTCTTTTTTTTCCAGCTCATCCGGATTTTTGATAATAATTCCGTTGACTCCCGGAACCAACTGACCATGGTCGATGGGAGACAGGGTAAAACTGTCCCCGACCTGCTGTACTTCAACGGAGATGATGGTTTCGGGACGGACATCGAGCGTTACCCAGTCCGACGCTTCGCCGGGCTGATCCAGAAAATCATACGGGATTACCTGATACCGATAATTCCCCATGGGCAAATTTATCTGGAGCCGGGGCGATTCGGTGGTTTCCTGTTTGTATCGGCGGTATCCCTGCCCTTCATCCCGTTCAATTATCACTTCGTAGCGAAAAACATATTCATCGCCAACCCAGACAAGCCGCTGAACAAAATGCTGTTCCGTAACATACCGCCTGTTCTGCGCCCGCAGGGCAGGCGCCAGGTTTAACAGCAACAGCATGGTAAAAAAGGCCGTTTTCAATGCGGGGTGCGAATTGTTATTCGTCATCGAAATCCTCTGTATCTTCCATTATCTGCACCGGGCCAGGCCGGGGAATGTCCACTATAAAAGAACTTTCCCCCACACGGCCCCGTTGTTCGATAACGCCGTTTTGTCCCGTACTGACCGCTTCTACCCGCCAGACAAAATTCCCCCGTCCCAGTGTTTTGACATCTATTCTCCAGTTGGTGCGGTTCTCCGGCCCTATCTGGGTAATTTGCCGCCGTCCGCCGTCGGCTTCCTGATATAGGGTAAAAATATAACCATTGGCATCCCGTACCGCCGCACAGGTGAATTCGAGATTCACTCTTCTGAGTTCTTCGATACCGATACGCTGTCCTTCGGCGGGCAGGCGGTTTCCCGGCGCGGGCAGAAGGGGAATAGGCAATACCCGCAACTGCCGGGGCCTTTGAGCGCTGATATCAACGCCTTCGGGAGTTTGCGCCTCCACCGTCCAGTACCAGGTGCCTTCTCCCAGACGGTCAAGACGAATTGTCCGGTTGGGATCCATTATTTCCACCGCGGGCCGCCCCCTTAAGGGGTTGGCATTGCGGGAAAGAACAAACCTTGATTTGGCCACCGCTTCTTCGCTGCTCCATTGAAACACGGTTTGCTGCCGCAGGGCGGTCAGTCCCGGCAGAGTCGTTCCCTGATTCGGGGACACCAGAGCGATACGCCTGGGCGGCGGAGCAGGCGCAGGCGGTGGCGGCGGTTCAGGCGGCAGCGGTTCTGGTTCCGGTTCCGGCGGCGGCGCAATGAACGGCGGCGGTTCTCCGCTTTTTACTATGTGAAAAGCGGCGTTACGCGACACGGCATAACCGGCGGCGGCGGCGCCTTCGGAAGATTGAGAAAATACCGGCGTTACCCGCCAATGCCAAATTCCCGAATTCAGGCTTGAATCAGAAAATGACGTAACCGTCGTCTGTCTGTTAATAATGGGATTTCTGAATTCGGACGTAACATCCACTTCTATAATATAACGCGCAACATCTTCTACTTCCGACCATTGAAAATATACTCTGGGCAGTTCGGTTTCATAGTAGAACTGCTGGTTTTCCGCGGGACTTAACAACTGCGGTTCCGCATCGGTTACGGTGACACGCCCCGAACCAAGAGCCTCGCCGCCACGGGTCAGCCGCCAGTTCCACAAACCGGCATCCAGAGCCACCTCTGCCGAATCGTACAGGCCGTCAAAAGCGCGGACAATACGGCTGAAATACGGGTCTTCGGCTATCTCAAGGCGCAGAGTGTCATTCGGCTGGAGGTTGATTCTGTTCCAGGCAAAATCGGCCCTGAACGGTTCATTTCCGCTTTTCCGGTATCGGGCGTTGGGACGGGGATTAATCATCATTACCGCTGGGTCGGAGCGGACCGAACCGGCGCTGTCCAGCGCCATCATCGTACCGGCGGCCAGTTCGCGATTTCCGCCTTCTTCTGCGACCGTTACCGCTCCTTCGCTGACTTGCAGTTCCATGCCGCTATATCCGGCGGCGGCGCTCAGCGCGGTTCCCGGCGCCGCTTCCACCTGACGGCCCATTATATTCAAAATGACTTTTTCGCCTTCCGCCGCGGTAACCAGATTCATATTCCCCGAACTCAACTCTATCTGAAACTGGCCGGTTTCCTTGTTGAGCCGCAGGCGAACCAGCGTGTTCTCATTCAGGGTGATGCCGTTGCCGCCGACTTGAAGCTGGGCTTCGGAAAGCTCCGCCACGCGAATCGTATCATTTGAATATACCGGCGATTCTTTTATCAGCCGGTCCCACAGTACCCGGTGCGCCATGCGGCGCTGAACGGTATTTTTTTTGATTGTCAGCGTCCCGATGGGCGTTTCATTTTGTGCGTTGATGGTTTGAAACAAATCGAGCCTGAACAGGTTAACGCTGTAGACCGCGCCGGAAAGACAGATCAGCACTACCACAAAATCAACCAACCGGAATTTACCGCCTGATTTTTTTCCGTTTTCCTTTTTCATTTCCCGTTATTTTTCACCGATCTTGTATTTATGCTCTTCCGCATTGACATCCGCCTTTGAAATATCCGGCGGCTCAATTCCCAACCGCTTCCGTACTTCGGCCAGCGTCCGGAAACCCGAAGCGACAGAAGTAAAATTCACCACGGCAAAAAGCCGCACCGGTTTTTCCTTGCCTTTGACCGTTACCGACGGCATTTCCTCGACTATCAGTTTATCCTTCAGCAGATTCCAGGTATCTTCGGTGATAAGTATGTCCGTTCCCAGCGGCTTGTTCAGCGCTTCGACACGGGATGCAAGGTTTACCGGGTCGCCGATAACCGTATACTCCATGCGCAGTTCAGAACCAATCTGTCCGGCGGTCACAATCCCCGTGTTAATGCCGCAGCCGATACGGATGGGCGGGTTTCCCCAATTTTTTTCTTCACGATTCCGGTTCATTTTCCGCAGCGCCGACCGCATCAGCAGCGCCGCCTTGACGCAGTTAAAGGCGTCTTCCCGCGGACTCCCCGCCGTGTACGCCGTACCCCAATGGGCCATTACCGCGTCCCCGATAAACTTGTCCACGACGCCGCCCGTTTCTTCAACACATTTGACCATCTCGGTTAAATATTCGTTCAGCCAGTAGACGATACGGTCAGACGCGTCATTTCCAAACGCCTTGGTAAAGTTTTCCGATTTTTCGGTAAAGCCCCGTATGTCGGAAAAAAAGATGGTTGCGTGTTTGGGCAAACCGCCGGGTTTTATTTGTCCCCGCATGGCGCGCACGGCAATATCCCGGTTGGTAAACCTGCCGAAAATACCCAGGGCCGTACACATCCGCCGGAAGCTAGACGTTAAAACGCCGATTTCATCGCGGCTTTTGGGCGTCAGTTCCATCTCAAATCTGCCGCCTTCGACGGTACGCGCCACAGCGGCCAGCGTTTTCAGCGGCACCGATATGCTTTTCGCGAAAAACCAGATGAACATTATGGAAATACACACAACCGCCGCCGTCAGGTACAGGTTGCGCCGCGTGGTGGCTACTATCCCTTCAAAAACCTTGTCGTATTCGATACCCGTGATAACGATACAGCCGGCGGTATTCAGCCGGGTGTAGGCAAGGTAATAACGCGCCTGAGCGGCGGCGGCCCTGGTTCGCACATTCCGCTTTTGTTGCTCGATGCGGAGAAGCCGGAAAACCGTATCCATGGCCGGCTGTATATTGTAGTTGATTTTTTTCCAGAGCGCCTGCAGGGTATCCTGACCCGCCGTATTTCTCCATGCGGTCTGAACGTCAAGTTCCAGCAGCATCTGTTTATTCCGGTCGGGACTTGCAAATATCGCGCGGATGAAATCCTTATCCGCCAGATTCAGGCCGTTCTTGACCGTTTCAGGATCGGCATCCGCCACAACGTCGCCGTCCGCGTTTATCAGATAGGACAGGTTCGTTCCCAAACCAAAACTTTCGTTCAGGTTTTCGGGGGAAAACAGGACGCAGCCGCCGTTGCCTTCCACCGGGAAAAACAGAGCCGTTAACGATGTGTTAAACCATGTTGAAGCGTTGAGGATTACCGTCTGCCCTGCCGCGGCATTGTTTATTGTTTTCTGATTTGCATCACGGTAAGACTCCGCGCTGCTGACACTGATTCCCCGTGAAAGGAAAAAACGCTCGTTGACCAGCACGTGATCCCGCCAACCGCCGGACGGGCGGCCTGCTCCGCCCAGGAACAGCGCCGCTATCTGCGGATTCTGCGCAAAGAAATATTCCGCCTCTTTTTGTACCATATCGCTGCTTTCCGGCAAGCTGCCTTTTTCAGGCAGCACGGCAGCCGTGCGTATGAACATCAGCGAAAATTTTCGCATATTTTCCAGAGTTTGTTCCGTTTCCACCGCCGCCCGCCGGTTCACCTCGAAATTATTATCTTCGGCGGATACCTTCAGGTCTTCCCGCACCAGCCATGACACCAGGGCGGTTATTGAACCGAGGGATAATAACACAATAACGGTAATAATAACTATCAGCTTGGCGCCGATGGAAAAACGCACCCTTACACCGCCGCGCCTTTCCCTGTACTTTTTTTCTGCACTCATGCCAGGAAAATCCGCCTTTTAGATAGTTGTGATATTTTCTGCATGGAGCGTATTTTATTCACCTCTATAGGTTAAATAATGATGTATTTTGAAAGAAAAAGCAAGTTAACGCGGCCTTATACCGCTGGCCGTTTTTTACCAATCGCGGGCCTTAAATCCCTTTGGGAGGCATTTTACTTACCGCTACTGCCATAATCTGCTCCGGTTTGTATTAGTGGTTGTTTAAGAATTTACCGCGGAGTTTCACGGAGAAGGAAACTGTTAAGGGAAAACGCACATGGTGCCTGATACCATATGCGTCAACTATGGCTATTTCCTCAATGACGAAAAAACGGTATCTGCCATCATTGCGTTGGACATAACCTACAATGAAACAGCTATTTTCTCCCTAACCAATTCCCCTATAATTTCGGCGGGGGTTTTTTTAACAGCTTCGGCTCTAGTTAAAATGTAGTTAGAGGCAACTTCATCAAGGGCGCCCAGCAGAGCACATTGACGTGCAAAGACACCGGGAATATTGGTGAGCCGAGGGGTAGTTTGTGTCAAAAGTTCATCAAGATCATCCGCTTCTTCATCTGTCATAACAGGCATAGTTTTCTCCAAGAATATCACAAAGATGCGTTCTTATAGCCCATCGTATATCATCTTCAGTTACGCCATGTTTAAATGCCGATGGATTGAAACTGATATTAATGTACATATTAGAAATATAAGCTATTTACCTAAAAAAAGGAAGTCTTTTACGCTTTCTAACCACTACGCCCTCCCCTGCCCTCCACTGGTTAAAAATTCCCTTCCCCCATTTTTGGGCAATAAGTCAGTTTATACCGCTTCCGCCGGTAATTCGCCGACATCTATATATGCGTTAACTTAAAATAAATACAGTGTGGGGAGCCAAAAAACGGAATCTGATACCATTGCGCTCCTGGTCAAAAAATAATATAATAAAAACACGGATTTGGATTTTCTTATAGAATTCAACCAGGCCGCTTTTACGCATGATGTAAAAGAGTTTTTTACCTTTTATCAAAACCAGAGGAGAAGACAATGGCTAGAATGACCGAAGAAGAAGCGTTTGCACTTGATGAAAAATGGACAAAAACCGATCCGAAAATCGGCCCCGATGGTTCTGGCTTTCTTTCAAAACGAAAAGCCGCCCACATGATAACAATTGACAGCCTTTCCGCCGATTATCTGTTTTCCAAATTCATTGCCGATCATAAAACTCCCGCTGAAATTATTAGTGAAATGGTTCAGGAAAGGCTTGTTGCATCTCAGTAGCAAAAAGCGGCAGGTAATACCATTACCCCCCTCTAATACATCACATAACTCAACACAATATTCCCGTTCACCGTACCGCCCTGATAACTGCTGCCATTCCACCCCATTCCCCGAATGCGTTACCTCAGTTTTGGCTGGCAAAAAGTCGTAGCTGTTACCCAATCGTCTCCATTGAATTCAGTATATTGACAAGAAGGCTATATCCTGATTATATTAATAATATCTATGTTTTAAGAGGAAGACTATGCCTGTATTAACGGTAAATAACGTAAAGGAAAAATTGGATATTCTTTTGGAAGAAGTTCAAGATACATATGAACCATTAATTATTGCTGGCGAGAAACATTCTGCAGTTTTAATTTCCGAAGATGTATGGCGTTCTATTGAAGAAACCTTATATTTATCATCAATTCCTGGTATGAAGGAATCAATTATTAACGGCATGAATGAAAAAATTGAAAATTGTACAACAACAATAGAGTGGTAAAATGTATACGATTATCTATTCATCTTCACGAAGAATAAATTTACAACACAGGTTAATATATCAAGTGTATGAAAATGAAAAAATAGTTAAGATTATTAGAATGTGGACACATTATGAGTAATTTTTTATTCGTGCTGATGGATTTAATCCCCCGCCCTCGCTTCTTGGGCAATAAGTCAGTTTATACCCACCCGTCTTGCGCTTACCAGTAGACAGGAATATACTAAAACGGAATAATATAAAAATATGTTTGAAGAAATTGAATATAACAGGTCTGCCTTCAAGCATGACATTAGCGAAGAAGATATACGTTGGGCTTTTTTTCACTACCGTTATGATGGTCCGATTGAAGATATGGAAAATAAATATCTTCGTATTGGGTTTGACCGCTCTGGCAATTTATTGGAAGTTATGTATAATGAAATTGATGAACATACCGTGATTATTTTTCACGCTATGCAATGCCGAAGTATTTATTACCCTTT
>JAIRRB010000087.1 GCA_031256195.1 Treponema sp.
CTTTTCAAAAGTGAATAATAGTGCATAATGAAAAAATGATTGCCGGTATTATCGGCGCTTCCGGTTACGGCGGCGCTGAATTGGTCAGGCTCCTTTCGGGGCATCCTGAAATTGACGGACTTGCGCTTTCCTCAGTTACCTTTGAGGGGGAGCGCATTGAGAACATATACCCCAATTTTTTGGGCAGAGTCTCATACCCGCTCCTGAAAGCCGAACAGGTTATCGCCGCCGCCGGTGTGGTTTTTGCCGCGCTGCCGCACGGAGTAGGTGAGGAATACGCCGCCGCCTGCATGGAAAGGAATATTCATTACATTGACCTTTCCGCTGATTTTCGTTTTGGCGACGATGAGGAAACGTACAGCGCATGGTACGGCAAACGTTACCGTTTTCCCGAATTGCACAAACGGTCGGTATACGGCCTTCCCGAACTGAACCGGCGGCGGATCAGGGAACTTGCCGAAGAGGGGTCGGTGATCATCGGCAATCCAGGCTGTTACCCCACAGGCGGCAGTCTCGGCGCGTTTGCGGCTCTTGCAAAGGGGCTTGCTTCCCCGGACAGCCCGATAATCATCGATTCTGTTTCTGGCGTTACCGGCGGCGGCAGAGAGCCTTCCCGTTCCTTTCATTACCCCGAATGTGCCGATTCTGTAGCGCCGTACAAAGTTGCTTCCCACCGGCATACGCCGGAAATAGCGCGTAACATTGCCGCAATGGCTGGCAAAGCGGGATCGCCAGTGATCTTTACGCCGCACCTTGCGCCCATGAACCGCGGCATCCTTAGTACCACTTATATTCCCCTTGCCGAAAAATGGCGCTTAACAATGCCCGCTGCAATGGGCGGTGTATTGCCCCCTTCAAAGGAAATCGAAGCCAAAACCGCGGAAATACGCGAAATATACGCTGACTTTTACCGGGACGAACCCTTTGTGCGGATTTTGCCTGCCGGTCTTACCGCCGCCACCAACCGCGTGCGGCAGTCCAATTACTGCGACATTTCAGTACATCTGGATTTGAACGGTTCTACGCTCATTATCGCAAGCGCTATTGACAATATGGTAAAAGGCGCAGCCGGACAGGCGGTTCAGAATATGAATATACTTTTTGGTTTTAATGAAAAGGCCGGTCTTGAAGCAATACCGGCTCTGTTTTAGGAGTGCCAGATGAAAGAAATTTCAGGCGGAGTTTGTGCGCCGAAAGGCTTTATGGCCGGCGGCGTTCGTGCCGGAATTAAGGCAAGTTCCCCAAAAAAGGATTTAGCCCTTATCTATTCGCAGGAACGCTGTAATGCGGCGGCGCTATTCACTACAAACCGGGTAAAGGCCGCGTGCGTGCAGGTTACACAGGAGCACATTGCCGCCGGAAAAATACGCGCCATTATCGCCAATTCAGGTAACGCCAATGCCTGTACCGGTCAGGCGGGAATGGACGCGGCGCACCGTATGGCACAGCTTGCGGCGGATGCGCTTTCGATCAGTCCCGCTGAAACCGCAGTCGCCTCCACCGGGGTGATTGGCGTTCCTCTGCCGGTTTCCGTGATTGAGAACAGCATTGGCGCACTCAAAGATTCACTGCGCAGTGATGAACAGGGCCATGTGGACGCGCTTGAAGCGATTATGACAACTGATACCCGCAAAAAGGAAATTGCCGTGGGAGTAACTATCGGCGGAAAGACGGCGCGTATCGGCGCTATGGCAAAGGGTTCCGGAATGATACATCCCAACATGGCGACTATGCTCTGCTTTCTTACTACCGATGCGGCGGTAACGTCTGAGGCACTGGACAGCGCTCTTCGCCGTGCCGCGGGGCGGTCATTCAACCGCCTGACCATTGACGGTGATACTTCTACCAATGACATGGCGCTGATAATGGCGAATGGGGAGGCGGGCAATCAGCCGCTGACCGTGGAAAGCGGAGATTATAACATTTTCTGCGAAGCTCTTGATTATGTCTGCACCGCCCTTGCCCGCTCAATGGCGCGTGACGGCGAAGGGGCGACAAAACTGGTAACAGTAACGGTTTTGGGCGCTTCTTGCGAAAAAGATGCGGAAACAATGGCGAAGTCAATCTGTTCTTCAAGTTTGGTCAAGGCCGCGCTCTTCGGCTCCGATGCCAATTGGGGACGCATATTATGCGCCATTGGATATTCAGGAGTTGAATTCGCTCCCGAAAAAATAGACGTAAGTTTTATAAGCAGGGCAGGAGAGATAAAGGTGTGCAAAGACGGCGGGCCTGTTCCCTTTTCCGAAGAAAAAGCCCGCTTGATACTTCTGGAAGATGAGGTTGAAATTCTTGTCCGCCTTCAGGAAGGAAGCGGCGAAGCCTCGGTCTTTGGATGCGACCTTACTTACGATTATGTTAAAATAAATGGAGACTACCGTTCATGACAGACGACAAGATTACCAGAGAAACAAGAGCGGACATTCTGGTTCAGGCGCTTCCGTATATTCAGCGTTTTCAGAATAAAACAATTGTTGTTAAATATGGCGGCAATGCCATGCTCAACGATGACTTGAAGACTGCGGTAATTGAAGATGTGATCCTTATGGCCTGTGTGGGAATACGCACCGTGCTGGTTCACGGCGGCGGCCCTGAAATCGAGGCTATGCTGAAAAAAACGGGCAAGGAGAGCCGCTTTGTAAACGGACTGCGTTACACCGATGAAGAAACAATGGATATTGTGCAGATGGTTCTCTGCGGCAAGGTGAACAAGGAAATCACCGCACTTATTGAAAAAGCCGGGGGAAGGGCAATCGGTATATCGGGAGTTGACGGCGCAATGCTAAAGGCGCACCGTATGCGCGGCGAGGTTGATCTTGGCCTTGTCGGTGAAATTGAAGTAGTTGATGTATCGATTCTGAATTCCATTTTGAGTTCCGGTGTTATTCCTGTTGTGTCGTCAGTGGCTTACGGAACCGGAGAAGACGAGGGGAAAACCCTTAACATTAACGCGGATACCGCCGCCGCCCGAATAGCCGCCGCCATCGGAGCTGAAAAACTGGTACTGATGACCGATGTGCGCGGTATCCTTCGCAATGTGCAGGACGAGGATTCACTCATTAAATCCGCATCAAGGCAGCAGTTGGACAATCTGAAGAAAGAGGGCATCCTCAGTCACGGAATGATCCCCAAGGCGGATTGCTGCGCTCTTGCCCTGGACGGCGGCGTGAAGAGAGCCCACATTATCGACGGGCGGCTCCCCCATGCCCTTCTCATAGAACTTTTTACCAACGAAGGGATCGGGACAATGATTGTTCCGGCATATTAATTTTTAACAATGCGGGATCATCCCGCATGGGATTATCCACTCAATCAGCTTTGCATAACTCAGGGCTGCCGCAGCAACCAGCACCCTGTTTCTGAAAAACTTCCCCATAAAAACAACCAAACAGCGAAAAATCGGGCGGGGCGGATTTGAACCGCCGATTATCAGTTCCCAAAACTGACGGCATAACCACTAGCCCACCGCCCGTCACTTTTTACATTATATATCAGCACAATACCGCGGGTCAACGACCGGAGCTGTAGCACCCACAACAAAAACATGAACGACACCATTCGTAAAGCAGATGATTACCTATTCCATATCCAAACGACAAACACAAGAAAGGGAAAATATGCGTAAAAATTAGCGGTGATGAGGGGTGTCATGGTAAAGCGCCGTGCCCCGCCACGGTGTTTTGCCATGACAGGCCCCCGAATGCTTATTGCTTGCAATTATTTTTGCA
>JAIRRB010000130.1 GCA_031256195.1 Treponema sp.
CAATAAAAAAACAGGAACGGTTTTTCATGGATCAATGACCCCTGACACTTGCGGAAAGCAGGCCGTTTTCCAGAGTATAGCGGCTTGAAGCCCGCGCCGCCAGTTTTTCGTCATGCGTTACCACCAGGAGGGTTTTGCCCCATTTTTCCGCGCCGGCATAGAGCAGCTCGGTAACCAGGGCGCTGTTGTCGGGGTCAAGGTTGCCGGTCGGTTCATCGGCAAGTATCAGATCGGGGTCATTGACCATCGAACGGGCCGCCGCCACCCGCTGCCGTTCGCCGCCTGAAAGCTGTGAGGGAAAGTGTCCGGCGCGGTCAATAAGCCTCATATCGGCCAGCAGTTCCCGCGCCCGTTCAAAAGCTTCATTTTTTTTCATTCCGGCCATGTAGGCGGGCAGCATAACATTTTCCAGGGCGGTAAAATCCTTGAGTAGATAATGAAACTGAAAAATAAAGCCGACTTTTTTGCTGCGGTATACCGAAAGGTTTTTTTCCTGCAAAGCGGTAATTTCTATTCCGCCGACAAAGGCCTTCCCCCCGTCGCTGCGGTCAAGCCCGCCCAAAATGTTGAGCAGGGTGCTTTTTCCGCTGCCGCTGCGTCCGCTTATCGCCGCCGAAAGGCCGCAGGGAATGGTAAAATTTATTCCCCGCAGAATATGCAGGGTCTCGTCTCCTGAAATATAGTTTTTTACTATGCCTTCGGTGCTGACCATAACGCCGTTATTCATAACGCAGCACCTCCGCTACCAGTATGCGCGATGTCTTGCGTGAAGCAAACCATGCCGCCAGCAGCGCTGAAAAAAAACCAAACATAAAAATCAAAACAGCCTCCTGTGGTATTATCCGCGATGGTATTTCCTTGATGTAAAATACCGCCGGAGAAAAGAAAGAAAAGCCCCCTACCCCCCCCCCGGCGTTAAAAAAACCGGCAATAAAATTAACAATATGTATAAAAAAATTAACAATATTTTCCATCATGGTAAAAAACAGGGGGATATGGGACGCAACCAGCAGGCCCGCAATCAGGCCGCTTGACGCGCCGGTAAAGCCGATAATGGCCCCGTCGCAGACAAAAATCATGCGCACTGCCCGCTCGCCGCCGCCAACGGCCCGCAGCAACCCTATTTCTTCCCGGTGTTCCAGCACCGACCTGCGCTGCGCCTGATAGATATTCAGCCCCACCACAATAAAGATAAGCCCCACCAGTATAAACATAAAGAGTTTTTCGGTACGAAGCGCGCCAAAAAACGAACGGTTATAGTTGCGCCAGCCTGAAAATTCCGCTTTTTCAAGGCCTGCCTGCCCCTCCAGGCTTTTACGAACCAGCTCCAGCGCCTTCTGGTCGTGAAAACGGTTTTGAACCTTTACCCCCAGGACAGGGCCGGTATCGGAAAAAGCAGCGGCGCTTTCAATATTGACAAAAACCCAACTGGTATCGTATTCATAAAAACCGGTTCTAAACAGCCCCGTAACGGTAAAAGTCCGCAGACCGGCATATTCATCAGAATCTTCGAATAACGTTGGTATCGAGTACAGGCTTATCTCGTTTCCGGTCCTTACTCCCAGCCGCCGGGCAAGCTCCGTACCGAGTAACACGCTGTACTTATCGTTCAAATCAAAAAAACCTTCTTCAAAATCAAGCCGAGCGGCCATGACGGTATCCCGCATCAGGGCATCCGCCGGAAGTCCCCGGACAAGGGCCGCTTGCTGCCCTCCCCGTCTGCCGCGAATCAGCCCCTGAAATTCCCGAAAGGGAACAACCGCCTCAATACCGGGAAGATTCAGGATGGCCGCTCCCGCTTCGTCCGTTTTGTCAGCGGCCACCGGCCCAATACGCAGATGGTATGATGAAATTTCCAGAATACTTTCGATAAAGCCCAGTTGAAACCCGTTCATCACGGCGATAATAACGATTAACGCAAATACTCCGGTGGCTATTCCCAAAACGGACAATACCGGAGACGGGGATTTTTTCTGCCTGCGAAAAACAGAACGTACCGCAATAAACCATATCCATCGATAACTCATCGCCGCCGCACCGGTTCCTCTTTGATTTTTCTGCCTTTTTCCCAATAGGCCCTCATCACTACAACGCCATTCAAATAAAGTTCCTCAGTCTCGTTCTCGCCTTTGGTGTGAACCATCCGCTCCAAAACGCCGTTATTTATGTCACGCTGAACAACCTGCTTCCCGCCATTATCATACTCATATTCAACAAGTTTTTCATTCTCTCCTTCTGTTTTGCGCATGGCAACAATCCGGTCGCCTAACCAGGTGTTTTTTATCACCCATACCGTTTCATTCTTGCTGTTGATCAGGGTTTGGGTCAATATCCTTCCCCTGCCGTCGGTATCATACAGTATGCGGGAACCTTCTTCCGCGGAAAAATTTTGAAGAAAGTCAGAACGTAAAGACAGCTTATCCCGCATGAAACTGTTATCGGAAGCCGCATCCAGTACCCGTCCGGGAAAGATCAGGCGAACCGGCTCATCTTTTATCCGTTCGTGATACATACGTTCCACATAACGCAGCGAATAGGAACGGTTATACCGGTAGGTATCGGTGTACATGGGGTGATATACCGTTTCACGATACTGTTCCGGTTCAGCGTCAGACGCCAAAACCGGCATCTTTTTACCGGTCTCGGCTTTTACCAGAGTGTTCCAGTTGTAAAAATAACTTATCAGGAGTTCACTGTCATCTTCAAACAGCCAGTGATCCTCGATAATCTGGGTCTTTTCATTGTAAACTTCGATAAAACCCACTGACGCGGGCGATTCCTCACTTGACACCAGAACAGGGGGTTCCGGGTCCGGCATGGCATCGTCGGAAATCGCAGCAGGGGAAGATTCTTCCTCCAGCGGGATTTCGGCGGCAAGCTCAATGGTTTGTGCGGATTCTTCGGCAAGCAATTCATCTTCAGAAATTTCCTCGTCAACTATCTCTTCATCAAGAATTTTTTCTTCAGGGACGGCATCGCTCTGCCGCTTGAACACCGCATTAATTCTGGTAACGCCCGCCTCATCCCGAAACAGCCATTGCCGGCGGAATTCTTTCCGCTGTTCATACAAGGCGCGAATTTCAATCGTATAGCCTTCCTGATAAAATGACTGTAAACGGGGGTCTATTTCATCGGGGGCAATATAATCAATTACCAGTGCATATTTATTACGGAGGGCGGCAAGGCGCGAGGGGACTTCTTCAAGCGTCATGCCGCCGGCATTGGATCGAAACCAGCGCGGCGGGCCGGGCGGCATCCATTCGGGCGGAATTTCTTCTTCATCATCCTGAAAATCGGAAAATAAATCATTGGACAGTAAATCACTCGGATGGGAATCCCCGCGGACAGGACTGTCTCCAACACTGTCCGACGCTTCCTGGGTGATGGCAAAAATACCCGCCAGCAAGAGCAGGAGGATGAGCAGAATGAGAGAAGCAGCCGCGCCCGGCTTTGTTAGAAACCGGGATTTCGCCAAAAGCCGCAGCTTGTCAATTAATACCCGCAAATTCCCTCGCAAAGTTATGGGGATTAAAAGTCTGAATATCCCCGTATTTTTCGCCTGTGCAGAGATACGCCACAGGCAGGCGTAAACCGGAAGCCAATGAAAAAACCACTCCGCCTTTTGCGGTAGAATCGTATTTACTCAATATCGCCGCTTCGGGAGTGACCGCTTCGCAAAAAATTTCCGCCTGGGCAAAAGCGTTCCTGCCGGTAGTAGCATCCAGTACCAGATACTTACTATACCGGGCCGCTTTTGATTCCACAACGCGGTCGATTTTCCGCAGTTCATCCACCAGCGCCGATTTGGTATGCATCCTGCCCGCCGTGTCGGCAATAACAATCCCGTCTTTACCGGCGGCCTCAATCGCATCGTATACCACAGCGGCAGGGTCGCCGCCCTGCTGATGGGCAACCACCCGCAGGCCAAGCCGCTCGCCGTGTATCTTAAGCTGATCGATTGCCGCCGCCCGAAAGGTATCCGCCGCCGCAAGAACCGGCTTTGCGCCGGAACTCTGACATAACGCGGCAAGTTTTGCCGCGGTCGTGGTCTTTCCTACGCCGTTAACGCCCAAAAGAAGAATCACCGCCGGCCCGGCTTTACCGGAAGTTTCCGGCATCAGCGGAAGGCCGGCCGCTGTTTCGACATGGTGCAACATCTCTTCCAGCAGTCCGGCAAGGCAGTCCCGCGCCTGTTCCGGTGAAGCGCTGTTTTCCTTTTTGCAGCGTTCCTGCAAAAGCTCGACCAGCGTATATGACTCTTTGACGCCGAGATCACCCTCTACCAGAAGATCGGATAATTCATCAAAAAATTCCGGCGAGACAGCGGGGGCTTTGGCAAAAAATGATTTTATTTTTCCGGCAAAATTCATTTTTACTGCCTTTCCGTTTTGATAATCGGCGTAACATCGTCCGAAGCGGTATACAGATAACGCCCCATTTGGAAAAACGCATACGTTAAAGCCGCCCCCAGGCCAATAATAGCGCCTGATCGCACATAGGAAAGCCGCTGCGCAGATTCAAAAAGAGCGGGATCATCGCTTTGGGCCAAAGCGTTATTGTATGTTGAAAACATTCCATCGCTGATCCATGCCGCAATAACGGTCATCCAGGCGCCGCCCCATGCCCAATAATACCAGCTTCTCGCCTTGTTTACCCTTTTCTGCCCTAAAGGAGGGGGAACTCTTGTTTTAAGGGAAAGAGTGGTTACTCCGCCGGGCATAGGGGGTGAGGTAAATACCGCCTTTGCCGTTTCTCCGTTTCTGGCTTTTACATTCACATAATCAAGCTGGTCAATGGGCAGACGCAGGGTCAGGGGAGCCGCCCCTACATACAGGGCGCCGTGGTAAACAGCGGCTCCGTCATTACCCCGCACATTGACATTCACATCGGCATATTGCATGGGGGCAAGAGTTACGGCGATATCCACATGTTCCCCCGCAGTAAGCTCTGTCTCCACCGATTCGGGCACAAAACCATCCGCCGCTACCGCTATAATAATGTTTCCCGGCGGGCGTTCACGCTTTTCAGCCGTTCCTGTTCCGGCATAGTTCCGGTTTAACAATATCTGGGATTCGGGAGGATCGACTGTCACCGCCACACTTGCCGGTTTGTTTCCCGCAAGCGTCGCGTCAAGCCGGGCGGCAATTTCATTCACCGCCCCGTCGATATCTTCCAATGAAAAAATTACATCATCTTCATAAACCCAGGAATCGGTGTAAAGAATAAACAGACTGAGTTTTACATAATAACGATTATGAAATTCACGTATCTGGCCGGTAAGAAAAGCGTCTGATTTTTGGCTCTGACAAAAACGGCGCTCGCCACCCGCTTTCGGAGGGGCCGGATACGTTCCGTTCAGATTGGACTGGCTCAGACTGAATAAAGGTTCTTCGTTTATCAGGGGCTTTTCCGCCACTTTTTGGGCATAGGTTTCTTCCAGTTTTACCAGGTCCGCATCAATTTTTTTCAGGTTACTCCGGTATTTCCAGTCCGGATCGCCGCGGAACAACAACTGCGAGCGTTCATTCTGTTTATTTGAAAAGGCCTTTGCCGCCGTACTGACCGCCTGCTGCCAGGCATAGTTCTCGTAATACGCATATTCGGGAGAAATACGAAACCGGTAGCTTACCGCATCAAGTTTATTTACCAGACTTCTGGTAATTACATCGCCGGTTATATGCTTCGCGGAAGGCAGAAGGGAATAGTCAAAAGCGGTAACGCAGAGAATCCATTCGTTGTTCAAAGTATTTTGTTCATCAGAATCTTTTTTTCCGCCGGCAGACAGGGACACAGCGGATAACAGATAACACGCGATAAACAACAAAAATAATTTCTGTTTATTATTTGTCATTAACCCGCCCTGCCTGAGTATGTGCAGACCATGAGAATTTCAAATAGTCTTCGATAAACAAATCGATATCGCCGTCCATCACTGCCTGAATATTGCCAAATTCCGTTTTGGTACGATAATCCTTTACCAGAGTATAGGGCTGAAAAACATAGGAACGTATCTGGTTGCCCCATGAAATATCTTTTTTTTCCTGATGAAATCGTTCATTTTCTTTTTCTTTTTCCTGCCGGTAATGTTCATAGAGGCGGGCCTTGAGCATACTCATGGCAATGGCGCGGTTTTTTATCTGACTGCGCTCATTCTGGCAGGCAGCGACTATGCCCGTGGGCAAATGGGTAAAACGCACCGCGCTGTCCGTCTTGTTGACATGCTGCCCGCCGGCACCGCCTGAACGATAGGTATCTACCCGCAGGTCTTCCGGACGTATATCCACTTCTATAGTATCGTCTATAATGGGGAACAGGTACACCGAGGCAAATGAAGTATGCCGGCGCGCATTGGCGTCAAAGGGGGAGATACGCACCAGCCGGTGTACCCCGCTTTCACCCTTGAGGCGTCCATAGGCATAGTCTCCTTCGATTTTACAGGTTACCGATTTAATCCCCCCTTCGGCTTCCAGGCGGTCAACTTCTTCAATGGAAAAGCCCCTGCGTTCCGCCCAGCGCAGATACATACGATACAGCATCTGCGACCAGTCGCAGGCTTCAGTTCCTCCCGCCCCCGAATGAACGGTCAGGAAGCAGCCGTTTTTATCCACTTCGCCGCTCATCATTTCAAAAAGGTTCTGTTTGTCGCAGCGGGCGCATATATCCTTCAGGCTGTTTTCAATTCCCGCGCCTTCGCTTTCATCGCCCGCCTCTATGGCAAGCTGGTGCAGAATTTCCAAATCGTCAACTTCAACGCACAATTCCTTCCAAGGTTCATAACGGTTCTTTAACCCTTTAAGTTCAGACATGGTTTTTTCCGCCGTCGCCGCATCATTCCAAAAGCCCTCTCCGGCGGTTTTTTCCTCGAGCTCGGCTATTCGCTGCCCCAGAGGGTCAAAGCCGCCTCCATGTTTCACTAATTTTTGACTTTATTTCCTTTATGGGAGCATTCAATTCATTCAGCAGCATGGCAACCTCTCTTTTAGAGAGGATACCCGAAAACGATAATTTTTTCAATGGCAGGGAAGTTGTGTCCTGAAAGAATTCTTACCTGCCAGCAGGACGGGAAAGCGGGGGGAGTTTGTCCAAAGTTATCACCTGAGGGTGGCGGTATACGTGCTTTTTGTGGGCGTTGGTGTTGTGCCATTCCCCGGTCCAGTGGTTATTTTTGGCCGTCATGCCCGCGGCGGAACCATGATCGTCCCAGGTCATAAACCAGGACCACCAGGTATCGCCTTCAATAATGACATCCGGGTCGGGAATGGCGCCGTTTTCAGTTAACGCGACAATTTTTCCGGGCGCCCAGGTTTTGACCTGTGTGTAAAAATAACGCCAGTCATTTGAATAGTTCGGTACATAGCCGGGACGTTCCCGGTTGCTTTCATAGGCATCATAACCGGCAACGTCTACCGTGTCAGGGTCGGGATACCAGTTTCCGTTTTGACCGTTCCATACCCAAATCAGATTATCAAGGCCCTTTTCATGGGTGAAATAATCGTACATATAGGCCCACAGCGCCTTGTAGGTATCTTTATCCGTTCCCCACCAGAACCAGCCGCCCGACGCTTCATGCAGGGGCCGCCATAAAACCGGTACGCCTGCGTCACGGAGTTTCGCCAGTTCCGCCGCCACTAAATCAAGGTCTTCCTGAATCAGGGCAAATGGGGGGGCTTCCCGGTCCAACTGCCCGTCTTTAACCGGAATGATAAAGCCGCGGCTATAATTGTCACGCCCGCCGCGTCCTGTACCGGTCAGCGGCATACGCCAGTGCCAGCAAAAAGTAACGATGCCGTTTTTCCCTTTTACGGGGCTGTTCCTCCACCACTTAATCGCCTCCAGTGTCTGTTTGGAGCCGCCGCCGTCCCATTCAGGGTGGCGTATATTGAGGAAATCAAAGCCCTTTATGGCGGGGTATTTTCCGGTATCGTTGAATACCCGCGTAACGGGGTCTATGGTGTCATTCCAGGCATTATCCATCTGGCCGGAAAGTATGCGCTTGCCCTGTTCCTGGCGAAGATATTCCAGAAGCTGTTCCTTGCTCTGCCGGGCGGTATTTTCCGGGACCGAATCAGCCTTGCCGTTGGCAGAGCCAGAACTTGCGCAGCCGGCAAGGGCAAAAATGAGGAATAGGGCCGCTATTCGTAAACGATTACATTTCCAATATGATTTCATTGTCTGCCTTTAACATTGAAGCGGGGATATAAGCGTCCGCCGCCTCAACGCCGTTTACCGTTAATTTCCGACAGCCGCTTTCGCGCCCCTGCGGGTTTTGTACCTGTATGCGCAATTTACTGCCGCGGAATGTTTTTTCCACGGAAAAATTCTTCCATGATGAGGGAATTGTCGGCAACAGGCGCAGGCCGTTAATATCGGGGCGCAGACCCAGTATCCCTTCCACACAGCCAACCATAACGGTACTGGCCGTGCCGGTCAGCCAATGTACGTGGCTGCGGCCTTCAAAGGGGCTGTCCACGCTTTCGGTAAATTGAGAATACACATAGGGTTCCAGCAGGCGCTTTGAGACTATATCGTTCTGCGCGGCGGGGCAGCTTTCCAGATAGTATTCAAAAGCCCGCCCTCCCCGGCCCAGCAGGGCTTCCGCCAAAACCAGCCAGCCTTGAGTCTGCAAAAAGATTCCGCCGTTCTCCTTGGTGGAAGGATTGAACAGCAGGGCCAAAGCCCCGTCAAAGGCATGACGGCGGTATGAGGGGGCCATGAGCCGCGCGCCGTAGGGGGTGTTAAGCTGCTGATACACCAGGTCCATTATCGCCTTGCCGCGCTCCGGCGGGGCAAAGCCGCTGATGATTGACCAGCTCTGCGGGTTGAGCCAGAGGTTGGCTTCCGGGTCGCCGGGTTTGCCGACTACTTCATCATGCTCGGTAATTCCCCGCACAAAACGGTCGGTGTTCCAGCAGCGTTCCTCGATAATTGCGCCGAATTTTTTCTTGAGTTCGTTCATCTCTTTTTCCGTTGCGGCATCGCCCTTATGCTGCGCACAGCGGATCATAATTTCAAACGCGTAATATAACTGGAACGCGACAAAAACCGATACACCGTGGGCTCCCAGACGCAGGCAGTCGTTCCAGTCGGCGTGCAGACCGGCGGGCAGGCCGTGTATGCCCAAATGATCCAGCGAAAAGCCGATGGCCTTTTTCAGGTGATGATAGAGAGTATCCGCGCCGGTGTCGGCGTAGGGGATTTCCTCATCAAGCAGGGCGGTATTGCTGGTTTCGGCCAGATATTTCCAAACCGTGGGGAACAGCCATAGCGCGTCATCGGCGCGGTAGGAAGGATGCCCCGTTCCCGTGCGGTAGGATGCGTCTTCCGGCTTGTCTTCATGGCCGGGATTATGGTTGTATTTTACCAGAGGCAGCGCTCCGCCGTGATTTACCTGAGCGGAAACCATGAATTTAATTTTTTCCAGAGCCATTTCCGGGTCCAGGTGAATGATGCCCTGAATATCCTGAACGGTATCGCGGTAACCGTAACCGTTACGCTGACCGCAGTAAACCAACGAGGCCGCCCGCGACCAGTTAAAGGTAATAAAGCACTGATAGGCATTCCAGGTATTCACCATATGGTTGAAATTTTCATCGGGGGTTGCCACTTTCAGATTGGCCAATTTGCCGTGCCAGTAGGTTTTAAGCTCGTTAATTTCCCGGTCAGGCAGTTGTAAATCATCGTAACGGGCTATCAGGGCTTTGGCCTCCGCCTCCCTCTTTTGCCCCAGTAGGAATACCATTGCAACGCTTTCGCCGGGGGCCAGGGTAACGGAACTGTGCAGCGCGCCGCAGGGATTCAAATTGTAATTGAGGGTTCCGTCCAAACGGCCTTTTTCCACAGACAGGGGATTCCCATAATCACGGTAACTGCCCAAAAACGCAGCGCGGTCGCCGCAGTAGCTGCTCACCGGCGCTCCGGCCAGCCCAAAGAAACGGGTATCGACACGGCTTTCGTTGACGGCGTTCAGGCAATTTTCGTTAATGGTTTGCAGTATGAATCTATCTTTGAAATAGGTACGGGTAATAAACTGGGTGTATTGCAGATTCACCTGATCCTGCTCATAAAAACTTTCGCAGGTAAATTCGACAAAGCCAAAAACCGCGATTTTCCGCGGCGCGGCGCCGGTATTGGTCAGCTTGAGCCGCCATACCTCGTGATCCGCCCCCATTGGCACATAGTAGCCAGCTTCGGAACGCAGGCCCTTGTACTCGGCTTCCATAATGGTATAGCCTGTACCGTGCCGGCACTGCGAACGGTACTGATCCAGCGCTTTACCCACCGGCTGCCAGGAGGCCGACCAATAATCGCCGGTTTCGTCATCACGCAGGTAAATGTAACGCCCGGGCCTGTCCTGTTCGTTAAAACGGTACCGAATCAACCGCCCCGCCGCGCCGCTTTTTACAAAACTGTAACCGCCCGCATTATTTGAAATAATCGCCCCATAAGCCGGTGAACCCAGATAATTTGCCCAGGGAGCGGGCGTATCAGGCCGGGTAATGATATACTCCCGCTCCTGTGCGTCAAAATGACCGTACTGCATCTTTCCTCCTGTTTTGATACTGCGTACCAGTATACAGAAGGATTGATTAAATTTCAAGTTTTACGGGAAATTTTTCGGGCTGGAATATTTACCACGGAGTTACACAGAGAAGTAACAAGGGCGGCTGGCATGAAAACTTTCTTTCCTCCGTGACCTCCGTGGTTAAATTCTTGCTTGTTGACAAACGGAGCGAAGTTGTGGCCGTGCTTATTGGGGGGACAAGTTCTTATTTCTTTGCCGGGGCCGGTTTTGGCTTTGTCTTTATCGGGGAAATTTCCATTATTTTTGTTTCCAGTTCAGCAAGCTGGCTGGCAATACGGGCGTCTATTTCGCCAAAGTCCGTTTCAATAATGCAGCCGCCCGCATCTACCGAGGTATCTTCGACCACCTGTATTGACTTTACCCCTTCCAGCATACGGATAAAATCTTTGGTATGTTCGGTGGCAAGTTTCAAATCGACAAGATTGACATGGATAATCACATTACCCCGGTCCCGCACCTTGCGCAGAGCCTGTACCACATTGGAAACAATTACTTCACGCTGATTTTCGGAAATGGCCTTGACCACTTTCCGGGTTATACGCAGCACCAGGTTAATAATTTCCTGCTCTGTCTCGATGAGGATTTCCCCCCGCTTGTCCTGCGCCCGTTCCAGAACGACTTGCGTCCGTTGAATCAGCCGTTCAACCTCGGCCCTGCCGTCGGCATAGCCTTCAAGACGGCCCGCTTCCCTGCCCTCTCCAATCGCCGTATTCCGTTCATCATCAAGGGTCTTGCGGGTTTCAACTTCAAGTTCTTCGGCCTGCCGGCGCGCGTCGGCAACGATTTTTTCCGCTTCTTCCTGCGCCGTTGTTTTCAGCGTGTCGGCTTCTTCACTGCTTCGCTGTTTTTCATCCGCGGCGGCCTGGTCCGCCGCCTGCACAATGGCTGCGGCTTCGTCCCTGGCCTCACTGATCATCGTTTCCTTTTCTTCATTCCACTGGGTTATAAAGGCTTCGGCTTCGCGGCGTAAATCTTCAGCGGTGGGGCCGGTATACTGCTCCGGCTCCGGCTCAAGTTCATCGTCTTCCGTTTCGGAAGACACATCGGCAGTATCCGCGTATAACGGGGTGTTGAGCATTATTTTTTCAGGTATCACTACCAGTTCGCCTGGCCTGAATACTGCCTTAGCCATTGTTTATGCCGCTCCTACACCACCATTTCGTCTTCTCCGGCGCGGGCGATAACGATTTCGCCGGTATCTTCCAGATGCCGTATAATGGAAACTATCTTCTGCTGCGCCTCTTCCACGTCTTTTAACCGGACCGGGCCCATGTATTCCATGTCTTCTTTCAGCATGGTAGCCGCCCGCTTGGACATATTCTTGAAAATCTTGTCCTGCACTTCAGTATCCACACTTTTGAGGGCTTTGGCAAGTTCCTGTGAATCCACTTCCCGCATAACCTTCTGTATGGAACGGTCGTCCAGCATGACAATGTCCTCGAATACGAACATGCGTTTCTTAATCTCTTCGGCAAGTTCGGGGTCTTCGTCTTCCAGCGCTTCAATAATCTGTTTTTCCGAGGCACGGTCAACCAGGTTGAGAATTTCAACGATGCTTTCCACGCCGCCGGCGCTGGTATAGTCTTCGCTGGACAGGGTTGAAAGTTTCTTTTCCAGTACCCGTTCAACTTCGCGGAGAACTTCCGGGCTGGTGCGGTCCATCGTGGCGATACGGCGGGCCACATCGCTCTGCACCTCGTGGGGCAGATTCTGCAAAATAATCGAAGCCTTGTTCGGCTCAAGGTAAGCCAGAATAAGGGCGATGGTCTGGGGATGTTCCTGCTGTATAAAGTTCAAAAGATGCGCCGGATCGGTGCGGCGGACAAAGTCAAAGGGCCGTACCTGGAGGCTCGATGTCAGGCGGTTAATAATATCAATCGCCTTCTGGCTGCCCAGCGATTTTTCCAGCAATTCCCGCGCATAGTCGATACCGCCGGTACTGATAAACTGGTTCGCCATCATGAGTTCCTGGAACTCCTGCAAAATCATGTCCTTTTGCTCGGAGTCTATGGTCTCAAGACGGGCAATCTCAAAAGTAAGGGTTTCAATTTCATCTTCACGGAGATACTTGAAAATTTCAGAGGATAACTCCGAACCGATGGTAACGAGAAAGATAGCCGCTTTCTGGCGTCCGGTATATTCTTTTGCGCCTTTTTTCTTGGAGCCACCGGCTGCTGCTCCGCCTGGCGCCGCGCCTGTTTTTGCCATTTTAACCCCTCCCTGGCGCGGCTGAATCGTACCTTTGGTACGCGCCGCGCAGTATAACCGAACATGAAACTTGTTTCATGCCTATTCCTCCAAAAGCCAGGTTCTGATAAGCTGAGCGCAGTCTTCGGGATGTTCTTTGGTCAGGTTGACCACCGACTCCATCAGCTCCATGCGGGAACGTTCTTCCATGGAAATGGAAACTTCCATGCCATCCTGCTCGGCTTCCATCATGGCGCTTTCCCGCAGCGCCTGCTCGCGGCGGGCGCGTTCTTCTTCAGCCAGCCGTTTGCGGCGTTCCATCTCGCGGGCAACTACCCTGAAAATTATGAAAGAAATCAACAATAATGTCAAACCGGACAGGAATATCACGACGGTAGTCTGCATCTGTTTCTTTCTGAAGTAGGCGGCGTCTTCCTCGCCAAACTCTCTGGTGCGGTCAAAGGGAATATTCTGCACGGTAACCGAATCGCCGCGCGCCGGATTGTAGCCTATGGCGTTTTGTATCAGCGACTGGGCGGCGCGGAGTTGTTCCTGCGGAACGGGGGTATATTCCCGTTCTATGGAACCGTCAGGCTGCAGAACCGGTTCTCCTTTTTCGTTATATTTCCATTTCCATTTGCCGTCAATGTTAACTGAAACCGTCACGCGGTCAATCTGGGGACTGCGTTCTTCCTGCGTCAGCTTGCGGTTAATCTCTTCGTTTTGAACATTGGTCTCCTGAGTCATCCTGCCGTACAGGTTAGACATATCCTTGAAAGCCGGGGGGGTCTGCCCCTCAACGCCGGCGGGGCCTTCGGGATTGTAGCCGGTCCCTTCCCATTTGGTGGTAGACGTACTACGCGAACGCGGTACAGACGAGAGTATTTCCGAATCATCATAGGCAAGACCCGGAGTCCGCGGTCTGAGGGTAAAGGGAAAATATTCCTCGGATTCCACGGCTTTTTTGGACATATCCATGTCAATTTTGATGTTCAGGTCGCGCACCCGGTCGGAAGAAAAGGTAAGCTGCAGGGCCTGTAAAACCAGCGCCCGGTATTTGGTTTCCTGAGTCTGTATAAATTTCTGTTCACGTTCAACAAGCGTCTGCCGGTCCCACGCCGCCAGTCCGGTAAAATCGTTAAGTTGATTGCCGCTCTGGTCGGTGATGGCAATATGGTCATCATTCAAACCTTCAATGGCGTATTTAAGAAGTTTCTGGATACCTTCAATTTTTTTGCGGTTCGTGGTAATGTCGCTTCCCGGTTTGGGAAAAATAATGACGCTGGCCGTTACCGGATTCTGGTCGGAACGGAACAGTTCCCGTTCGGGGAATACGATGGTGACATTGGCGTCGTCAACGTCATCAATAGCCTTGATGTGATCGGTGATCATCTGGGTCTGGGCGCGGCGGAAATTGACATTCCGCTCAAAGTCGGTAATGGTCCAGCGTTCCCGGTCGAATATGGCCCAGGGATCAACATTGGTGGGGATAAGGTCTTCGCGAATCAGTATCGCCCTCATGCGCCGGGCGGTCGTTTCATCGGCGACCTGAACCAGCCCCGCGGGACTAATGGTGGTTTTTACCCCTTCCTGATTAATCCGCAGCACTATGCGGTCAAGCACCGTTTCGTCCCTGATGGGAGCGTCAATAACCGGCGCCAGACTCGGCGTTGATGAAACGCCCAACAGGGCAATGATTCCCCCAATGACCACCGCCACGATCCCGATAAGGACCGCCCGCTGAATCATGGACCATTGCCCCCACAGTCCGGTAATTTGTCCCATAATTTTTTTTATAAAATCATTCATCGTCCCCCCCTTCCGTTATTTCTAGCGTGTGTTAATCAAATCTCTCCAGCCCTGTACCAGCCGGCTGAGTACGTTCCGTGTAATGCCCAGCGACATGCTTGCCTGCGCCTGGGCAATGGTAATATCATGCACATCCACTGAGTCGGGATTAATAATCGCTTCCCGCCCCAGGTTGGTGGCGCGCTGCTGCGCTCCGGAAACTTTATCCAGCGCCTGTAGCATTGCCTGTTCAAACGTACCCGCTCCGGTTACTCCTTCCGCCCCAATCTTTTTTTCCAGCGCAAGGATATTTTTCCCGCTGCCTGAGTAGGGGCTGTCTATTGGCCCCATGTGTTTTGGATTCGTACGAATCATGGAAATCATGTCAGTCATTTACGCCCCCTCCTATCTTCCGCCAATGTCCAGCGCACGGCGGAATATGGCTTTTGAACCTTCAACTATTGCGGCGTTGGCCTCGTAGGACCGTGAAGCGGAAATCATATCCACCATTTCGGTCACCACATCCACATTGGGCAATTCAACATAACCCTGCCGCGGCCCTGATTTAATCGCATCGGGATGAGTCGGATCCCAGCGCAGGGGATTCTCCGTGGCATAGTCCTTTTGGATTTCCGCCACCCGTACTCCGCGCCCTATCCCGTTGTCCATATTTTGAGGAAGAAAGGGCGAACGCCAGTAGGGGCTTTCCACCCGCGGCCGCATAATTACCCGGCTGCGGCGGAAAGGGCCGCCTTCGGCGGTTCGCGTGGTGTTTACATTTGCCATATTGTCGGAAATGACGTCCAGCCGTACCCGGTCGGCGCTCATACCGGTCGCCGCTATATTAATCGAACTGAATATTCCCATGCTTCTCGCTCCTTATTTCCTAATTTCTCAATACCTGATTGACCTGGCTGAATTCAAAACTGGCAGCCTGGAACAACATCTCCAGGGTCATCTGGTTTTCCACCGAAGCCGTGAGTTCCTGTTCAGGGTCAACATTGTTGCCGTTGTTATTATAGGTATTGGCATAATCCAGTACCCGCCGAATCTGCACGTCACGGTAATCCCGCTCCTTATAATTGGAAAAATGCAGAGGATTGGTCTGGTTCAGCTCCAGGGCGGGCTTCTGCTTTTCCGTATCCAGCGCCCGTTTCAACTCGCTTTCAAAATTGACCATTGAACGCTTAAAGTTGGGGACATCGGCGTTTGCCATATTATTGGCGATAACCGAGCGGCGCACCGTATTGGCGCTCATGGCGCGGTGCAAAAGGTCGATTGTTTTACCAAAACTGTTCATATATATGTTTCCTCTTTATGCATATCGGCATTTTTTCTACAAAATATAACGCCCAAGGTCCTGATCCTTTACAATGTCCGCCAGTTTTTCGTTGACATAACCCACGGTAACGGGGATTTTTGTCGGGGCAATGTCCGGCGCGTCAAAGGAAAGCTCTTCCAGCAGGGCTTCCATAATCGTGTGAAGCCGCCGCGCCCCGATATTTTCCAGTTTGGAATTGACCTCTGCGGCAAGAACGGCCAGCCGTTCAATGGCATCGGGGGCAAATTCCACCTGGACATTTTCAGTGGCAAGGAGTTCGGTATACTGCCGGGTAAGGGCGTTTTTCGGCTCGGTCAGAATACGCAGAAAATCATCTTTTCCCAGCGAATCCAGTTCCACCCGCAGGGGGAAACGCCCCTGCAATTCGGGAATTAAGTCCGAAGGTTTGCTGACGGTAAAGGCCCCGGCGGCGATAAAAAGTATATG
>JAIRRB010000189.1 GCA_031256195.1 Treponema sp.
CTGGTGGTAATCGCAATATCCACATCGTAGCCAACATCCGCGCCGAGAGACTTGGCGGCGCTTTTCATATCATCGTTACGGCGGGTTTCCCACTTTTTGGCGGTACAGGGCATAACAGAAACTGAATACACTTTGTCCGGGCTAACGCCGGCCTTTGCGGCCCAGTACGCCTTGATCATGGCGCCCATCATTTGCTGGGGCGATTTTGCCGTTGAAAAATTGGGTATCATATCGGCATAATATTTCTCCATATAATCAACCCATGCCGGACAGCAGGAAGTAATGAGCGGGATTGCACTGCCCTTTTCGGTCAGGCGCTTTACCAGTTCCGATCCTTCCTCCATTATGGTAAGGTCGGCGGAAAAGTTGGTATCAAATATAGTCTTAAAACCGAGCCGCCTGAGCGCCGCATATATCTTTTTGGTAAACACCGTGCCCGGCTCAAGCCCGAATTCTTCGGCAAGGGCGACACGTACCGCCGGTGCAATCTGCACCACCGTGTGCAGGTTTGAGTCTTGCAGGGCGTTCCACACCTTTACCGTGTCGTCCCGCTCATAAATCGCCCCAACCGGGCAATGGGCGGAACACTGACCGCATTTGATACAGGGGCTTTCACCTAACGGAGCGTCCGCGGCGCTGGCGATTTTTCCCTTGATGCCCCGGCCCAAAAATTCCAGCGCCCAGACATTCTGCACTTCCTGGCAGACATTTACACAGCGTCCGCAGCGGATACATTTCTCGGGACACAGCACAATCGCCGGGTTGGAATCGTCAATGGGAATATTGTTCAGCACCTTTTTGAAAGGCGCTTCCCGCAAACCGAACTCCGCCGCCAGGTCCTGAAGTTCGCAGCTTTGACTGCGAGGGCACTGGAGACAATCGTTGGGATGGTTGGAAAGGATCAGTTCCAGCACCGTGCGCCGCGTAGCGATGATCTCCGGATCGTGGGTGATGATGTTCATGTTGTTTTCGCAGGGAGTGGTACAGGCGCGCACCATCTTCGGAGAACCCGCCATTCTGACAATACAGATTCCGCATGACGCCCAGGGGGAAAGATCGGGGTTGTAACAGAGGGTGGGTATCTTTACATTCACCATCCCGGCAGCTTCGAGGATCGTCGTCCCCGGTTCGACTTCTAACGCTTTGCCATTTATCGTTATATTTACCATTTTTTTTCTCCTCAAGCCTTATTGATCGAGCTGAATTTACAGGCTTTCATACACTCACCGCACTTCAAACACGCCGATTGATCAATGATATACGGAGGCCGTTTCCTGTCGGGATATTTGGAAGCATCCTCAGCCACGATGCAGTTGGTGGGACACTTTTTGGCGCAGACGCCGCAGCCGATACATTTTACCGGATCAATGGAGAAACTCACCAGTTTCTTGCATTTACCGGAACGGCATTTTCTGTCATGGATATGCTCAAGGTACTCGTCACGGAAGTTTCTTATCGTAGACAGCGTGGGGTTTGCCGCCGAGCCGCCGAGCATACAAAGACTTGCCTTGGTCATCGCAGTACCGATGTTATTGAGTTTTTCAAGATCGGATTCTTCACCGTTGCCATTGGCGATTTTTTCCAGCAGGTGGAGAATCTGTGTCGTACCAATCCGGCAGGGGGAACATTTGCCGCAGCTTTCATCAACGCAGAATTCCATATAAAAACGCGCCACGTCAACCACGCAGTCGTCTTCATCCATGACGATCATGCCGCCGGAACCCATCATGCTTCCCATTGCGGTCAGGCTCTCGTAATCAATGGGGGTGTCAAGATTCTTTTCGGTGATAATTCCGCCGGATGGACCGCCGGTCTGCACGCCTTTGAATTTTTTCCCGTCCTTGATACCGCCGCCAATTTCAAAAATGATTTCTCTCAGGGTGGTTCCCATCGGTACTTCCACCAGGCCGGAATTTTTAACCTTTCCGGTCAGGGCGAAAACCTTCGTACCCTTGGATTTCTCGGTGCCGATTTTCGCAAGCCAGGCGCCGCCTTTGGCGGTAATTACCGGAATATTGGCAAGGGTTTCAACATTGTTGATAATCGTCGGCTTTTGCCACAGGCCCTTGTTTGCCGGAAACGGCGGTTTGGGAACCGGCATTCCCCGGTTACCCTCTACTGATTTAATGAGCGCGGTTTCTTCACCGCAGACAAATGCCCCCGCTCCCAGACGAATCTCAATGTCAAAGTCAAAACCCGAACCGAGGATATTTTTCCCCAAAAGGCCGTATTCTTCCGCCTGTTTGAGGGCAATTCTCAGCCGTTCAATGGCCAGGGGATACTCGGCGCGGATATACACAAAACCCTGGTGGGCGCCGATTGCCCTGCCGGCGGTTATCATCCCCTCAATTATCGAATGGGGATCGCCCTCGATGGTAGAACGGTCCATATACGCGCCCGGATCGCCTTCATCGGCGTTGCAGATAACGTACTTGGTATCGTTCTGTGCCTTGCGGGCAAGGTCCCACTTGAGCCATGTAGGGAAACCCGCTCCGCCCCGCCCGCGCAGGCCGGAAGCCTTCATTTCCTCAATGATCTGTTCCGGTGTCCATTCAAACAGAACCTTTTCCAGGCCCGAGTAACCTTCACGGGCAATATACTCGTCAATGTTTTCGGGGTTGATGACTCCGCAGTTACGCAATACTACCCGTACCTGCTTCTGGTAGAACTGAATATCCTCCACCGAATCGGGGATTTTTTTCTGTTCATCTTCTTTGTAGAGGAGCCGCTTTACCTCGCGGCCCTTAAGAATATGCTCGGCGATGATCTCCTGGGCATCCTCCGGTATTACACCGACATAGAATGATTCTTCAGGCAGCACCTTGACGATTGGCCCCTTTTCGCAGAACCCGAAACAACCTGTTTTAACAATCTGCACTTCGGCCTTGACACCCTGTTTATCCGCTTCAGCAACGAGCTTTTGGTAGATTTCAGCTCCCTTGTTGGACTCACAGCCGGTACCGCCGCAGGTGAGAATGTAGTGGTTATACGCCATCTTTTCCCCCTTATAGCTTCATAATGTCTATGGCGGGCCGATCCAGAATACGATCATTCAGGAGTTCCCTGCCAATAATATGCTTTTGAATAATTTCCTCCGCAGCCAAAGCGTCCACTCTGCCGTAAATGACTACCGGCATTTCGGGAACGATTACCTCGACCGTCGGCTCCGAGTGGCACATCCCCATGCAGCCGGTCTGCCGCACTATCACATTGTCCACCAGTTTGTGTTCATCCAGTCCGGTAATAAACGCATCCAAAGTCTGCTTTGCCCCTGCCGCAATGCCGCAGGTCCCCATTCCTACAATAATTTGAATCTCCTTGCCTTCGGAATCCCGTTTGCGCAGGTCGTTTTTTCTGGTATCCCGCAGGCTCCTCAGTTCTTCCAAACTCATCTTTGCCATATCCCTAACCTCCTCAATATTTAATGGTTATTCACTAATCACTCTTCTTCTTCCAAAGATCGCAGATACTTGCCAACCAACACCAGCGACTCTGTATCTTCAAGACCGCCCAACGCATCGGCAAGTTCCGATTTTCGCACCTCGTATTCAAGCGGCGCCTCGCCGCTCCGGTGCCGCCGTATCGTTACCTCATCCGGCCCCGCAAACATCAGGATAGTCCTGAACATACCCGGAATATCCCCCAGCGGCGGTGTGTCAACATTGCCGGTATCAAACCATGCCGATGCCGTAGTGCCCTTCCCTCTCTCGGACTGTACATCCCAGCCCCCGCCGGACTGCTCGGCGGTCTGAACCAAAAAGGGAAGCCCCAGCCCCACTTTCCGGTGCGGGTGCTTCACCCCGTCAGTTACAAATGGATCGACAGCCCTGCTCAATTCCTCCCTGGTCATGCCCTTGCCGTTATCTTTCACCAGAAAACGGAATTCCCCGCCGGTCTCCCGTATCTCAAGCTCGACCAGCGTCCCTCCCGACTCACAGGCATTCTGCGTTATATCAGTTACCAGATCGGCAAGGGTAAAGTGCATGGCTCAATTTTTCACGCATTCTGGTATTTCGCAATTATGCCGGGGATCATGTCCTTGGTGAGCTTGCCGTAAGTATCGTTTCCCACGGTCATTACCGGCGCAAGACCGCAGCAGCCGACACAGCGGACCGGATCAACCGAAAACTGACCGTCTTCGGTAACGCCGTCCGGCTCAACCCCCAGCACATTCCGGGTTTCATCGATCAAGTCCTGGCTGCCTTTCAGATAGCAGGCAGTTCCCAGACATACGGAAACCTTGTGCTTTCCCGGTTTTTTAGTTTTGAAAAAATGGTAAAACGTAACAACCCCATAAATCCGCGCCAGGGGAATCCTCGTCAACCGGGACAGCTGTTCTGCCGCGGGCCGGGAAATAAAGCCGAAAGTTTCCTGGGTTTTATGGAGAATCATGATAAGACTCCCCGGTTTCTCCTTCCACTCGTCTATAAATGCAAGTAATTCCTGGGGAAAATCAATACCCCCATCCATTTTATCAGCAGCCATGAAAACCCCCTGATTCAGTTGGTATGTAAAACAGGTCAACGCCCCTTTACGGTCATTGTAATACAGAAGAGAAAATTTGGCAAGGGGACAATCTTT
>JAIRRB010000180.1 GCA_031256195.1 Treponema sp.
TAATATTTTTATGTGGTTTCCTTCCCGCCCTGTCAGCATTTTTTTACCAAACGACATGGCTGCGTCCTGTTCGTCTGTATCAAGAAAATCAAACGATTCCAGCCGCCCCCGCGCAAGCCGCTCTATAACGTGCCATACGCTCGACAGCGCAAATTCCCCTGTTTCATATATCCCCTTCGCGCTGTTGTATACAGCGAATTTACCAATCTTGATTATATACCTAATCCCTCCCTGAATATATTCTTTTATGGCTTGCGCTTGGTTGTGATGATCAAATTCAAAAGGCGGCGATACGGCCTTCTTTTTCTTGTCGCGCCCGTGCGAGTTCAGCGGATTATTTTGTAATTCTTTTTCAAGCTCTTTTAAGATTTCCTGTTCAATCCGCGCTTTGTCGGCGGTGATTTCGTTATCTGGCATTTGCAAGCTCCTTAACGTTTCATACGTTAATTTATTGCCCCATTCCCAGGGCGGCTTTGACTTCCTGTACTGCCTGGGGGAAATACCTTCTCCCCTCCGGCAGTCCAGCCGTAATTCGCGCAAGCCCGAAAACGTCAAGGCTCGCGCCGCAAGCGTGGCATTTCAAGATGCCGGCATACTTGTCCGACGCGTTGATCTGCATTGACGGGGAATCATCGTCATGGAGAGGGCAATTAATCCATTCCTGGCCGCCTTTCTTGGTTACGGCAATCCCCCGCACCGCGATGTATTCCCTCAGCCGCCCTTTTAACGCGGTCTTGCCGTTATCGCCCCGGACGGCGGGTTCTGATTGGCGCGTGTTTTTCGCGGGTACGGAGCAAGGCTGCGTTATGTTGTTGATTATCGCCAGCAATTCGGCGGGAAGCGGCAGGGCTTTGCCAATATCGCCGTGCAATAATAAGCCCTCATAATTTCCGGCTCCCCGCAGCGGTAAGCGGATCGATACTAAACACTTCCACGCCCTCGGCAATCTTCATTTTTTTTATAGGTGGCCCGTTATACAAAAAATACAGGTGGAGCCCGCCGCTCGGCGTCTCAACCCGAACCGGAAAAGGCAAACCGGCACATTGGGCCATAACGCCCCGGACTGATATTTCATTATGCGGTCAATATCAGCGGTCGCCGTACCGCCCCATTTGTCCTTGCCGACAATAGGGCGGTACCGCTTCGGATCGTCCTCAACAGGGACGCAAGGCATGAGCTTAATCCCGCGCTTCGCGTACTCCGCAAGGGCGGCGGTTCCCTCATACCGTTTCTGCGGCTCTATTGGCTGTGGTGGTTTCTCTGGGGCTTTGTGTTGCGGGGGCTGCAACAGCCTATTCCGCATTTCTGCGGAATAGCACCTCAGCCATTGCCCGGATCTCCGCGGCGGCCCTGGACATCTTTGCATCAAATTCATATTTTCCGGCCAGCTCGGTGTATACGTCCCGTTCCGCTCCGGTCAGTTCGTTTTCAAGGGCCTTTACTATTGCCTGTTCGGGATCGTCAGGGGTTTGCTTGCCGTGTGTCCAATGCCTACCGGCCCGTATGGCGGCGGTCTCCCCTGGGCAAAATGGCGGGCCATTGCCCCGGAGATGCCGCCTCTTATATACCGGTTTGCCTTGAACAATTCGTAATCATTCCATGTCAAGGGCTTGCTTTTTTCTGTATGCGGGTTTATATTTTGATTATCCGCTTCTTCTGTCGGCCCCCTGCGTTGCTCGGCGCATTGTGGGGCCTGTTTTATTTCAGGCATCATGCGTTACTCCCCTATACGGAAAAGCCAGAATCCGGGGCCGTGTTCCCGCTTCTCTCAATGCGTTTTCAAGGTCGTACAGGACAGCCTCCAGCCGGGTACTTAAATCGTACCATTCCTCAGGTATCATCCTTACGGTTTTGCTGTAAGAGATAATCTCTCTCAGGCCCGGCAATAAATCATTATTCAGATATGGCAAAAGCAAAGACGCATTATTATGCTGTACCGCCCCTGTCATGCCATTACCTTCCGGCGCGGTTTCTTTTTTTGCGCAACGTTCAGGATTGTTTCTGCCCATTCAGAATGCCCGCCTATTACGCTTCCGTATGAGTATTTTTCCAGATCGGGTAGTTTGAAAAGCAGTTTTTTTCCGCCTGGTTTGTAAGCCTTGAGCTTGCCGTAAAACACTAGGTTGTAAACAGTGGCTTTTTTCAACTTTAGAAATGCGGCAGCACCATCGGCATCAATAGGAGCTTGTGTTATTTCATTCATTTTTCCCCCTATGGTTTTCTTGCGTTCCATAAGATTCATTATATTTTTATTATGAATTTTTTTAAAAACGTATAGCAAATACGTATTTATACGTTTTATAGGGTGGGCATATCTTTTTTTATTTCGCGGCAATAGTTTTGAACATTACACCCCTCTAAGCCAGTTTCAATATACACTGCTATAAAGGGATATGCCTCTTTAGGAGTAAAATTGGAAGCATACCTATATAGTTCTCTTATTAGATTTTTTAGTCCATGCTTATCAGAAAGCGGAAATTTATTATTTTCTAACTCCCGTTTTATGTGATATTTTTTTGCCAAGTGAGCCAATATTTCTTTTTCGTTTGCGTTTTTGGGGAAAATTTTTATCGAATTATTAGTGTCGTATTTACTTACCGCATTTCTGAATTCAGTATCAATGAATTCAAGGTATTCATTCCATCTGTCTATTATTTGTTTAAATCTAGCCATATCTGGTTTTATTGTATTTTCCTCGTCAAAATATTCCGCTATTACTTCCAAGAAAAAATCATTACTTGTTTGTGTGCAAAAATCCGCGACATAGTGGGTGGCTATGAAGGGGTTTTCGGAATTTTCAATATGCCCTTTCGCGTATTCTTCAAAAAATATTTTTATAGTTATTTGTATAAATGTCCATCATTATGCCAATTTTATCTTTGTCGTTTGTATTTTTCAGAAAATCATTTGATAAATCTTTTTCATTCATGTTTTTCCCCCCCGCTATATCAATCACCGGCAGCGCGTTCACGGCTTCGCGCTTCATCTTGTCGGTCGCGACGGCGTATACCTGCGTTGTCTTTATGTCCCAGCAGTTTTGAGACAGTGTAAATCTCTACCCCGGACTCCAGGGACAACACCGCGAAGGTGTGCCGGGCGGTATGCCAGCCGATGTTTTTTCAATCCCGGCTTTCTTTGCCCAGCGTCTAAGGTATTCGTCTGTGTTTGTCGTAGATTGCGCCAGAGCGGTGAATACAAGGTCTTTGTAGCCGTGAAGCCGCTTATCATCAATGAGGCCCCATGCGACGGCGTGAAGCGGCACAGACGCCTTGCGCTTCGTTTTCTCCTGCCGTTTGTTTATCTGTGGCGGGTCGCGCTGTACGTCCCCCCAGGCAAGCGTTTTCAGATCGGATATGCGGAACCCTGTATAGCAGCCGAATAGAAAAGCCTGTTTTACCACGGCCCCCAGGTCTCCGTTACTGGGCGCGTTTGCAAGGGCCTGTACCTCAGGGGCTGTTAAATATACTTTGTCGCTTTCGGGAACGGATACGCCCTGGACGCCTACCGCTGGATTGCGCGGAATAATCCGATCCCGCGCTGCCTTGCGTAATGCGTAACGGACTGCCCCGGAATAATGGGCTATTGTCTTTATTGAAAGTTTGGTTTCCCTAAGCAAATAGTCCTGAAAATCTTCCAGCCATTTTTCAGTAACGCCGCCGATGGAGGTATTTCCGCCGGGAAAATCTTCAAGGTATTTAACCGCCTTATACGCGAAATCGTTCTGCCCCCGGCCCTCGGCGATGCCGTTCATGTACTCGATGAGGGCCTGCTTGCCGCTTACCGGATCAACCATTCCCCATTCGCCGGAAAGTATCTGCGCTTCCCGCTTTGACTTGCACACCTCGGCAAGCCGCATGATCTCGGCCCGCTGCGCCTTGTCAGTCGGCAAAGTCAGCCCCAGGGATTCCCACTTCCGCCGCCCGTTATGAATAATATCTAAGTGCAATTTCCCCCTGGTGTCAACTTTACACCAGGACGCGACACTCACTCCCATCATTCAGCCCCTTACACTACCTTCCGGTACGTTTACCCTGTAACCCTCTTTTTGAACGGCACGAAACTTGACGGATTTTTCTCATGTTCTTTGAATATCTTTTCTGCCTTCTTTGCTTCCTCCGGGCTTGCCGGTTCTATCGTATAAAGCGGTTCAGATAGTGCTGATAAAAGCGGCTTTATTATGACAAGGTTTTTTTCCGGCATGGTTTCAATATATCCCTATAATTTTTTCCTTAACGCTGTAGCTGCCATGTGTTTACCCTCTCTTGGTTCGTATTTTTTTCGTGTACGCTTGGCCCCGCGGCTCTATGTATGTTACAACGATTGAATTATTTGCAATTTTGAATATTGCCCTATAGTTCCCTACCCTCAGCCGCAAAAATCCGGGGCTGCCCTCATACGGCCTTATGCCGCCTTCCGGCGGTTCTTTTTCAAGCGCGGTAAAAGCGGCATCGAATCGATCGCCGTCAGCCGGTTGCAAGCGGTTCAAGTATTTGTCAGCGGGTTTGTGCAATAATACCTTCATGCCTTACCTCCCATACAACCGCCTCACAGCGCCTTTTTACGCTCATAAAGTGTCTACTTTATGTCTACTACCCTATGAAGCATAAAAACGGTTATGGATTAGGAGTTTTTCTCCGAAGAATAAGCAGGAGGGGGACATGGTCAAATCAAATATCAAATACCGGGTAACATTAACCGCAGAAGAACGGGAGGCCGTACAGAAGCTTGTAAAAAAGGGAAATACCGCAGGCTGCCGGATACGCCATGCTCAAATATTGCCCGCGCCGGACGGGATTCCGGTCAATGAACACTGGGCCGCTGCGGTGATCGGCGGTGCTTATGGTTCGCGGCAGCAGGCGGCAGGGGTATTGCGGAAACGCTTTGTTGAGGGAGGCCGTCAAGCGGCGGTAGAACGTAAAAAGAGGGGAACACCGCAAAAAATAAAAATAGACGGGGAAGCGGAGATAACCGCACTGGCCTGCAGCCAGCCGCCTGAAGGAAGAGCACGGCGGGCGCTCCAGCTGCCGACCGACAAGGTAGCGGAACTGGGGTACCGGACAGCATCTCAGATCATGGAACCGGATGCCTGTTAAAAAAACGAAATCAAGCCATGGTTGCAGAAAGAACGGTGTATAGCACCGCC
>JAIRRB010000212.1 GCA_031256195.1 Treponema sp.
TTATGCATGGTTTGCCGAATCGTATTTCAGGATCAATAACAATATGTGCCCGTAATTCATTCATATAACTTAGATTATCATAATCAGCAGGTAATAACAAGTAACATTATTTCCATACAATGTCCCTGCCCCCGCGGGTGTTGGGGGAATTTCCTTGCTGTTTTGTCAGAAAATGTGTATATTGTAATTAGAGGGAGCAATGGAAGCAGTACAAACAGCCGAACCTTTAGGTTCGCATACCCCCACTTTTGAGACGGTGTGGGCGGCTTTGCAGGAAACAGGTCGAATCCTCAAAGAAACAGCCCAGCGGCATGAGGAAAACTACCGCGAGATGAAGGAAGCTCAGAGGGAAACTGAGCGCCAGATGAAGGAAAGCGCCCAGCGGCTTGATAGGCAACTTGGCAAACTGGGCAACCGTTTCGGTGAAATGGTCGAGTACATGGTTGTGCCGAACCTGATAAGCAAATTCCATGAACTGGGCTTTGTGTTTGAAAAGGCATATCGTGATACCGTCATTAAGAATCAAACAAACAACATATACGCTCAAATTGACATCACCCTTGAAAACGGCGACAAGGTAATGATTGTCGAAGTCAAGTCCAAACCAAACACCGCAGATGTTACCGAGCATATCGAGCGTATGGAAAAGGTTCGCGCCCATGCGGACTTGCATAATGACAAAAGGAAATACTTGGGCGCTATCGCGGGAATGGTCTTCAATGACAATGAAAAAGCGTTTGCCATGAAGAACGGTTTTTATGTCATAGAGCCCTCAGGCGAAACATTTACCATAACCGAGCCAACAGGCGATTATTCCCCCCGTGAATGGTAATCTCCTCTATTATCACTGCTCATTGTCCTGCGTTTGAGGGCCGGATAACCTGTCCTGACACAGCTTTTTGAATTGAGAATAGCCTCTTGAAATGGGTATGTTTTTTCCGCATTTCATTATTGCCGTATTGCTCTGTATGCCGGAAATGGCGTCCATATTTACTACAAAAGAGCGGTGGCACTGGGCAAAACGTTTGTCCGTAAGCAGCCTGGGGATAATTTCCGAAAAAACACCGGCTATATGAATCTCATTGCCGTCAGTCAAACGAAAATGAACATTGTGCCTGATAACCTCTATATGCGATATATCCCTAAACAGAATATGTTTTGAAATTTGTTTTGTTTTTACCGGTATGCCCGCGATATCGGCGGCTTCGAGCATATTTTTTAATTTGTGCAGTATGGCGGCGACTTCCTTTTCATCGGGCGGTTTAAGCAGGTAAGAAAAAGCCTCAACCTTATACGACTGGGCGGCATAATCATTTGAAGCCGTAAGAAAAACAATGGGGCCGCCATAGCCTTCTTCCCGCATCCGCGCCGCAAGTGAAATGCCGTCAATTCCGGGCATGAGTATGTCAAGAAAGCACAGGTCGGGTATATTGCCGGAACGGATAGAGGCAAGCACCTTTTCGCCGCCGTTAAAAACCTGTATATTGACATCACAGACCGAAAAGGCAATAATTTTCTTCAGCATTAAAGCCGCGTCATGTACATCGTCACAAATAAGGATGTTCATAATTTTACGTTTATTATTATTATATTACAAATTGTAGATTTTTTATCGTTCTGAATGTGCATTCTGTGCGTGTTTAATGTCATTTCGTGCTGTATACGTGCTTTTATGTGCCGAACATGGGCAAAAAATGCTAAAATGGGGGAAGGAAGCTCCGGTATGAAATTTAACCAACGGCGTCTGTTGCAGATTATTGTCCCTGTTGTCTATTCAGTTATTATGCTGCTGGTCGTGTTTTATATGTGGAGAGACCAATACCTTGTCCGGCAGGGCGGAGGCGGGCCTTTGTACCGGAATTTACGGGAGTATCCCGCGTGGATTAGGCACGGTTTTGATCCGGCGGATATTGCGGAAATTCCGGCGGAAAATGCCGGGAAATGGATGCGCTTTGAAGCCGCGCAGCTTTCGGTCAAGGCTTCTCCTTTGCCGAACCTTCCCAAACGGACTTTCCTTTCACCCCGCGGAAAAGAGACGCAGGAATTTACCGTCATTATTCCGCTGGAACTGGACAGTGCGGCCATTTCGTTTCTTGACAATACACAGAGCGCCGCGCGGGTAAGCCCCGGAATTTACCTTGCCATCATAGGGATAAACTGGGAGATTTTTTTTAACGGAACGCTGGTCCGCTCGGAAATACACCTGGACGAAACAGGTCAAATAAAGGAAGGCCGGACGCTGCGGAATGTATTTTTTCCGATTGACAGGGCGCTCATTAAACAGGGGACCAATATTCTGGCCTTCAGAATTCTGGGAGACCCTACCAGCGCGAATACCGGGTTTTATTACGTCAGGCCGTATTATCTTGATGACTACAGGATAATTGAAGCGCGGGAGCGTAATTTTCTGCCCATGATACTTGGCGGAATTTTTTGTTTTATCGGAATATTTTATCTCATGCTCTTTCTCTTCGTCAGAACCAAAAAGGAACTGTTTAACCTCTACTTTAGCATCTTCTCGCTTCTGCTTTTCGTCTATACCTATACCAGATTTGGCATCGCGAGTTACCTGATTCCCAATTCGTATATTTGTTTCCGCCTGGAATACCTGTCCCTGTTTTTGATGGGCTCCATGGTCTGTATTTTTGTTGAGGAACTGGGC
>JAIRRB010000217.1 GCA_031256195.1 Treponema sp.
TAAATCCTTATTATTTCAGTATGAAAAAAGAAACAATAAGAATTGTTCTTGCCCAGAATGTAAAAAGATACCGGACAACGATACAATATTCGCAGGAAAAATTGGCGGAAAAAGCCGGATTATCGGTTCAAACCATAAAAGACATTGAAGGCTGCAGACGGTGGGTAAGCGACCTGACGCTTACCAAGTTGGCAAAAGCCCTCAATACAGCGGAATTTCAGCTAATATTGCCGGAAAAGTACAAAACCGACTTTAAACCATCCATATATAGTACGGAAGCCCTTATTACCCTCAAGGAAAAAATCGAAAGCTATATGGATGATCAATTTGAAAAGACAATAGATTCCGGCAATTTTTAGCTCTGGTATTCATTTCAATTGTTTCCTCATGACAAGTTTTGTTCTGTTTCACAATGCCGCCGCGAAATCAAAACCGGGCCTTCCAGCTCGCATACCGCGGGCGTAGCCCGAATCGCGTGGTTGGCCCGGAAAATGTTCGGGCCTGTCCCTTCGGAAGTGATTATCAGGTTTTACGGTTCTTTCGCGTCCACATGGAAGGGCCATGGCTCCGCGGACGCGGCTATTGCCGGGCTGCTCGGCATCCCGCCTGAGGATGAGGATCTGTTCCGGGGCAGGGAAAAACTGGCCGGGCTGCAAGAGTGCGGACAGGGATTCACTTATGAGATTATCACCGTCAAGCGCGAGTCATTTATCTCGGGGCAGAGTGAAGACGCAGTCATCCGGGAGCTTGACCGCCGCATTGCGGTAACCAGGGCTTCCATTGTCAAGGGCCTTACCCTCCCCGGCTTCGCGCCGCGTTCCTTATCTCCTGCCTTGCCGGGGTGATCATAGCGCAACAGGCCACCATAGCGGGTTCCGAAGGAGGGTGCCAGGCCGAGTGCGGTTCCGCCGGCGCGATGGCCGCGTGCGCTCTGGCGGCTACGCCATCGGGTATCGCGATCAGGGATGCGTTAAACGGTAATGTGTGGTAAGATTCGGCATGGCGCTCATAATCAAGGTAAATGACCGGGACAATGTTGTCATACCGGTCCAGGACGCCCCGGCGGGAACCGAAGCTGTTCCGGGCCTGAAAACGATTCAGGATATTCCCCAGGGCCACAAAATCGCCCTCAATGATCTAAAGAAAGGGGATGAAGTTATACGCTACGGTGTTGTCCTTGGCAGGCTTGCCCGTGATGTTCCGGCTGGCGGCCACATCGATGAACATATGCTGGTTCTGCCTGAAATGCCGGATCTGGAAAATATGCCCTGGGGCAGGGCCGCAGGGCCGGATCACGGACTCCCGGCAAACTTACCCTCCGCTTTTGAGGGCTACGAGGTTCCGGACAGCCGCTTCGCCGGTACCAGGAATATCCTCGGGATTATGACCAGCGTTCAGTGTGTCGCCGGGGTCTTAAATGTCGCGGTGCAGAAGATCAAAACCGAGCTTCTTCCCAAATACCCGGCAGTGGATGATGTAACGGCGCTGAACCACAGTTACGGCTGCGGCTGCGCCATCAGCGCCCCTGATTCGGTAATTCCAATCAGAACGCTAAAAAACCTGATGCGTAATCCGAATTTCGGCGGGGAGATTATGGTAGTTGCCCTGGGCTGCGAAAAACTCAGCCTGGATATGCTGCTTGAGCCTCATGAGAACAATCCCGAAAACGTCATTGTTTTGCAAAAACAGGCGGGCTTTAAGGCCATGATAGACGCTGTTCTTTCAATGGCGGAAAAGAAGCTGCGAAAGCTTAACGAAAGAAGGCGCGTAACGCTGCCTCTGGAAAAGCTCTGCGTGGGTTTACAATGCGGTGGAAGCGACGCGTTTTCCGGGATTACCGCCAATCCCGCCTCAGGTTATGCCAGCGACCTGCTGGTCAGCGCCGGGGCAACGGTGCTGTTCTCCGAAGTTTCCGAAGTCCGGGACGGGGTGCAATTCCTTTCCGGGCGCTGCGGGAGCGCTGAAATCGCCGGAAAACTCCTCTCCGAGATGAAATGGTACGATTCCTACCTTGAGAGGGGCGGGGCCGACATCAGCGCCAATCCAAGCCCCGGCAACAAGGCCGGCGGGCTTTCCAACATAATGGAAAAAACCATGGGCTCAATCGCGAAGTCAGGCAGCGCTCCCATTTCCGGGGTGCTTTCCGCCGGTGAGCGTGTATCACAGAGAGGGCTTATTTTCGCGGCCACCCCGGCAGGTGATTTTGTCTGCGGCGCACTTCAGCTCGCGTCGGGAATAACCATTCAGGTGTTTATGACCGGCCGCGGTACACCCTACGGCCTCGCGGCAGCGCCGGTTATCAAGGTAAGTTCCCGGACGGACCTTAAAAACCTCTGGGACGATATCATTGATGTCAACGCGGGAACCATAGCGGACGGTACGGAAACCATTCAACAGGCCGGGGAACGGATTTACAGGCTTATAATCGACACAGCGTCAGGCCGCTATGCGCCATTCGCCGAAAAGTACCGGCTTTACAACGATATCTGCGTCTTTGATCCCGCGCCGGTCACGTAGTCTCATCCCAATAATTCAACCTCAACCACCGTGTTGACCGGGTCGGGCAGTAACGGGCTGTCTCCAAAAGACACAAAGGGGATGCTCTCGTAATTGGAGGTAACCCAATTTTCAATAATTTGCATTTCCGAACCGCTCGACAGCAGCCGGACTTTTTTGATTCTGCTTTTTTGCAGGCCCATCAGGGGAATGTAGCCGATCTGATTCTCCGTGACGTGATAATACAGGGTATTCGCTTCAATGTTTTTTGTGACCCGTCCGTATTCGGGTTTATCAATGCCGGCAAAACCGCAGCCGTAAACCGACTTGCCGTTCAGCGTCATCCAGCGGCCTATGGCTGCCAATATGTCCAGCGATTCAGGAGGGATTCTGCCCTTTGCGTCCGGCCCGATATTCAACAGCATATTCCCGCCTTTTGATACGCACTCGACCAGTTTTTTTACGATCATATCAGCGGGTTTGTAATTTTTATCCGTTTGGGCAAAGCCCCAGTGGTTATTCATGGTAATGCAGGATTCCCAAACAACGGGTTTGTTATTAACGTCAAGTATGCCGGACGGGGGGATGATCTGCTCGGGGCTGACAAAATCGCCTGAGTATTCGCTGGGGCTGCCCGAGGCCAGAGAACCGAAGCCTTCCCCGCTTGCTTCAAGCCGGTTATCCATCAGCACGTCCGGCAAATGGCCGCGGATCATCCGCACCAGTTCCGTGGCTTTCCATTTTTCACCCCGCATATCGCCGTAGGAGAAATCAAACCAAAAAATATCGATCTTTCCGTATTTTGTGCAGAGTTCCTCAATCTGCCCGTGCATGTATTTCAAATAATTGTCAAAATTATGCGCAGCGCCCTTGTACTTTTCATTGTTCCGCATGGGATGCTGCCTGTCGCCGTAATGCGGGTAGTCTGGGTGGTGCCAGTCGATAAGGCTGTAATACAGGCCCACCCTGATACCTTCGGCGCGAAAGGCTTCGATGTATTCCCGTATCAAATCCCGTTTGCAGGGAGTATTGGTGGATTTATAATCGGTAAGGGCGCTGTCGAACAGGCAAAAACCATCGTGGTGTTTCGCGGTCATAACGGCGTACTTCATCCCGGCGTTTTTCGCGGCTTTTGCCCACAACGAAGGGTTGTAATCAGACGGGTTAAATTCATCAAAATATTTTTGATAATCCTCATTCGATATGCACTCAAAACTGCGAATCCATTCACCGCGCGCCGGTATGGAATACAGCCCCCAATGAATAAACAACCCGAACCTGTCATGGGTAAACCATGCGGTTTTTTTTGCGTCTTCAACCATATTTAGCTTCCTTAATCTTCCTTATGATAATTTACCGTTCAACCCGGGAAGTGTCAATCTCAAAAGACCGCTTGATCAAATCCCCGGCCTGTTCCAAACTGGTTCCATGGCTGGGAATATCCCGTCAAATGAAGCCGGGCCATTTAAAAAACTTTACGAAATTGTTGCCCGCCTCCGCGATACCGGCGGCTGCCCCTGGGATCGGGAACAGACACCCCTTTCGCTCCGCTCTGATTTAATCGAAGAAACCTACGAATGTATAGAAGCTATAAACGAACAGGATCCCGCGCACATAAAGGAAGAACTGGGAGATATTTTTCTCCTCGCGACCATGATCGCCTATATGCACGAGCAGGAAGGGCATTTCTCCGTGGCGGACGCGCTTGAAGGTATTTCGGAAAAGCTCATCCGCCGCCATCCCCATGTGTATGGCGAACCGGACGCGGCGGGGATCAGTTCCGAAGAAGCTGTGCGGAACTGGGCGAAAATAAAAGTCGAGCAGGAAGGCCGCAAGCCAAAAGATTCTGTCCTTGACGAGGTGCAGCGGGGGCTCCCGCCGCTGGACCGCGCCTGGAAGCTCCAGAAAAAAGCCGCCAGGGCAGGATTCGGCTGGCCGGACGCGGCGGGGGTAATCGGCAAGATTGAAGAAGAACTGGCGGTAATAGCCGAAGCGGCAAAAGCCGGCAAAAGCCCGCTGGAAGAAGAACTGGGCAACCTTCTCTTTTCCGTTGTAAACCTCTGCAAGGTTTTCAACATAGAACCATCGCTGGCCCTTCAGAGGGCGAACATCAAATTCACCGAACGCTTTAAAGATGAGGAAAAGCGCATGAAAGGTTCCTGACTACTCGTCGTCTGAACGGGTCTCCAGGAGCATCAACTGTACAAAGTAATTTATCTTTTTATAGATAAAAGATATCCGCTGGGATATCGGAACCTTGGAATACTGGGTCAGTTCCTTCCAGTTCATAATGAGTTCGTGGTATTTCTTCTCGTAGTCATCTACCAGCATTTTAAAATGCTTTCCCACCACGATCAGGGCAGGTACCGCCTCATTGATCATGTACAGGGCTTCTTCATTTATCGAATTAATGATTGCGTTGATATACCTGGCCTGGCTTTTGTCCCGATCGACTCTCAGCAGGGCGCCGCGCAGGCGGGGCCCGTTGCTTCCGTCTTCATCCAGGGTTTCGTC
>JAIRRB010000038.1 GCA_031256195.1 Treponema sp.
CTGTAAGCCGTCCGTTGGACGGTAGGCTTGTTATATTGCGGCGCAGTGGTGGCTGCCATCGGTTTTTGGTAGTGTTGTTAGGCGAAATATATACGCTATAGGTGGGGTAAGGGCAAAGAGCAAAGAAAATTCACCACGGAGTTGCACGGAGAAGTAATAGGGGGATGGCATAAAAACTTTCTTTCCCCTCCGTGGTACTCCGAGTACTCCGTGGTGAATACTTCCACAATGCGTATAAAGCTGCTTTTTCACTGCTTATCATACTGCTGAATTTCTTCGCTCACATATTCCAGCTTTATTTCCGCTGCGGTGAACATTGCCTCTGAATCGCCCGCATCATGATAGCGGCGTTGGCATACCACGCGGACTATGCCGCAGTTGATAATCAGCATGGCGCAGGTGCGGCAGGGGGTCATGCGGCAGTAGAGGGTTGCGCCGTTGATGGATATGCCCCGCTTGGCGGCCTGGCAAATGGCGTTTTGTTCGGCGTGAACGGTGCGGACGCAGTGGGTAGTAACATTACCGTCTTCGTGGAGCATTTTTTTAAACTGATGCCCGGCCTCGTCGCAGTGGGGCAGACCGGCGGGCGCGCCCACATAACCCGTTACCAGCAACTGGTTATCCTTGGCGATAACACAGCCGGAACGCCCCCGGTCGCAGGTGGCCCGTTTTGCGATAGCCTCACACACTTCCATAAAATACTCGTCCCAGCTTGGCCTGCGGTATACATTTTCTTCCATAAAAATCAAAAAACCTCCTGTTTTTCCTGCAACATCGCCGTATATGGCCTGCTTTCTATCCGGTCTGCCGGTATTTCCAGTTTTTCCAGCAGGGCAAAAAGCCGTTTCCGGCTTTCCTGAACCGTTGGCGCGCGGTCATCGGCGGCCATAATCTCAATTTCCAGAAACCAGCCCAGACCGGCGACCAGGGAAATTTCCGCCACAATGGGGGATTGTCCGGCGGTCTGCGGGGGAATAGTCCAGGCCCAGCCCTCTTTTTCCTTGCACACAGCCCTGAGCAGGCCAAGGCGGCCCAGCAATGCTTCAAAAAGTCCGGCGTCTGATACGGTAAATTCGCTTTCATTGTTGACCTCAATACCGCCGGAAATTTCCTTTATTTTGCAGGTCGCCCAAACAGTCTCATGGGCCGCGCCGTCTGCGTCAATACCGCTTTCGCGGCGAACCCGTACCCCCGGAACGGTCATCCCGGCGGCCGGCTGTACGGGAAGCCAGTAAGAGTCGGACTTTTTATAGGAGCGGCAATAATCCCCCCAAACGGAAAGCCGTTCCTTTACCGGCGCATAATCGTCCAAATAGGCCTTCAACTCAATTTCAATGGCCATTCTATTCCTTCCTGCCATTATATACAGAATGAATGAGCTGTTAAAGCGCGGGGCCTTATCTACCGATAATGAAATGTCATGGTCTATCGGCGCAGTATAAAGCCCCTCGTCCTGCTGGCGGCTCTCTTCGGCCTGTTTTCATACAGTACCCCTGCTGAAGACCTGATTCATCTGGTGGCGAAGGGCGATACAATTTATTCCATCTCACTCTTATACAAGATAAGCCAGGAAGAGCTTATGCGGCATAATAATATCGCCGACTCCTCCAAATTACAAATGGGGATGCGGCTGGCGATTCCTTCCCGGACAAACAGTCCGCCTGCTGTCATTGCCGCCCCTGCCACTCCGGTCTTTTTTCTGTATACCGTTTCAAAAAACGATACCCTTTACAGCATAGCCCGCTCGCGGGGTGTGACGCTCCAGGCGCTGCGCGACATAAACGGGTTTTCCAAAAGTTATGTCCTGAAAACCGGTGAAAAAATAAAAATACCGGGGCATCCTCCCGCGGCGGCGGGCGGAAAAACGTCCCCGAAGTCTTCCGCGCACAATACGGCAAAAACGGCTGACCCTTCAATCCGCTGGCCGGTTATGGCAAAGGAAGTGCTGTATATGAGCAGCAATACGGGAGTGCTGGTATCCGGCAGGGAATCCGAATCAATCAAAAGCCTGACCGGGGGGGTTGTCGTTCACGCAAGCCCCTGGCGGGGTTATGGCAATGTAGCGGTGATAGAAACAGACGAAGGTTACCGGTATTTATACGGCTCCTGTGAAACCCTGTCGGTAAGAAAGGGAGACAATATAGAACCGGGAACTGAATTGGGAAAGTTGGGAATCTATCCGGCATCGGGAAAGCCGGATTTGGTTTTGATTGTATCGCATAACGGGTCCCCGGTGGATCCGGCAAAGGCCCCCAGATTTTAGGGAGATATGAAAATGACAAAGACAGCAACGGCAGCGCCGATGGCGCTTGAAGCGGACAATGCGAATTTGAAAAGGATGCGGAAGCATCCCAAAAACTCAAAACGGACCAAAGTCTTTAAGGAGACCGATCCTCTCGCGTTGTATTTCAGGCAGATTTCCAATTTTCCCCTGTTGACCATTCAGGAAGAACAAAACATCGGAGAAAAAATCATCAGCCTGCGTTCAAAACTGAACGATCTTGAAGCGGAACGCCAAACCAGGCCGGAGGATGACTATAACCGGGAAAAAACCGCTCTGGACAGCGCGTTGCTTTTCTATAAAAACAAAATGATTAATTCCAACCTCCGCCTGGTGGTTTCCATCGCCAAAAATTACCAGCACCGGGGGCTTTCCCTTTTGGACCTGATTGACGAGGGAAACATCGGCCTTATCGAGGCGGTTGAACGCTTTGACTATACCAGAGGCTGCCGCTTCTCAACTTACGGCACCTGGTGGATAAGGCAGGCGATAATCAAAAGCATAGCGGACAAGGGGCGGGTAATCCGCATTCCCATTCACATGCTCAATACCATAAAAAAATGTTACTATGTCGCCAAACAACTGACCCAGGATTTGGGCCGCGACCCCAGTGACGAGGAACTTTCCGAATATCTGGGAATTCCGGTAGCCAAAGTAAAAGATATTGTCAAACTTTCCCAGGAGACCACCAGTCTTGACACCATTGTAGATGACGGTAATCTTACCCGTCTGGCAGACCTTATCAGGGACGAATCATTGACAGAACCGTTTGAAATGGTGTTTTCCATGACTCTGCAGGATACCATGACGGATATACTTTCCCAGCTCTCCGAACGCGAGATGAAGATTATCCAGCTTCGTTACGGGCTTGCCGGTGAAGACCCCCTGACTCTGGAAGAAACGGGAAAACTCCTGGGCATAACCCGCGAGCGGGTGCGCCAAATTCAGGAAAAAGCCACCTATAAGCTTCGCAACCTTCGGGAACTTAACGAAATAAAGAACGGGTAATTGTCACCGTACCGTTACGGCTGCCGGACCTCTAAAAAATGCTCCGCCAACAGTTTTTTCCTGTCTTCAGGAATGGGGGTTGACTGTTTCGCGTTGAAATCGTAGTGAACTATTACCGCGTTGCCCTTGACGCACAACTTCCCCTGCTGCCATGCCTCGTGATATACGGTAAATGACTTGGCGCCGATACGGCTTATCCATGTTCTTATCTCCACCTCGTACTGAAAATACAGTTCGCCCACATAATCGTAATCAGTATGGGCAATAATCAGCGGAAAGGTCTCGCGCTTTAGTTCCAGCGCGGGATCAAAGATGCCAAACAGCGGATTCCGCGCGGTTTCAAACCAAACCACCGGAACAGTGTTATTAATGTGCCCCAGCACGTCCATATCCCCAAAACGGGGGCTTACCGTTATTACGAACATAAGCCCATTATAGCTGAAATATACAGTTTTTACAGGGCTTTTGGCGCTGTTTTTTGACTACTCTTGCCAAATAAATACTTTTTTGTTGACAAGCCAAAACGTTAGTAGTATATTTGAAAAGGCGGAAGTATGCGATGAAGACGATTTTTGTGGTCGATGACAGTGATACTAACTTATCCATGGCAGAAAATGCCCTGGAAGACCTATACTGTGTAATGACAATGCCATCCGCCGCTAAAATGTTCACGCTTTTGGACAAAGTTACGCCGGATTTAATCCTGTTGGACATCGAAATGCCCGATATGAACGGGTTTGAAGCGTTGCAGGAGCTCAGAACCCATGAAACCTATGCCGGTATTCCGGTCATATTTTTAACCGGTTTGACGGACGTTTCTACCGAAGTCCAGGGTTTTGAACTGGGTGCGGTAGATTTTATCGCAAAGCCCTTTTCCGCGCCGGTACTGCTGAATCGCATTAAAACCCACCTGGACATTGACGATTTAATTCATAAACGGACAACGCAGTTGCGGCGGTTGCAAAACAGCCTGGTATACGTTTTGGCGAATATGGTTGAAAGCCGTGACAAAACAACGGGCGGGCATATTGAACGTACAACGGCATATATAAAAATACTGATGAACGCCATGCTGGAACGCGGCGTTTATGTTGATGAACTGCGTAGCTGGGACATAGACCTGGTCGCTTCATCGGCCCGTTTGCATGATTTGGGCAAAATCACCATTTCGGATTTGGTTTTGAACAAACCTGACAAATTGACCAAAGAAGAATATGAAATGATAAAGAGACATGCCCAGGAGGGCGAGCGGAATATTGATCAAATTGTCAGCCGGACGGGTAATGAGGCGTTTTTGCATCATGCAAAATTGTTCGCCGGGTATCACCATGAACATTGGGACGGTACCGGTTACCCGTATGGGCTGAAAGAAACAATGATTCCGCTGCAGGGGCGTATATTGGCAGTTGCCGATGTCTATGACGCGCTTGTTTCCGTGCGGCCCTACAAAAAAGCGTATACACATGAAGAAGCTATGAATGTTATCATGTCGAGTTCAGGAAAACACTTCGATCCCAATATTGCTGATGTATTCTACGAGGTAAAGGAGCAGTTTGAAGAGGTGTCGATGTGTTTAAGTCAATAATTCGTTTTTCCATACGGAAAGTAAAGGCTATTCTGCGTCCGGTGTTTGGGCGTCTGGTGTTTGTATTTGTTGCCTTTGCGGTTATGGTAGTGGTGAGTTATTGGTTTGTAAGCGACATTGAGCGCAGGCATCTGAAAAATAATACGGAAAGTGCCATTGATTACACCCAGGCCAATATCATCGCCGATCTTCTGGAACCGGAAACAACGTTAAGTACCGTTGCGGAAACCATTCGTATCATGATTCTTCAGGGCAGTACTTTCAATACGGTAGCAAACTATATTGACAGCGTTACGGCTTACATGCTCGCCGATGACCGGCTGGTATCTTATGTCACCGGCATCTACGGCGTTTTTGACGTGTTTGGCGGAAAATTCTGGGCCGGCATTGACTGGACGCCGCCCGATGACTATGTGCCTGCGGAACGCCCCTGGTATAAAGCGGCAGTTGACGCACAGGGGAAAGTCGGAGTTACCGAGCCGTATTTGGATGCTTCACGGGGTGTTATTTCCGTTGCTTTTGCGCGCTGCATTTTTGATGATGATGGCCGTCTGCTGGGCGTTGTCTGTCTTGATATATTGCTGGACAGGATTAGAAGCCATGCTGACAACACTCGCGTCGCCGAGGGCAGCTATGGAATAATGCTGGATAAAGCTTTTGAAGTAATCGCCCACCCCATCCCGGCGTACTGGGGCAGATCGTTACGCGACATGAATGACGGCGTTTCCATTGAATATGACTTGAGACACGGGATAGAAGTTTCCGAACGCAGGGTAAAGGATTACAAGGGCAATTTTTCCATCGTCTTTATCCGGCAGCTTCAAAACGGCTGGTATTTGGGTATTATGACTCCTGAAAGCGCCTATTACCGAAGCATGAAAGACATAGCCCGCCTGCTCAGTGTGATAGGTTTTGTGATGGCAATAACGCTCAGCGCCGGTTTTATCCATGTAGCTGCGGCAAAAAATAAATCGGATATTGAAAGCCGGCAGAAAGGTAATTTTCTTGCGACAATGAGTCATGAAATACGCACGCCGATGAACGCAATTCTGGGCATTACCGAAATACAAATGCAAAACAAGGCGCTTCCCCAGGATGCCAATGAAGCGATGGCTAAAATTTACAATTCGGGCTATGCTCTGCTCGGCATTATTAACGATATACTCGATTTGTCCAAAATCGAAGCCGGCAAGCTGGAATTATCGCCGATTAAATACGATGTCGCGAGTCTGATTCACGATACAACCCAGTTGAATGTAATGCGGATTAGCGGCAAGGAAATAAAATTTGAATTACAGGTAGACCCTTTTACGCCGTCTGAATTTTTCGGCGATGAACTGCGCATCAAGCAGATTTTAAATAACCTGCTCTCCAACGCGTTCAAATATACGGAAAGCGGTGAAGTTGCACTGTCGGTTAACGCAAAGTATGAAGACAGGGTGAAAAGCCCCTATGCGTCGCTTGTTTTTCATATACGCGATACGGGCCGGGGCATGACAAAAGAACAGGTGAGTAAGTTATTCAATGATGATGAGTATATCGGTTTCAATCAGGAAGCCAATCGTGAAACCGAAGGCTCCGGACTTGGCATACCCATAACCAGGCAGCTTGTCAGCATGATGGATGGCAGTATTTCCGTGGAGAGCGAACCGGGTAAGGGTTCAACATTTACCGTATATTTGCCGCAAAAAGTTGTCGGGTCTGAACCGTTAGGTGAAGTGACAGCCGAAAGTCTGCGGCAGTTCCGCTATAAAGACATATCGCAGACGGAAACGGCGCAAATAGTACGCGATCCGATGCCCTACGGCAGCGTCCTGATTGTGGATGATGTAGAAACAAATTTATATGTTGCAAAAGGACTTTTGTCTCCCTACGGATTAACCATTGATACCGCCGAAAGCGGGTTTGAGGCAATAGAAAAGATAAAGGCCGGCAGGCTGTACGACGTTGTGTTTATGGACCACATGATGCCCAAAATGGACGGTATTGAGACAACAAAAAACATACGCGAAATGGGCTACGCCCGTCCGGTTATTGCGCTGACGGCGAATGCCGTGGCAGGGCAGGCGGAAATATTTTTGTCGAAAGGTTTCAATGATTTTATTTCCAAGCCCATAGATATACGCCAGTTGAACGCTTTGTTGAATAAACTGATACGCGACAAACAACCGCCGGAAGTAATTGAATCCGCGCGAAGAAGTGCCATGGATAAACCTATTGTTGATGAAATACCGCAGTCAACCATAGCCCCGGAACTGGCAAGAACTTTTATGCGGGATGCCGGAAAAGTGATGAAGGTGCTGGAAGCGATATATGAAAAACGAGAGGCGTTTGGAGACGATGATATACAGTCATACATCATCAATGTTCACGCAATGAAAAGCGCGCTTGCGAATATCGGTGAAACAGAATTTTCTGCGTTTGCGCGTAAATTGGAAACAGCGGGGAAAGAGCGGGATATTGCCCTCATATTGGCTGAAACACCGGATTTCCTGAACGGATTGCAGGGAATAGTCAAAAAAATAACGCCTCGGGAAGAAGATGATAACAACGAAATTACCAAAGAGAATCAGGGCTTTTTACAGGAAAAGCTGATTATCTTTCGGGCAGCCTGTACAATATATGACAAGAAAGCCGCCAAAGAGGTATTGGTTGAACTCAAGAAAAAAAATTGGCCGTATACAATTAAAGAAATGTTGAATACCCTTGCCGAGCATCTGTTACACAGTGATTTTGAAGAAGCTGCGAATATTGCAAGGGACTATGAACTTGCGGAATAATGTGTCATAATCACCATATAGTATGGCAGCACAAACAGCGGTTATCGGAGCAGGCGCCTGGGGAACGGCGGTTGCAAAAGTTATTGCCGACAAAGGGAAAGAAGTTGTTATCTGGAGTCTTGAAGAAGATAACAGAGACGATATAAATCTGCGCCATGAAAATTCCCGTTACTTGCCGGGCGTTAAACTGCCGGAAAATTTAACGGCTACCTCGGACATTATAGAAGCAGCCTCCGGGCGGGAATATATTATATTGGCGGTTCCTTCGCTGTATCTGCTGCAAACGGTCAAACAAATTCTTATGACGCCCTCGATTCGGGAGGGAGAAACCGCCATTGCGGTTATTACCAAAGGCTTTATATCAACGGATAAAGGCCCCCGGCTTATTCTGGAAACACTGGAGGATTATCTTCCCGGCTTTTACCGGCAGTCTTTGGTGTATATAGCCGGACCCAGCCACGCCGAGGAAGTTTCGCGGGGTAAAATTACCGGCCTTATCGCCGCCAGCGAAAACGCAAAAAATTCAATTCGTTTCCGCGATTTGCTGAAAAGCAAGGGTCTGTTTGTGTTTTCTTCGTTTGATGTTAAGGGTGTTCAGGTAGCCGCCGCCGCGAAAAATGTCATCGCTATTGCTTTTGGCATACTGGATGCCATAAAAACTCTGGGCGAGGACAGCACTTTTGGCAGCGCCAATTTGTTTGGAGACGGGACTGAATCCCTGCTGCTTGCCGCCGGCCTGAACGAGATACAAAGTCTCGGCATGGCAATGGGCGCTACTCATCCCGAAACTTTTACATCCATTTCCGGCATTGGCGACCTGGATGTTACCTGCCGTTCTGTTTTTGGCAGGAACCGGCGTTTTGGCAAGGAAATAATCGAGAAAAAAATTCTTGAACCGTTCAGGAATATTGATGACCTTATTGCACGGATAACCGAACTTGGTTACCTGCCCGAAGGCGTTGCGGCGGCAAAGCATGTTAAAGTCTTTGCGGAAAAACACCGGCTCAAAATACCCATTTCCGTAGGACTTTATCAAATTTTAAATCGCGAGACAGAGCCTATTGATTTTTTGGGAAATTTTTTAAACGGACTGGGACACTAAATGTTTGATAAATTAACGCAAAAAATTACCGATGCGATGCGCTTTGTCGCCGGAAAATCATCCATAAGCGAAAAAAATATTGAAGATGCCGTTGACGCCATCAAAATGGCCCTGCTGGAAGCGGACGTTAACCTGCGTGTGGTACGGCGTTTTGTCAATGCTACCATAGATGAGGCAAAGGGCGAGAAGGTTCTGCGCGCCGTTGATCCCGGCCAGCAATTTGTTAAAATTATTCACGATAAACTGGTATCATTTCTGGGCGGTACTGATACCGCTGAACAAAAACTTAACCTCAAAGGGCCGGATGTAATTTCCACGGTATTGATGCTGGGATTGCAGGGTTCCGGCAAAACCACCAGTTCCGCCAAACTGGCCCTGCGCCTGAAAAAAGAAGGCCGCAAACCCCTGCTCATTGCCTGCGATCTGGTACGCCCTGCGGCCATGGAGCAGCTTGCCGTACTGGGCGCCCAAATCGGCGTGCCGGTACACCGGGAAGAGGGAGCGGCGGACAGCGTAAAGGTATACCATAACGCCCTTGCATGGGCGCGGCAAAACCTTATCGACACTTTGATTATTGACACTACGGGCCGCCTGCAAATTGATGAGCCGATGATGGCGGAACTTTTCCGGCTGAAAGAAGCGGCCCAGCCCGATGAAATGCTCCTTGTTGCCGATTCGATGACCGGCCAGTCCGCCGTCGACATTGCCAAAACCTTTGACGAAAAAATCGGCCTAACGGGCGTTATCCTGACCAAGTTTGATTCAGACACGCGGGGCGGAGCGGCCCTTTCCCTGAAAACCATTACCGGCAAGCCCCTGAAATTTACCGGAACCGGGGAAAAGCCCGAAGATTTTGAGCCGTTCTACCCTGAACGTATTGCGGGCCGCATTTTGGGCATGGGCGATGTGGTCAGCCTGGTGGAAAAAGCCCAGGAAGTTATTGATCAGAAAGAAGCCTTGGAACTCCAGAAAAAAATGGAGAAGGAAAATTTTACCCTTCAGGACTGGCTTGACCAGCTTCGTTCGGTAAAGAAAATGGGTTCTCTGCAATCAATGCTGGAAATGATTCCCGGTATGCAGGGCCAGATAAGCGAAGACGATATTGACAAGGCGGACCTCAGGCGGCAGGAAGCGATTATCTCCTCGATGACCCGCAAGGAGCGGGCCAATCACCTGATAATCGGCCCTCCCCGCCGCAGCCGTATAGCCCGCGGTTCCGGCACTTCGGTAGCGGAAGTCGCCCGTCTGATAAAGAAATTTGAGAAAATGCGCGGCATGATGAAAAAAATGGCAAAGTACGGAAAGAATCCCAACAATTTAATGCAGGCGATGCAGGGAAGATTTTCCTAAGTCTTGTTACGCAGGTTACGCCGTGAACTGACAAAACGGGAAAAGTCGTTGATATTTTTAATCACTATGTGATTGGAAAACATTTCCAGCCGCCGTTGCCCGACAAAGCGTAACAAAATTTCCTTGGTTTGATTAACATTCAATCCGGCCCAGTGGGCAATATCTTCAACGGTAGTCTGGAAATCGCGGTCATTACCTGTTTTGTCAATATTGGCCTGAGTCTCATCAAGCATCAAAAACACATCGGCGACTTTTGCCTGAGGGTCGGACAGGGCAAGAATCATAAAACGCCGTTTTGAATCGTATATTCGTTTTGAGAAAATTCGCAGCAATTTCAGGGCAATCTGCGGGTTGCCCAGCATAAGGACTTCAAAATTTTGTGAGTTTAATTCAATCACCGTTACTTCTTCCATGGCTATTGCGGTGGCTGAACGCGGCAGATTTTCCAATATTGCCATTTCGCCAAACATTTCCGGCGACTGTAAAATATCCAAAATACGTTCATTTTCGCCGGTACTTTGTATCAGTTTTACCCGCCCCGACTGAATAAGGTAAAATGTATCCCCCGGCTCATACTCGGAAAAAATAATTTCGCCTGGCTGAAAAACATGGGAAAAACGGGCAAATACTTCCATATTCAGGTCCATAAACTATCCTCCCCTTACCAGAGCGGCTTCCGCAAGTTGAAGATTTTTTACCGCCTTATTCGCATTAATGCCTGTTGGATAATGGATAAGGTAGCGGTCAAAAACATATTTTGCATGGGCGTAACGCTTGTTTTTTAAATATTTTTCACCAAGGGCAAAAAGCCCCTCATCCGGCTCTACGCCTCCCGATTTCGTCAGGCTTGCAACCTGGGCATGCACCCGCCGCAGTTGGTTGGAAAACACTTTAAGCATTTTAAAAATAATTCTGGTATTTGACATTGCCAGCGCTTCAAATTCGGGAATGGTAAAAGCCATTACGACGGTATTGTTTGCCATGGCGATGGCGTTTTCCTCGTGGGGGAAGCGTCCAAGAGCGGACTTTACTCCAAAAAATTCGCCCGGCTGCACCGGACTGCGTATATCATTTTTTGATTCAATATCCGTATAGACCAGACTTACCTTTCCGCTTTGAAGAATATAAATTTTATTTGCTTCTTCTCCGTTGTAATAGATAAGCGCACCGGTATTGAATTGAAGTGGTTTTGGCATATCAATTATCCTCAAAAGGCAGATAGCCCAGTATTTTTTTGAAACCTATCTTGCGCCGAACCTCGCTGTACAGACCGGCAGGGTCGCCTTTAACAAACATGGGCCGCCCGCTGACCTTGATTTGGGTATAACCGGACGGCAGCGTTCCTCCCAGTATGTCAAGAAAACGCATTTCACCGTAAATGGGCATACCTGCCAGGATCAGCAATTCAATATTTTCCATGGAAGCGTTAACAAGATTCTCGTAAGGATTATCATTGCCGGCTTTCAGTACCAGAATATCACCCAGTTTGCCTTCATCCAGTGTGCCAACCCGGTCACCCATCCAGAGGGCCTTTGCCGCGTTATGCGTAACCATTTCAAACATTTTTTCCGCGGGAAGGTCTTCGCCATACATGGAACGGTATAAATTCCGGTCATATTTCAGTTCGGCAAGGAAATTCTCCGAGCCGGTCGCCGAAGAGTCAGTGCCGATGGTTACATTTACTCCGGCCTGAATCATTTTGCGGACTTTTGCCGTAACATTGAACATAAACATATTCGAGCGGCCGCACCATGAAACGCTTGCTCCGGCCTGTGCCGCTTTTTTTATATCCGCGTCACTGAACGAAATACAATGCACCAGCAGGCAATGGTTATCCAAAACCCCCAGGCTCTCAAGCGTCTCGACGCCGCGCATCGACTCTTCATCAAAACCTTCGCAGAGGTGGGTTATAAAAGGCCATTTGTTTTCTACCGCCCGTTTATGTTCAACCTCTATCCCGTCACCCCATTTTAAATCATAGGAAGAACATTCATGGGCAAGACCGTATTCAAGAATCGCCCTGATGGGCAAGGTAGGTAAAATCGCGCTGTTTATTTTTTGGGGGAAATGGTCGTTGACGGTGGTTACGCCGGAAAAAAGGCACTTGTAGCCGGACAGGGCATACAAATCTTCACGGGTAAGCTGGGATCGTTCCCTGAATGTTTCCGAAGCCTTGAGGTCATTATCCCAGGGCAGCCAGGTAAGGTAAAAGGTTCCCGGTTGCGGGCCTACCGCCGGAAGGTAATTTCCCTGTAAGTGATCATGGGTACTGATTAATGAGGGGTACACATACGATTCTCCCCGCAGGTCAACAGAAACGCTCCCGCGCCGGGAAACAATACGCCCATCCTGAATGTTCAGATCGCCGGTATGCGCTTTTGTACCGTGGGAAACCAATGTTCCCCCGGTTAATGTATACTCCACTCAAATCCACCCTTAATTCTATTTTAGGCTTTTAAGGCATAGAGGTCAATGTCTTTTTCCGCTAAAATAAGGGTAATGGTTGATTTACACACCCATTCAAATGCTTCCGACGGAGACTATAGTCCCGCAGAACTGGTACAGGAAGCGCACAAAAGGGGGATTAGCGCTCTTGCCCTGACCGATCATGATACTTTGGACGGCCTGGAAGCGGCGCAAAACGAAGCAAAAACCATCGGCATCCAGTTAATTCCCGGTATTGAGATAAATATCCAGTGGACAGGGGAAGGCAGCGGCGCTACAGGCGTTTCCGGTATTGGCCCCGGCGGAGAATTTCACCTGCTGGGTCTGGGCATACGCTCGCCAACTCCCGCTTTTCTGGCGGCAATCAGCGAATTGTCCCGCCGCCGCGAAGCCCGCAACCGCGCCATTCTTGACCGTATGCACGAATTGAGTATTGAGGCCGATTGGGAGGAACTGCTTGCCCTGTCCGGCGGTCATTCAGTGGGGAGGCCGCATTTTGCCCGTCTGCTGGTCAAAAAGAAAATTGTCAGAAATCCGGAACAGGCATTTGCCCGCTATCTCAAGGCGGGAAAGCCCCTGTATGTGCCCAAAACCGGCCTTGCCTTTGCGGAAGCCGCCGCCCTCATCCGCGAATCCGGCGGAATCCCTGTTCTTGCCCATCCCATGTCGCTCTATGTGGCCTGGGGCCGCCTCCCCGATCTGGTAAAAGCTCTGAAGACTTATGGCCTTATGGGTATAGAAGCGTGGCATCCAACCGCGAGAACCGAATCCTGCCGCCGTCTTGAAAAATTGGGCAGGGAACTGGGCCTGTACATCACCGAGGGAAGTGACTTTCACGGAGCCGTCCTCTCCAAACGGCAACTGGGTTATTCCAGCCGCGGCAGAAAGATCAGCAGCGCTGTTCTTGAGGCAATACCGGAATTAAGTGACATTTGACAGGTTGGCGCAGGCGGCTGATTGTCCTATTTGCGGACAATCACGTTTACCGTCATGTTAGGTGAAGTTTGGGCGTATTATATGTATTTAAGTTTATATATTACCCCAAATGAAAATATGGTTAAATGCATAAAACGAATATTATCAAACGACCAATCCATAGATGTCTTTTTATCATAAAATTGCTTACCTATTGGCGTAAAATCATATCTCAAACGACTGTTAATTAAAAAAATAAAAATTTTAGTTATATCAATCTTTAAGCCTATCCCTATAATGCCATCTATTATTACATCATTAAAATGACGACTTACATTATATTTGTATTCTTCGATAGGGCCATCTATAAAATGGGTCGCCAATACCCTGCATTTCATTGAAATACCAGTTTCAATAAATATATTCATTTCAGGTATTACTATAGGAGTTTTAAACTGAACCAATAATGGTATTTCAATATAATCCAATCCAAATGATCCAGAACTATCGTCGTTAAGGATGTAATATGCCAATCCTTCTACCAAATAATTCAACTCTGATTGTACGGCAAAATATTTATTGAATGAATAATTGCACAATATTCCTATGTTGGGAAAACCAAAAAATATACTTCCGTTTTCCGAATATTCTATATTTTTATTTAAATCACTTAAATCACCAGGATAAAAATTTGCACTGGTAAAAAAGAATGTGCTTTGTATTCCTATTGAAAATTGTGCAAATAAGTTAAATGGAATAATGAGAAAAATAATACATAATACTATTTTCATGTATTTATCCATAGTAACATCTTATCATTTATCTTTTAAAAAATCAATCAATTTTTGAAAAAATGTTAGCTTAAAATGGCATATAACGTTTCGGTTGTATAGAAGGTTTTTTACGCCCGATAAGGAAAAATGCGTAGACTAGTCGCTTTACGAGCTTATGGTTCGATGGTTCTTAAAATTGCTGCGTTAGCAGCTTTCAGCAGTTACAGTCCTGTTATGTGCCATTTCTGGCGTACTCCATTCAGATTTTTATTTTATTTGAATGGTTTTAAAATATTCTAAAAGTTCTTTGCGCAATACCGCACTAGATTCTAATGCCGTTTTAGATAAATGTAAGTCAATCCATGTGCCACCTTGCAATAAAATTGCACGTATGTGGGAACTACAACCATCTTTAAATTTTTCTGGTAAAGGTAAGTCATATAATGCTATTTCCCAATCGTCAATAAGTTCAAACTCAAGATTCAATACATTTTGTCTGCCGAGTTCAGGTCCCCAAAAATCACCATGATCTTTATATTTAAATTTTTCAATAGGTTCAAACCAACCTGATAAAAGTAAATCAATTTTTGTGTCTTTTATAAAGAAATAGCCAGGATTACTTTGACCTCCGCCACCACGTTTTTTTCAATTTCAATATTTTGAGATGGTATGAATAATTTAATTTTGTTTACAGCATTGCTTATCAAAACACCTTGACTGGTCTTTTCAACTTCAATGTTTGAAAAAATGTTACCACTATTATTTGTAACACAGCCGAATAAAATCGAAAAGAGCAAGAACATAATTAGATATTGTGCTTTGTTCATACATCCTCCAATAGACCGAATTAACCTTTCAATAAGGACACAAAAAATAATACTGTATTTTAATCATTTTGTCAAGTACATCTTCTAATACTGGTTGTTAAGCGAAGTTGGGGCATTTCAAAATTTTAACAGCGCCTGGGCAGGATGAACTCCGGTGCCGTCTATTTCAGGATCTCCTCGGTAATATATTCTAGCCAATCTATCATCCGTAGTTGCTTTTAAAAAATCTTTAACACATATCCAAACCTTTCCTATTCTAATTATATGGATAACGGCATTATTTACGGTAAATTCCTTCCCGTTAAATATACCGTCTCCATTAACTGTTATATTTGCGTTTCTACTACTCCCAATAATATTTATCTCGCCGTTATTATTATTAATATGAGCAGAAAGATCATCACATTCTATGCTTATATCTATTATTCCCTTTCCTTCTATGGATAAATCCATTGTTGATGTAATTATTGTATCTTCGCTTGAAAAATGCCCGTTTAAATGACTATTTGCACTTCCAGAATTGTCACCCGTATGAATAGACGTTAATTTTGGGCTATATACATCAACATTAAATACCGTCGGATAATGAGTATGACCACCTCTACTGAACCCTATATTAAGAATTCCATCTCTGATTGAAAAAGAAACACGATTCATAAGATTTTTATCAATGGTATAGACTATTTGATGTTTTTTATTTTCGTAATAACGTATTGTGGCTACTGTACTGGAAATTCCGTTGAATGGGTCAAGACTTTTTTCTAAAGTAACCAAAATACCGTCCCCATTAATTGGCATAGGACAAGCGGTGCAGATGACAGAAGCCATAATGGAAATTATTAATGCGGTGACAGTATATTCTTTCACGGAATTTTTCCACCTAAATAAAAAATATTTATACCTATTTTATCATTTTATATCATTATTGTCAAGTCTTTTCATGTTTTTTGTGGATTTTTGCCACAATTTCACATAACATTCCGGCTGTAACTGTGGCTATGCAAAACACCACAAAGGGCATCGGATTTTTCGCCTCCGAATGAGGCGCGTCCGCCCCGACTGGTGTTTTGCGTAGCCCGATCCGCTTTAGCGGCGAAGGATATACAGTCCTGTTATGCGACGTTTGGTCTACTTTATATTTCCTATAATTTTCTTTTTTAGTTTATTCTACTATAACTTCAGAATTAAAATTACTATAATACCGTTTATTCTGTTTCTCTTAAGTGACCTGGATAAAGTCCCATAAAAAGTATACCTTTCCTATATTCAATTAAACCAAAAATATTAAAGGAAAATATTCGATCATTTTATCTCCATATATTTTCTATATAATGCTATTAAATATAATATTAGCTATGAATCAAAAACTATTTGTGATTCTTGCTAATATTTACCCGTATGTTTATAAATCAATTTATACTATATAAATAACAATTTGTCAATATATTATTTCAGAAATATTAAACTAGTATTGCACATAACGTTCCGGCTGTATATGACGGTTTGCCAACCCGAATAAGGGCTTGCGAAGCAAGACCAGGGCTGGTAAACTGTGCTGGAGTGAGGCGTGGGAATGGAGCGTAGCGGAATGACCTAGCCGAACGAAAGCCAAGCCACCGAAAGGCGGTTTTGCGCTACCCGTTTGTTATATGCCGTAAATCCCGCTTCTATATCCATTCAAGATTTTTACCTACAACATATTCTTTCATTTTCATGTTATGTGTATTTTTCATTGGAATTTTTTTTATTTCAAAATCATATTTTTTTGCCAATATGTCAATTTCATGTGAGATGTCATATGTCATAAGGAAATAATTAATATTATCACAAAG
>JAIRRB010000209.1 GCA_031256195.1 Treponema sp.
CTGGACGAAGGTTCTTTCAAAATCAAGCCGGATCCGTCCCATGCCGATTGCCTCAAAAATTACGTCGGCAAGGAAGTTTACTTCGGAATTCGTCCGGAAGACATGAATTATATTGAATCTGAAGAGCACAACAGTTTTAACGTTAAAATAACGGTGGTTGAGCCGCTGGGCGCGGATATTCACCTCTGGCTGACTACCGGTACTCAGCCGATGGTTGCACGGACAGAACCGCATCATAACTTCACCGTTGGCGATACTGCCAGATTCTCTCCCCGGATGGAAAAAGCCCGTTACTTTGACAAAGAAACAGAACTGGCAATTTTGCCGGGACCCAGTAATTAGAGAGCAGGTGATGAAAGCAGGGAGTGGGGCAAAGACCTTACTCCCTGTTCTCCACTCCCCATTTTATGGTAATTGACGAAAATCATCCTTTTTCCTCATTTGGGCTGTCTGATGCCGTGCTTCAGGCTATTGCCCGAAAAGGCTGGACAGCCCCCAGCTCCATTCAAAGTATAGCCCTGCCCCGGCTGCTTGCCGATGAGGGGCATTGTATTGTCAAGGCCCGCACAGGAACGGGAAAAACCGCCGCCTTTGGCATACCGTTAATTGAACGGCTGACCCAGGCCGGTCATATCCCCCGCGCCCTGATTCTGACCCCCACCCGCGAGCTTGCCCTCCAGGTAAGCAGAGAAATCGCCTCGCTGGTTTCGGGCCATTATCCGCGGGTAACCGCCGTTTATGGCGGCGCTTCAATCCGCAGCCAGATACTCGACCTGCGGCGGGGAACGGAAATTGTCGTGGGAACTCCGGGCCGCGTTATGGACTTAATGGAACGAAAGGCCCTGGATTTGGCCGCGGTGGACTGGTTTATTTTGGACGAAGCCGATGAAATGCTGGACATGGGATTTTTTGAGGATGTGGAAAAAATACTGGAAGCGGTCAAAGCCCATGAACGCGAACATCCGCTCCATGTCGCCCTGTTTTCCGCCACTATGCCCGAACCAATCTTAAAAGTAGTCCGAAAACACATTGGGGATGTTGAAATCATTGTCGATGCCGCGCCGGATGATGAAAAACCCCTGGTGGATCAGTTTTGCATGATAATAAAACGTGAAGACAAACTGGAAGCCCTCAGAAGAATTATCGACAGCGCCGCCGAATTTTACGGGCTTATTTTTTGCGCCACCAAAGTGGAAACCGATGAGCTTGCCCGCCGCCTGATTGAGGCCGGTTACCATGCCGAAGCCCTGCACGGCGACCTTTCCCAGGAGATTCGGGAACGCACCCTGCGGCGTTTCCGCCTGCACCGTGCCGCCGCCGTCAATGCTGCCGGCGCGGGCGGAGAACCGGCGATTCTGGTTGCCACCGATGTCGCGGCGCGGGGGCTGGATATAGAAAATTTGAGCCATGTAATCAATTGGGATCCTCCCAACGATCGTGAAACATACCTTCACCGCATAGGCAGAACAGGCAGGGCAGGCCGGAGCGGCATTGCCATAAGTCTGGCAACCCTTGCCGAACGGGGCAGAATACACCAGTTTTCTCGTATGATGGAAAAAAATTGGGGAAGCGGCGCCGCTTCTGGCGGCGGCGCTCATGGCGGAGCCGCTGGCGGCGTCCAGAGCGGCATCCTCTGGCTTAAAGTTCCGTCGGTCAAGGCGGTTATGAAGGCCCTGCGCCGCCGCATTACCTCTGCGGTGATTGCCGCCCTGCCCGAACAGGAATTAATCTCTGCGGACGGCCTGATGGTAAAAGAGTCGGAAGTACCGCTCTCAGTTCCGCCGGAATCGCCGCCAGAGGCGGCTTCTGCCGCTGAAAACACCGGCCCGCCGCCCCCGGTTGCGCCGGAAGCGGCGCCGGAGGCGTCGCCAGGGGCGCCCTCTGCCTCGCCCTTCCTTGCCAAAGTTTGCCGCACTTTAATTGAACGGCTGGGCGCGGAAAAGGCGGTAGAGGCGCTGGTGTCGCTGAATTTCGGTGAATTTTTGGATCCTGCCCGCTACGGCCCCATAACCGAGTTCTCTGAAGAGGATTTTAAGGATGCTGGCAGGGGTGCCGGCAGAGGTATGGGCAGGGGCCGGGACGATAGAAGGCGCGGACGGCCGTTTTCGGAGGGCAGAAAACACTCGGCTTTCAAAGAAAGCCGCTCTTTCAGGGAAAATCGCGCTTTTGGCGGGGAAAATCGCCGTTCCGGGGGCGGTGAACGGCAAAATCGTTCCGTTATAGGGGAATTTACCCGCTTGTATGTGGGTCAGGGACGGCAGCACGGCCTGGGAGCCCGGGATATAGCCGCTCTTTTGATGCGGGCAGGCGGTATTCCGGGGCGTTTGGTGGACGAGATTGAAGTAAAGGATTACTGTGCCTTTGCGACCCTTCCGGCGGATGCCGCCCGAAAAGCCTGCGCCTATTCCCGCACAGAATCACAGGAACCGGTCATACGCATCGCAAATCGATAAAAACAGGCAAAAAACAGGTTTTTTTTGCTGAAATTTGTTGATTTTTTTATTGGCAACTACTTGACATTCCACAGCTTTTTGGAATAAACTTATAATACATTTGGGATAAGGAGTGGAGAAATGGGCTCGGTTCACGAGTATAAACGACTGGAAAACAGCATCGTACAAAAGATAAAAGGTGCCGTTATTGCTGCCGGGCATGGGATAATTGGGGTATTGCGGGCGATAGGGTACTTTCTTGCCCGCCGCTATACCGTAGTTTTTGTTCCTCATTCGGAAAAAAAGGTCTATAATTTCCAAATAACCGTTCTTTCAGTGTTTTTGTTCTTTCTGGTGGTGGGGAGTATTGCGGGCGCTTCTCTGTGGTATGGCGTCTCGTATAATTCAACCCAAAATGTTCTCTTTGGCAAGGATAGCCGCTTAAAAGAGGTTCAGGCAAGCCTTGACCAGCTGCGTGATGAGACGGCTTTGCTGCTGCGGGAGGCGCGGGGCTTTGAAATGGCCTTTTCCGGCGCTCTTTCCGCGTTGAGCCCTGATTTTAAAACCCAAAAATCGCCCAGCGGCGATTTGGGGTCTTTCTTTAATATCCGCGAGACTCCGGAAGGTATGTTGCAGGAAGTTGATGATGTCAGGCGGCTTTCCGCTTATCTTTCCTCGGCGGCGGAGCCGGTTAAAGAAATTGGCGCCATGCTCAATTCCCAAAGTGCCCTTTTGACCGAGATTCCCAGTATATGGCCCATTAAAGGCGGTCTGGGGCATATTTCGATGTATTTTGGCCAGAACGAGAATCCCTTTAGCGGGCAGCATTATATTCACAAGGGAATCGACATTTCTACTTACCGTTCCGGCGATCCGGTTCTCGCTACTGCCGACGGGCAGGTAGTTACCATTGATTACACCGAAGATTTTGGCAATTATGTGCTTATTAAGCACAAACACGGTTATTATACCCGTTACGCACATTTGCTTTCCCCCCGGGCCAGGCTGGGTCAAAGGGTACAACAGGGCGAGGTTATAGGCTATATTGGTAATACCGGCCTTTCTACCGGCCCTCACCTGCATTACGAGATACGTATTGGGTCGGATGTTGTTGATCCTTATCGGTACATTAATATCCGTTCCAGCATTGCCGCCAAACAGGGGCGGTAACTTAATTCGTTTATGCTCAACAGATACGAAAATTTCTCCATCAATTCCATTATAGGTCCCAACACCAGCCTGAAAGGTAATATTGAAACCGGTGGCTTTACCCGGATTGACGGCAGTATCACGGGAAATGTGAACGCACGGGGCAGGGTGGTGATTGGCGAACGGGCGCGCTTAAAGGGCAATGTTTCCGGTACCGCAATCACTGTCGGCGGGGTGGTATACGGTAATGTAATTGCCGAAGAGTCCATGGTAATCCTTTCCACGGCGCTGGTATTGGGCGATATTATTACCCGCCGCATTCAGGCGGACGACGGCTGCCTTATCCACGGCAGGGTATTGGTGTGCCCGGATGAAGAAAGCTGGTCCCATGCCGTTAGCGAGTACCGTGATGACCAGGGGATAAAGTCGGCGTTGCCGGTATTTTCCAAAAATGCGTCATCCCTTCGGGCTGAGTCCGGAGACGAATCCTTTCGGCGCGGACTCTTCAAAACAGAACCTGTTACCAATGGGGCGTGAATCATGGCCAGAGTTGACGGCGATGTTCCGTCTTTCTACATGAATCCCGCGGCATATACCCATGTAAAAGAAGAAAACAAAAAAAACAAAGGCGTCAAACACAGCGGCAAAACCGAATTTTCCCGTATTTTTGAGGGACTTCAGGGTAAAACAGCCGGAGAGCTTGGCCCATTTGTGAATCTGCCGGTATCCGAGGAAACCCTTGACCTTTTAATGGACGAGGTTCGCAGTACCGGCGATACCCTGCGCAGCCGGCCATTCCCCGATGAAATTATCCGCTACAAACAAGCGGTACGGAATTTTATGCATTATGTGGTGGAGAACAGCTATAGCCTGGATCATGAAACGGGTATTCCCAAATTTCTAAAACCGGGTTATAAAGGAGTACGCGGTACTCCCGAAGCGATGAAACAGATAACCTATACCAAAATCAAGGTTATCGACAAAAAGCTGGAAGATTTGGCAGCGGTACTTCTTTCCAGCCAGATGCCGCAGTTGGAACTTGCTTCCCGTCTTGAGGAAATCAAGGGACTTTTGGTAGACTTGTTTCAATAAAGGATAAATATGAGCGATTTTGAAGACGAGGATATTTCCCTTCTGGAGGACAGACCGGAAGAGCGGGAAACTACATCGGTTATCAGTCAGGGAGTTGTATCTCTGGCCCCTGATACGCCCATCTACCGCCTGCGGCTTTCCTATTCCCATGAGACCTTCCTTGCCATATACCGCGAGGATACCCTTAGCCCCGGTTCCATGGTGATAGTTCCCACCCGCTACGGCAAAGACCTTGCCCAGGTGATGGGGCCGGTAAGGTGCAGGCACGATGTTTCCGATATTGCCTGGATTGAACGTTCCGCAAACAAAGAAGATATTGAAAAGGCGCAGAATAATCACAGTCTGGAAGAAGGGGCCTTTAAGATATGCCGGGAAAAAATTGAAAAACATCAACTGGAAATGAAACTGGTCAAGGTTCATTATCTGCTTGAAGAGCCCAAGATACTGTTTTTCTTTACCGCCGATAACCGCGTGGATTTTCGGGAACTGGTAAAAGATTTGGTAAGCGTTTTTAAGACCCGCATTGAATTGCGTCAGATTGGGGTTCGTGATGAAGCCAGGGTGGTAAGCGGTCTGGGCATCTGCGGACGCGGTTATTGCTGCCACGCTGTTTCCGACAAAATCAAACCGGTATCCATAAAGATGGCGAAAGACCAAAACCTTTCGTTTAACTCCATGAAAATTTCCGGCCCCTGCGGGCGGCTGCTCTGCTGCCTTTCCTATGAATATGGCTTTTACAGTGAACAGATACGCCATGTTCCCCAGGCGGGCGCCCGCGTCAGTTACAGCAATGAAATATGGACGGTAACCGAATCAAACATGGTTACCGGTCAGGTAAAAATGACGAATAACGACAGCCGTGTAGTTGTAATTCCCGCCGGTAATTTTGAGAATGTTGAAAATCGCTGGCGCGTTAAGGGTTAAACTCAGGGTAACTACATTTACTTCTGAAGTACGCACCAGCCGGAGGGGCGCTGCGGGGGCTGGCGAAAACGCTTGTAGCATTCGACAACGTTTAATCATTCCGTATCATAAGGTATCAACAAGTATCATAAAAATTGATGTCATATTTGATAACATAATAGGTCATTTCCGGCTTACCGCATACAGAAAACACGTTTTTTACCATACCCCCCAATAAAAACCCTTCAAAACATTCATAGAAGCCCATAGAAACATACTTCACCTCATAACCGTATCATTTTACCTTTTTCGCAAACAAAGCCCTTTACAGCCTGTTTTTGCCATACAAATATAATGTCGTATAACATCTTTAATATTCCCCTCTGCCTTGCGATAATTTCTCAGAAGAACCGCCTGCGGCGGTAGGGCTTTGCCCCACTTGTTTAAGAAAAGAATACACTCCCTTTTTGAAAATCTTACCCGCTATCCCCCCCCCCCCCCCCATCCCAGCCCAACTTGTCGTACTCAGAAAGTATATCGTAATTAGCCCCGCCTGACCGGCTATCCAATATTGTTTTCCAAAATCTTTACCAAATCCGACTTTCACTTATTTATTCTCAAATGTTAAAAACACGGGTGGGGGGGGGGGGGGGGGGGGTGAGCATTTTTCACTACCCCGCAAGGTGTTACATACCCAGCCTAAACCGAAGCCGCAAGCCCCAAACTTAAACGTTCCACCCACCCACCCCCATTACATAAACCGCAAACAAAGCACCGTGGGGAACAAGTCGTACCCCCCGAAATGCTGGAAAAAATAGCCCTTGCCCTTGAAATTGAAAGCCCCCAATTATTCTCCACCAAAAAAAACCATGATGAAATCATCAAACAATATCAGGAAACCTTTTTATTCGAAATCGGCCAGGCCGTATTCGCTGCTGCTTATGCCAAATTGGAAGAATTGAGAAAATAACCGAAATTTCAAAAAAAATGGTTTCTGAGGTTGTTTCGAAGCTAACCGAGTTTTTGAACAACCTCATCTGATACCCGAATTTTTTTGTGTCTATTTTTGTGGTTGGTCAGTATTTACCCCCGTAAAAATATGCCGATAATATGAATCATGACAGGTGGTAGAATAGAGAAAATAAGAAAGCTGTAGTTAAGACAAGAAAACAATGAGGGGGTGTTATCATGGCGGGTCAGATGGAATTCTCTTTCGGTGGCGATTTTGGACAATCCAAAAATGAACACACTAATCAACACAATCATGATTCCGTACAAAAGGACAAAAAAAAGAATGCATCAAGCTCTTCTAATGGTGAAAATAAAGATGAAAAACAGAATCTGTTTACAAAACTGTTTACTCAACATTCACAACAAAACCAAGAAAGGGATACATTCCCTTTTGCTCTCTGGAATGAACTAAAAAAGAGTCTATCCTAAAAAATGGTATAGTATACGCAATGGTAGGTGATACGCTTTTCTAGAACCCATAAATAATTTTGTGTAAAAGGCTTTACTGCCAAGGAGGTAAGTATGGCAATCACGAAAGAAGTATTGGACGAACAGATGAAAGGGTACAAGGGGCCGGATGACTTTTACGGTACTGACGGCCTTGTCAAACAGTTTCGGGCTGTAGTCCGCGCAAAGCCCTAATCGAACGGGCGATGCAGGCGGAGCTGACTGAGCAAATCGGTTACGAAAAAAGCAATTCCGGGGGAAAAAGAACCGCAGATAGTTGCGAAGCACCAAGGGCAACGCAGTTGCCACGAATGGCGCGGGTTCGATGAAAAGATTCTAGCGATGTACAGCCGGGGGATGTCAACACAGGGGATACGAGAGACAATCGAAGAAATTTACAACGTAGATATTTCACCGGAATTGGTAAGCCGGGTAACGGACGAGGTGAAAAAACTGGCGGAATCAGCCCCTCGAGCCGTTTTATCCGGTTGTTTTTTTTGACGCGCTGCGGGTAAACATCCGTGATGAAGGCCATGTAAGCAAGAAATCGGTGTATTGAGCGCTGGCAATACGGCTTGACGGCCAAAAAGAACTTGGCGAAACGCAGTTTCGCACGGAATCTGGATAGAGCGGAATGAAGGCTCAAAATTTTGGATGGGGATACTCAATGAACTGAAAAACCGGGGCATCGGGGATATACTCATCGCGGCGGTGGACGGGCTGACCGGATTTCCCGATGCTGTCAACGCGGTTTTTCCTGACACGGAAGTCCAACTGTGCATACCTCCGCAAGAGGCGAGTACACATGGCCCGTAACTCGGTGAAGTATGTTCCCTGCAAAGACCGAAAAGCGATCATTGTCGGTCTCAAAGAAATATACCTCGCCCCATCAGAGGGGGCTGCCGAAGCCGCCCTTAACCAGTTTACCGAAAAATGGGACCACAAATACCCCGCCATATCCAAGTCATGGAGAAGCCGGTGGAACGAGGTTATCCCGTTCATGAAATTTTTCTCTGAAATACGTCGAACCTATGGTTCGCAGGCTGTTTATACGACTAACGCTATTGAGTCTGCCAATTACACACTCCAGTGCAACTTGAAAACCTGCCAGTCTTTCCCCAATGACGAAGCGGCGGTGAAATTGATATTCATGATCTTGCAAAGAATTTCAAAAAGATGGACAATGCCCATTAGGAATTGGGGCGAAGCGTTGCACCAATTTTCGCTCATTTACGGGGATAGAGTCCCGTTATGATATTTTGCGTTTTACACAAAAATTCTTATGGGATCGCGGGTACAGGGCGTTTCAACTATTGTTGACGAGCCCTGCGGTATGATACCCTTCATTCAGGTAGGGACAGTCCCTCTTGCCGCAGAAGGGTCTTTGTTTCTTTTTTTGTCATACGGATGCAGGCTTATTATGAACTTTACGCGTCGGTGAAACAGGCCGGCCGCCTGCTGGCGGTGTGCAATTACGGTCCTGTTAGGCGACGTGATTGATTACACCATTATTTTGCTTTATTGTTCCACCTTTCCAGCCGTTTCATTCCACGAGTAAAAAGCCATGCAAACAATTTTGATGTTCCGTTTTCAATCATTTTTTTACGACAAAATTCCTGAAATTCTCCAACTGTTGTTTCTCCTCCAACAAATGCCCCATTCTGATAACAGTAACTACAATATTTTTTGTTCTTACTTCCGTCGACATTTGTCCCACCGTCTTGAGGGTCTTTGTTCATTGGCATCCCGCAACTCTGGCACATTTCCATTTTTTGCTCCTTATCGTTATTTTAATTATATCGGGTAATCGGACAATCCGTCAATGACGAACCCCGCCGCAAGCAGCGGGGTATCGTCGTTCTGTAAAGTATGGATTTTATGCGGGTTTAACACCATATGCGTCAACTTAAGAAGAATTAAAAACACAAAGCTGAGGTACCCTCTTGCGTTTAGAGTCAGCGCAAAGATTCGACAGGCAGGCGAAGTGTTTTTCCAGACCTTTGGCTTT
>JAIRRB010000228.1 GCA_031256195.1 Treponema sp.
ACGCTGATAGGCTTGCCGGCATCCAGCGCCGCAAGGCCCCGTGACAGACCCTCGGTGGCGGACATGGCGACGCAGCGTACCCGGCTGTCTCCAATATGCTGCAGGACTTCCAGCGTTACAGTCCGCCCGTCGCCGGAATTTACCTTGAGCGCGTTGAGAATGACGGGTACCTTCCCCTCATCAAAACGAACATCCACAACAGGCCCGACTATCTGGGTAATGTATCCTGTATTAGCCATTTATACCTCACATTTGGAGTTGTTCAGAAACTTCAGTATTGTCACCATATGGACCACGTTACTGGAGCTCTCTCTGCATCCGGGATACTACCTGCCGGTTGGTTACAAAGCGCCTAAACGCGGCGGTACCTACATAATCCTTTATAAAAGCTTTATCGGTTGTCATCATGTCCACCAGAACACGCGATTTATCCGGCATTACCGGAAATATCGGCCCTTCCACTGAAGAAGAGTATACGGCGACAAGGTATCCATTTTTATCATGCAAAAACTTGTAGATCAGCTTTATGTTCTGGAGGTCGCCGATGTCTGAATTTGCGATGCAATTTCTCCGGTCAAGGAGCAGCAGGTGGTACAAGGTTTGGGTAGGTTTAAGCCGGGCAATTTCGTTGGGATATTCCTTTTCCCGAATAATTTCAACATGTTCTACAGCCGGTTCCGGTGCGATATGCGGCTCGGCTACGGCGGAATTTGGACGCGCAGCCGCCGGGGGGGAATAAACCAGCATAACCACGGTATCCCCAGTCAGTTCCAACGCGTTCCACGCGTCAAGAGAAAGGTCCACAATTCGTTCCGGTGATGACTGAATACGGCTGGTGACCGTAACATTTATTTCTTTTTCGGTCGCGGTATTCACTACTTTTACCGTTGATCCAAGCGGAAAATTGCCATGCGCGGCGTTAAACCCGGCAGAATCCATTTCCTGGGTAGCCTTTCCACGCTGGGTTGTACTACCTACCTGAGCCAAAACATGGGCATTAAACAACAAACCGCCCAGCAGAACCAATAAAAATCCTTTCATAATACCCTACTTCCCTGTTATTTTAGGGAAACAAGGCAATCAGAGTCAACTGCCCGAAATTTGAAAAAAACCGACAAAAAAATTGCGAAAAAGCTTGATCTTTTTTTCAAAATGTGGTATTAATATACAGAGGTATGTCGCTCACAGCGTGTTTACATTGTATTCTTGGCAAATCCCCACTATCGGTTCCCTGCCCTTTTGGGCAGGCAAACGTTGTTTGACTGCGGAATTGAAGTGGGATTTGTCTATGTATTTTGAAGGAGCATAATAATGAAGAAAGCGTATTTGATTATTTCCGTCGTGTTGTTGGCGGTGTTCATGGCTGGTTGTGACAATTTTGTGAAACCGGTAGATGTAGATGCTGAACCGGTGCAGTATGCCGCAGACGGAACCCGTCTAGCTACCTTATCCATAAGGACAAGCGGCATGGGCAGGGCTCTGACCGGTCCGATGGATATGGCCGGAACGACGTATTGCGAGGCGTCTTTTCAAAACACCAGCACCAATGCAATAGTCCGTACCAAATGGAGTTGGGCAGGTACCGGGAAAATTACTATATATCCAGGTACATACAATGTTATTTTATTTGCCGGCAGGGGTTCGGACAAAACCCTCCTGGGCGTTGGAAGGGTAACTAATGTTACCGGTGGTGTTGGTGCTGGCGCTGTAACCCCTCCAGCGGCGGTAACTATTGACGCAAGTACCACCGCATTGGCATTTACTGTAGAACCCTTGCTTACCGATGTCAAGATTGGCACTGGTTCTACCTTTGTAACAGATAGCGGTATATTAACCCTGCCCGGGACAGATCAGTTTGGCAATACGGTTCCGGTATTCCCAATAGACAAAAATACGGGAACATACACGCCAGCAATAGCAACTTGGAGCTTTGCCGTTGGCTCTCTTACTACCTCCACTTTAGTAGGAACATACGATACCGATATGATTATTGGAACAGGGGGCGCCAAGGTTAAATCAACCGGTTTTTCCAGTGAAGAATCACTGGATGTGCCGCAGACGGTAACTCTAGTCTACGGAGGGCCTGCTGCGGGTACCGCTGTTACCGGGTCATTCACCTTTTCAATTACCCCGCCAGTGAATAAAGACGGCGCAGTCTTAATCGCCATTGAAGCGCCGGTGTGTGCGATTGATAACACGTCCGCCACCGGTCCCATTACCTGGTACATTCGGGGCGGCTTGAATAACAGCCTGGTTGATGCGGGCGAAGCGCCCTCGGCGCAGCAACAGGGCGCGCTTGGCGGAGCCGTGATAGTTGCCTTTGGTGAGGTTGACGCCATTCCCACCATCATTCTGGAAACACCCAACTGGCCGTAATGTTCAGTGCGAGGAGTTTGGGTATGCGCCGCGTCGTGTTCATTATTGCAATTGCAGCCGTTATGTGCGCGGCGTGTACCCCCATTGGGTCTGTATACGAAAATACTCAAGCCAACGATCAATTGTGGGTTGTACCCTACCGTGTGGTATATGACATGAATCATCTGTTCAAACGGCAGAGTGATTTAGCGGTATTTACTTCCAGCGATCAGGGAGAATTAAAGCCGGTTCCCCTTAATAAGGTACAGATCAGTATCGCCGAAGACCCCAATGATACCAATGCACAAACCATTATTACCCCGGATGAAGATTATCAATTGCAAAAAGTGGGAAGGAAAATAATCACCATAAAATATGGCACTTTGGCCCCTGTGAACTATTCCATTGAAGTGCAGGACCCTTATAACATGGGGAATGGTAATGGCAGTGGAAATGGAAGTGGTAATGGTAATAATGGCGGGGATGAGGAACAAACGGGCATAATTGTTGACTGGAGACTGTAGTAAAACGGCCATAACATGAAATCATGGGCGCTTTTATTAACGCTTTTGTTTTACATCAATGTTTCCCTGTTTGCACAAGCCGCTCCTAAGATACCTTTATATGTTTCGCCAGTGGAAGGAACCGGCAACGAGCCGGAAGACAACGACATTCTTTCCGATCTCTTAATAGGTGAACTGGCAGCCTGGAATTTTATATTAACAGCTACGCCGGGAGCGGCTGACTACACCCTGCTCGCTACGCTTTCCCCTTTCAGTGATGATGCAGGCGAAAAATATTTGTTATCCCTGTCCCTGCTGAACAAGGATGGCATGATACTGTATGAACAAACATTGCCGTACACGACGATGGAAGAAGTAAGGGTATATATTCCGTCAATAATGCGCAGTATGCTTTCCAGTGCCTTTGTTGTATATGTTGCCGAAACGGAATCTATCGAGAAAGCCGCAGAAAAAGAAATCGATCCTGACGAATGGCGGAAAAAATTATGGTACATAGGCGAATCCGCTTTTTGGAGTCCGCGGCTGTATTACGGTTCATTATTGTCGAGTAATCTTGCAAACTTCGGCTTCGGTATTTCGGCGGAGTATCATTTTTTGCAATTTGCCTTCGGCAAATGGGAGTTTTTGAAATATTTGTCGGTGACAACCGGTATGGAATTTGTCCCCGACTGGGTTATAGCTACTGACAGGGTCGGTGATGAGCATCACAACACCATACTGCAAATCCCTCTGCGTTTCAGTTACGTGTGGCGGCCCGGTGTCCTTTTTATGCATCAGCCGTTTTTGGGCATTCATTTTAATATTCCCTTTTATAAAGACACCACTCCAGCGCCGGTTTCCTGGGATATTGGTTTTCAGTTTGGCCTCAAAGCCGGTCCGGGCATTGCGTATGCGGAGGCCCGGTATTCAATGGATTTCGGCGAATCCGCCTTTGACATCAGCCGCCAAGACATACGTACTTATCAACGCTTTATAATACAACTGGCCATCGGCTACAAATACGATCTGGTAGGAAAAATAGCGGCCATCATAAAAGATATGCCGCCAAAGCCGAAGCCTGAGATACCCCCTGAAAGCATTGACACCGAGGACACCGGAGACGCCACCGAAGAAGCCGTTGAAGAATTCACCGAGGAAATACCAGAAGAATCCACCTAAGATAAGCCTAAAACTATACATCCTTCATATGATTTGCAAAATAAGTACAGAACAGGCGGTGCAATGATGGCAGCCACCCGAATAGACCCTTACCACAGAGTACTCGGAGTTTCACGAAGGGTAAAGAAAGTTTTCGTACCATCCCCTCTGTTACTTCTCCGTGTTACTCCGTGGTTTTTATTCTTGATGCTTGCTTAATTAAGCGGATTTGGCTTGATTTCCG
>JAIRRB010000247.1 GCA_031256195.1 Treponema sp.
GCTGAGTACGGCGATGGAGGTGAGGCAGTATTTTCGGGGGATAGGGAAGGAAGAACAAATGGTCAGCAAGCAGGCTTATTTGCAACAGCGGCAGAAATTAAACCCTGATGTGTTCAGGGTGCTCACGGAAAATTACCTGAAAAGGTTTTACGGGGGCAAGGAAGCCAAACTTTGGAACGGTTATCTGGTATGCGCGGTTGACGGGAGCCGAGCTGAGATACCGAACAGTGAAGAGAACCGCGCGACATACGGGACAAGCACGAACCAGTACGGGGAAACGGTGGCGCGGGCCGATGTGAACGTGCTCTATGACGTTTACAACCGGTTTATAATAAACATAGAAGTGGGGCAGTATGGTAACAGCGAGATAGAAGAAGCGAAAGCCCACATAGGCAGGCTGAAGGAGGTAACCGGGGAAAAACCGGTAGTGATGGTCTTTGACCGGTTTTACGCGTCGCTGGAATTTCTTGACGTACTGGAAAGGGCGGGCATAAAGTATCTGGTACGGGTGCAAAAGGGGAGTTATAAAGCGGAAATAGGGCGGATGGGGGAGGACGATGAGGAAGTTGAACTGGCCTATACGAAAGCGCGCCTGAGGGCGCTGAGGCAGAGGGAAGAGGAACGGTACCAAGAGTTAAAACAAAGGGGTGCGGCCCGGGTGCGGGTAATACGGGCGGTATTAGACAACGGCGAGCCTGCGGCATGGATAACCAACCTGGCGGAAGGGACGGCGGAAGACATACAAGAATTGTACCGCAAGCGGTGGGCTATAGAGCAAAAATACCACACGCTGAAAAACAAAATGAAATTTGAAAGCGTAACGGGGAAAGCGAGTATTTATGTCCGGCAGGATTTTTTAGCCCAGGTGCTGGCTTTTAATGTAATCCAGGATCTGGTTACGGCAGCCGAAGGCCGCGCTCAAAAAAAAGCACAAAGCAAGAAGTACCTTTATGACGTAAGAATAAACGAAAATATGGCGGTAGGTTTGTTTAAGGAACAGTTTATCCTCCGGCCCTTCCCTGAGCGACACCCTGGCCGCCATTGCCGATACCGGGGAAGCGGACAAGGCATTGAAAATGCAGCGGCTGATTGACAAGGAAACATACTCTGCATTAGGCGCAATCAAAGCCGCCATAAATAAATTCATGCGCCAATTCGATATTGAAGAAATACAGGACAGCATTCCGGAGATAAACCCAAAAGCAGCCGTCAAAGGCAAGCGCCTGAAGACGGGTTAACCGTTACGCGCACTGTCGGGAGACAGCGATACCGTGAATGACGCACGTTTTATTCTATCCCAGTATGAGCTGATGACCACGGAGCCGCCTCCCTCATCGGTGGTTGACTGGATAGAAAGCCGCCGCATACTGCCAAATGATTCTCCATTCCCCGGTCGCTACCATTTTAACAGGAGCCCTTTTCAGAAAGAAATTGTTGAAAACCTGAACCCTTATAGCCCGATAATAAATACAATTTGCCTAAAAAGCCGCAAGGTAGGCATGACAACAGCCGTGGAAGGGGCCGTAGGGTTCTGGATGGGGGCGTGGCCCACAACGATTTTATACGCGACCGCGACCGAGGCTCTTGCAAAGCAGTGAGCGACAGAAAACATCATGCACGTTATTGAATCATGCGGATTGCAGGACAGGCTTATTGCGCCGTTCTCAAACGCGCGTAACAAAAGAAACTCGGTAACGGCAAAGCGCATCGAATTTATAGGCGGGAAACTTGATATAATTTCATCAGGAAGCACGGACGCCAGGCGGCAGAAAAACGCGCGTGTCATTATTCTTGACGAAGTGGACGGGCTGCCTGAAATGACGAGCAGCGGCGAGGGCAGTTTTATTTCCATACTTCAGGGCCATTCCCTCGCGTGGGGCCCGAGAAAAAAATTCTGCGCGTTTTCAAGCCCGACAACATTCGAGGTGTCCGCGATTTTTAAATTATACAGCGCCTATGACGAGCGCAAATTCCTCATACCCTGCCCCGTATGCGGGCGGCATATCGAGCTTAAAGACTCAGACCAGGCGGACTACGGATTAAAAGCGGATACCAAGGCGGGGCGGATAATAGACGTATATTACCAGTGTGAATATTGCGGGGATATTTTTCATAACAAAGACAAAACGTTATTTTATTCAGACCGCCCGTATTGCCGGAGGGAGCCGCGCAAGAAACTGGAACCGGCTCACTGGGAGCCTACAAAAAAGATAGACGATCAGTACAGCCGTTCGTACAGCATAAACAGCCTGTACTCCCCCATAGGCATGATGACTTTCAGGGCTGTTTACGAAGCAAAAATAAAAGCCCAGGCCGAAGGCCCGGACGCCATGCGCTATTACGTCAACATTTATATGGGCCAGCCTTTCAAGGATACCGGGCAGCGCCCGAAGGTGGACAGGGTAATTGAGCTGCGCGGGGAATACAAGAGCGGGGAAGTGCCGAAAGACGTAGTATTCCTCACCGCCGCCGTGGACGTTCAAAAGGGAAGCGATAAAGACCCGGATAACCCGCCGCGCCTGGAACTTGAAATCATGGGCGTTTGCCCCGGACGGATAAGCTATTCAATTCTTTACAAGCGCATCGAGGGGCCGACAGACGATCCGTACTCCGGGGCCTGGGAGAAACTGCGGCAATGGGAACTGGAAGGTGGATTGAATTTCACCCGCACCGCCGGCGTTCCGCTTATTGTTCAAATCATGGGAATAGACTCAGGATACCTCCCCGATGTCGTCTACCGCTTTTGTGAGACGCAGCACCATACTTTGCCGGTCAAGGGTTT
>JAIRRB010000033.1 GCA_031256195.1 Treponema sp.
ACCATGTTCAGTAAAGGCATAAGGCTTGTATTTTCTGGTATCATTATTAAAGGTCGCAAATTGCGACCTTAGATTTGCCCATTCGTCATCAGTTAATTGGAACATAAATTCAGGCGGAAGCGGGAAAATGTCAGAACAGATCAGAATGCGCCCCGGTATGGTAAAAAACTACTTTTTGTTTCTCTTTGTCAATGCGGTAGATAAGCAGCCAGTCCGGTTCAACATGACATTCCAACCAGCCTTTGTAATCTCCGTGCAGGGGATGATTTTCATGACGGGGAAGCAAAGGTTGTTCGTTAATAAGCAGCCTCATTACTTCCCGTAGCTTGCCTATATCTTTACGGCGTTTTTCCATCAGCTTGAGGTCTTTGTTAAACGATCCGGTAAGTTTATAACCAAGCATGGGTTACAATCCCAGCATTTTGTCCAGATCGTCAATAGAGGTATGCCATTTAACCGGTATTTTCCCGGAAAGCATATCTTCGACTTCCTGCATACCAGCCATAATTTCAGGCTTAAAGCGCAATTCCCCGGTTTCAGGGTCGCGGTGAGCGGCGCAGATGGGACATTCCTCAAAGTCCGCTTCAGTCGCGGGCTTAAAGGAAATAACAGACCTCCCTTCCGGCACTTCGCGGGGAACGTCAATAACCAGCCTGTGGCTGGCAGGTATGACTACCGTTTGTGTAACAGTCATGGAGTAAATATAGCATGAAAAAGGTGCTCAATGCAAGCATCGTTTTTTCGTAGTGTCGTTGAGCAATCGCTTTACCAGGTGATTTCCAGAGTCAGTCCTTCGTTAAGCTCAAGCAGTTCTCCCATGTCAAGGGCAAACGAAACTTTTTTTCCACGGGACACCATTCGCGCCGCCGGAAGGGATGACGGGGTCACCGAGAGAACGGCGTTTTTGGGCACGCTGACACTGATGCTGAATTCATAACCGGCGGAAACTTCCCGCAGCAGGGAACGGAGGTCGGCATTGACAAGGCCGTCTGAGGGGTCCAGCAGAACAAGGCGCAGTACATTGGATGCCTGCGAACTTTTGTTTTCCTGAACCAGCGATGCGTGGCTGCCGGCGCTGTCCAGAAAAGCCAGCAGGGCGGCGGTGTTATTGAATTCCAGTACGGCTTTGGTCAGCAGGTCCCTGCCGCCTGACGAATGGGGAACATCTTTCGCGGAAAATGACGACAGACGCAGGCCGGGAATCCGCGCCAGGCTGCGCTGGAAATCCGCCCTGCCTACGGGGATTGCCGGCCAGTTTTCGTTGCCGTCCAGCCTGCCCAGAGATTCCAGCATCTGCGAGACGCGGTACTCAAGGGCGATTTTTCCGGAACCATCGGAACGTATGCTGATGTCCGCCGCAACGCCCAGGCAGGAATTCATCAGCGCCAGGGCGGTAAAACACAGGAAACAAAACAGTACAATCTTTTTCATTAAAATTCCTCCGAGTGGATGCTTATGTCCTGAATGCGGACCGGAACTTCGTTTTCTATCATGGCAAACGCCTTGTGCAGCACGGATTCGCCGAAAACTTTTGAATTGGAAACCAGCGCCCCCCCTATCTGGGCAAAGGCAAGAGAATCCTGCAAATCAATTTCGGCGGCGCTCAAATGAAAACGCCGCTGCAGCTTGTCCTTGACCGAGCGGACGATGCGCCGTTTTTCCTTGATGCTGCCGACATCGGGTATTTCAAGTATCAATTGTATCATCGAAACAATCATGGGGCCGCTTCCCCGTTTTCTTCGTCCGGTTCAGGATTATCAGCGGTTTCGGCAGCCTCTGCCGCTTTTGCCGCTTCAGCGGCAGCCTCGGCGGCATCAGCGGCGCGTTTCATTTCAGTGATAATCGTCCGTATCTCTTCTTTATGGGCGGCCTTTATGCGTTCTTCGGCAAGAAGTCCGCTGACTTTTTCAGAATCGGAAAATCCGTCATCCACTGCTCCCTTTAATTCCGTTATCCCGTCATTGCTGCCGGAGTCGGCGATAAGGAGCAGGCGGGCGATGGCAAAACGGATATCCGGTTTTGAAGGATCAACGCTGCCGGCGGCAAGGCCGCTGACAGCGGTACGGTATTCTTCCAGCGCGCGGGCGTACAGTTCATGGCTTTCAAGCAGTTGGGCATATTCGTAACGTACTTGCGCGTTGGCATTGTTTGCAAGCCATTTGTCGTAGGAGTCTATGGCTTCGGGCTTGCCCTGCTCCTTTTGGGAACGGGCATAGAGCAGCAGAACATCATCATTGTCCAAAAGGGCGATTTCATGATTTTTTAAAACCTGTTCCGCTTCGTCATATTTTTTCATGGCGAATAATACCAGGGCGTAGTTGTAACCGTCATCGGCGCTTTCGGGAACCAGAGCCAGAACTCTGTCGTATAAAGCCGCGGCTTTTTCAATGTCTCCAATTCGTATATGCGTGTACGCGGCGGCCTTGAGCGCCAGCACATTGTTGGAATCATACTTCAGAATAGAACTAAAATATTTCAACGCATCTTCATAACGGCCGGTTTCAAAGGCAATGCGCCCCAGATTGTACTCGGACGCGCTCATGGTTTTATCTTTCGCTTTTGCCCGGTTCAGCCATTTTTCCGCTTCGGCGAATTTTCCCATGTCGTAATACGCCATGCCGATGGCAAAATATTCTTCCGCCGAAACCGCCCCCGCGCTCAGGCAGCAGTTGAGCGCCAAAACCGCCGCCACTATCAGCACAAACGCCCGGTGTGTTTTCATTCTCTGGTACTCAGCACCGTATCTTCGATTTCCCGAAGCTGGGAACGGTACAACTGCGCAATGTTGTCACCGTAATCAGCGATAAGCTGAATGATGTTTCGGGGATGAGATGCCCCATCCCTGCCGTTGATGCGATCCCCCGCATCGCCCAGACCCGGCATGATATACGCCTGATCGTTCAGAACGGGGTCCATCCAGAGGGTATACACCTCACAGCGTTCAAGGGCGCGGACAACCCGCAACGCCCCTTTTATGGCGGCAATGGCATTAAAGAACCGTATTGATTTTGGCCTTACCCCCGCATCCAGAAGGTACTTTACCACCGTCACCAGACTCCCGCCGGTGGCGTTCATGGGATCGGCAAAAATCAGGTCTTTGCCGTCCAGCGCTTTCAGGCTGAAATATGAGCGGTCCAAATCCAGAATATACTCCATATCGGTTTCTTTTTTGGTATCGTCCCGCTGTATTCTGAACAGGGCAAAGGGAGTTACATAGCCGTGGGAAGAATATTCCTGAATTTCCTTGCTCATAATCATCGAAGGCAGCAAAGCCCCCCTCAGCATGACGCACATCACCGTGTTTTCGATTTGGTCATCAATATTGGTGATTCGGTGTACCCCGTAATTTTGCACCGGACTGGTAACCGGGGTTTTTACAATCAGGTAATTTTTGTTTGAACCGGTACTGCCCCCCCAGGCAAGTTTGAACAAAATTTCATAGGCCCGTTGAATGTAGTAGATAAATTCATGTTTCTCCGTCCGTACATCCCGCAATTTGGCAATGAGCCGTGACGCTTCAGGGTGGCTTTCATGGGGGCTGAGGAAAGGGTATACATGGATATTCGGCGCCTGACCGCACATCTCTTTCATCATTTTTCCCATTTCATCGTACAACAGAATAAGGCTGTCTTCGCCGCCGCGCCGTTCCGCCTGCATTCCGGAATCAAGGCGGGCATAGGACTTTATTACCTGTTGATACAGGCTGTCCATCCGTCCCAGACAATCCTTGTCCGCCGCTGTTAAATATCCGTCCAGGTCCTCGGCTTTGAGGATGATTTTGTTCATGGTAATTCAGTATATTTTGCGGGGCGGTAAATTGCAAGAGAGCGGGCAGTATGGAGCGGAACTGGACATTCACCCTCTTTATGGTATATGAATATCCATAATGCATACATCAATGACCATGAGTGATGACGCTAACCCTTCCCGGGAATTGTTCAGGCGGATAGGGGAAGCGCGGCACCTGGTCGCCCTTACCGGAGCGGGGGTGAGTACGCTTTCAGGCATCCGCGATTTTCGGGGAAAGAACGGCCTGTATAATGATTCGGCAGGGCCAATGGATGCGCATAAAATTTTTGATATTGATTATTTTGAGCAGGACCCTTCGTTTTATTACCGCAGGGCGGAATCGTTTATTTACAATATTGATGAGAAAGAGCCTTCCGTGGTGCATACCGTTTTGGGAGAAATGGAAAAGCGGGGATTCCTTAAAGCGGTGATAACCCAGAATATTGATTTGCTGCACCAAAAGGGGGGAAGTAAAAACGTCATAGAAGTTCACGGTTCGCCGAAACTGCACTACTGCCTGCGCTGCGCGGGAATTAGAATGGATTTTGCAGAAGCCGCCGCCATTGTCCGTTCGGGCGGGATGCCCCAATGCCCCCGCTGCGGCAGAACGCTCAAACCGGCGATTACCTTTTTTGGCGAGAGCCTGCCGGCGGACGCGCTGAAGGAAGCGGCCGCCGAATCCCAACAAGCCGATTTGATGCTGGTGCTGGGAACCAGCCTGACCGTTTATCCCGCCGCGTCCCTCCCCGAATATACCCTGCGTTCCGGCGGAGAAGTGATTATCGTTAACAATATGCCCACCCCGCTGGACCGGCAGGCGGCAATGCATTTTGATGAACTGGGCCCGGTGTTTGAAGGGTTACAAGCCTGTCTTGGTTAACTGCCTATCCCTCAATAACAGAACAGCATTTTTGCATAAATTTTTACCACGGAGGATAAAGAAAAGATTTCCGTATCAAAACTCCGTGACCTCCGTGGTTAAATTCTTGCTTGGATGCCGCCGCTTAACTTGCGCCGGTCTTCCCACATTTAGTACAATGTCCACTATGACCGCCGATGAAAAAACAAGCCTTGCCGTATTTCTCGATGCCGCCGCCGCCCTGACCGGAAGCGGTTACCGCAGCGGGCAGGGGGAATATCATTTTTCCGATGATGCCGAAAGCGGCGGCGAAGTGACTGGCAGCGAAGCGGTCGACAGTGTAACGGCGGCGGATACGGCTTCCGACAGCCTGGAAAAAATCGCCGCCGCGGTACGTTCCTGTAGCGCGTGTAAATTGGCCACCGGCAGAAAAAACGCCGTTCCCGGGGAAGGGGTGTCAAATCCGCTGGTAATGGTCATCGGCGAAGGGCCGGGGGCTGATGAAGACTCGTCAGGCAGGCCCTTTGTGGGCAGGGCGGGGCAGCTTCTCGACAGGATGCTTGCCTCGATAAATTTATCGCGGGAAAGCAACTGCTTTATCGCCAATGTAATCAAGTGCCGCCCTCCGGCAAACCGCGACCCCCAGCCGGATGAAACCGCCGCCTGCGCATCCTTTTTGGAAAGGCAGATACGGATTCTGAAACCCCGCTTTATCCTCTGCGCGGGCAGAATCGCCGCGCACACCCTGCTCAATACCGCGGAACCAATCGGAAAACTGCGGGGAAATTGTATCGACTTTCAGGCCGGTGACACGGTCATACCTTTCCTTGCCACCTACCACCCCAGCGCCCTGCTGCGCAATGAAGACTTAAAGCGCCCCGCCTGGGAAGACCTTAAACTGCTGCGCAGCGCTATAGAGGGAAGTGAGAACCATGTGCGCTAATTTAACCACAGAGTTGGGAGGTATCCTGAAAGAATTTTTACCACGGAGTACGGCTATCCCTTACGGGATAGCTCGGAGTATAACGGAGGAAAAGAGGATTTTCGTATTAAAAACTCCAAGCTGTCCGATAGGACAGCAGTCCTCCGTGTACTCCGTGGTGATCTTCTTACTTATTGGACATCTCCATTCGTGCTACGGAGAAAGTGGGAAATAGCAAAGTGGAAGGCAACAAATGGTTCGATTTGGTTTTTGACATTCCCGCGCATCAGGCTTTTAGTTACCGCGCCGATGAAAAAGGCGAGGCCGCTGTCGGCAAACGGGCGATGGTTCCTTTCGGCAACAGGGGACGGGACAGTCTGGGCTACATCATTGCCGAACGCGACGCCCCGCCTGCGGATTTAAGCGAGTCCGCAATAAAGTCAATCCGCCGCGTGGTAGACGCCGAGCCGCTCTTTGATGAACAGGACATAGACCTTGCCCGCTGGCTTGCCGCCTACTACCTCTGCGGCATCGGTCAGGCCATTGCGGCGATGATACCGTCAGGGCGGCGCATGGTTTCCTTTGATTCATTTTTCGGCGGTAGCGATGATATTGCCGCTGAGGCGCTGCGGCTTTCCGCCGAACAGCAGACAGCGTTAGATGTTATTTTGAGGGACAGTCCCGCGACGCCTCCCCTGTTTTATCTGTACGGAATCACCGGTTCCGGCAAAACCGAAGTATTTCTCCGCGCCGCCGAAACCCTGCTGCAGGACGGCAAATCGGTTATTTACCTTGTGCCGGAAATAGCGCTGACGCACCAGATGGCGGAGTTAATCGGCAAACGGTTTGGCCGGCAGGCGGCGATGCTCCATTCGGGAATGAGTCCCGGCGCGCGGCTTGCCGAATGGTCGCGGATACGGCGGGGGCAGGCGCCGATTGTGGTGGGGCCCCGCAGCGCGGTGTTTGCGCCGGTACGGAATCTGGGGATGATTATTATTGACGAGGAACATGACGGTTCATATAAATCGGGCAATACTCCCCGCTACCACGCGCGGCAGACGGCAATCCGGCGATGCTCGGCGGAAGGGGCAAAACTGGTGATGGGTTCGGCGACTCCGTCCGCGGAAGCATGGAAACTTATGGCGGAGGGAACAATTAAAAGGCTGAACCTTTCGCTGCGCCTTGCCGGCGGGAGTCTGCCGGACATCAAGCCGGTGAGTCTGGAACATGCCGAAGGCTGCCTGACCGCCGAACTTAAAGAAGAAATTCGCCTAACGGCGCGGATGAAGCGGCAGACCATACTGTTTTTGAACCGCCGGGGCTTTGCCCACTTTTACCATTGCCCTTCCTGCGGTTATGAGCAAACCTGCCGCCGCTGTTCGGTGTCGCTTACATGGCACAAAAGCAGGGGCAAGGCGCTCTGCCACTACTGCGGCTATTCTGAGCCGCCGCCTGCGGCCTGTCCCCGCTGCGGTTCCCTTGAGGCGGGTTATAGGGGCTTCGGCACGGAAATGATTGAAGAAGAAGTGCGGCGGACTTTTCCCGATTTGCGGGTACGCCGCGCCGATGCGGACGCGGTTGGCAAAAAGGGGCAGCTTGAAGAAACCCTGGCAATGTTCAGGGCCGGTATGGTAGACGTATTGCTGGGAACCCAAATGGTCGCCAAGGGACTGAACTTTCCTGGCGTCCGCCTGGTAGGGGTAATTCTCGCCGACACCGGCCTCCACTTGCCGGACTTTCGCGCCGCCGAGCGGACTTTTTCACTGATTGTGCAGGTAGCGGGCCGGGCGGGGCGTTATTTTCCTGACGGTAAGGTTATCGTGCAAACTTTGCGTATGGAAGACCCGGTAATTACCCGTTCCTGCGCCGTTGATATCGAAGGTTTTTTCAATGCGGAACTGGCTCAGCGAAAGGCGCTGCAATTTCCTCCCTTTACCCGCCTTATCCGCATGAGTATCCGCAGTAAGGACGCTGCCCGCGCCGATGCCGCGATAAAACGGTTGGCCGGTATCGCCACCTCTGGTGGCGCCGCTACTGGTAGTACCTCACTCATACCGCCGGATGCCGATATGCTGGGGCCGGCGGAATGTCCCATCGGTATTATTAACGGGAACCACCGCCGCCAGCTTATCCTGCGGGGCCGCTCAATGGGTACGCTGCACGCCGCGGCGCGCATTATCCTGGAACGTTACGAGCAGGGCCGCGACAACCGGGTGTATCTGGAAATTGACGTTGACCCGGTCAGTTTGCTGTAGCATTACAGCTACTTTACTTTGGGCGATAGATGGCGTATATTCATTACACCAATGAAAGTAAGCATAATTATTCCTGCCCTTAATGAAGAGATAATGCTTCCCCGGCTTTTGGACAGCATTAAGATACAGGATTTTGAAGATTACGAAGTCATTGTCGCCGATGCCCATTCAACGGACAGCACCCGGGAAGTGGCGGCTGAATACGGCTGCCGTATAGTGGACGGAGGTTTGCCTGCGGCGGGGCGGAATGCCGGAGCCGCTGCCGCGCAGGGGGATTACTTTTTTTTCCTTGACGCGGATGTGGTTTTACCGCAGGGCTTTATCCGCAATGTGTATGACGAAATGCAGGACCGTTATTTTGATTTGTCTACCTGCGAGATACGGCCGCTTTCTGATTACCGTCTGGACCGGGTGCTGCATCGCATGATTAACCTGGCGGTGCTGCTCAATCTGAGAATAGACCCCAAAGCTTTTGGTTTTTGTATTTTTGTTACCAAACGCCTGTTTCTGCGTATCGGCGGTTTTGACGAAACGATTTACGTTGCCGAAGACAATGATTTTGTAAAGCGGGCGTCGATATTCAGCGCACTGCGTTATTTAAGCTCGGCGTATATCATGGTGAGTATACGCCGTTTCGAGAAAGAAGGCCGTTTTGCCTACATGAAAAAAGGGATAAAATTAAATTTGTACCGTACTTTTAAGGGAGAGATTCGCAGCGATGAGGTGGTTAAATACGATTTTGAAGGATTTGATAAACCGGAAAGCAAGGAAGATGCGGATTTTCTGGACTGGCTTGAAAAACACCTGATAAAAATTGAAAAAAATTCACGAACTCTCAATAGAAAAGCCGCGCTGCGAACCCCCCAATCCAATTACCGGCATTTGCAGCCCAAGCTTGAAGAATTCTCCCACTTGATGGAAGACCTGGATGTATATCTGGGCAAAAAAGAGCGGCGGGTTTGACCTGTGCTCAATATGGAATTTTCTCAAGCTGCGTCCGCGCCAACGCGGGGTCTTGAAGATTAATCCGCAGTTTCCCGCTCTTCTTTTCTGACGGCAATTTTTTCGATGCGGTTGCCGTCCATTTCCACCACCGTGAAGCGGCAGCCCTGATATACGAAACTGTCGCCGCTGCGGGGAAGTTCTCCGGCAAGTGAAAGAACGAATCCCGCAAGGGTATGGTAGCCGCTATGAGCGCCGCCGTGGACGCCGCCGGAAGAATCCATGGCGGCGGAAAGGCCGGGCAGGGAAAAGAGCGCCGCCGCTTCATCAATATTCAGGCCGCCGCCTGCCAGCCATGAACCGTCCGCCTGCTCGACAGCCTGTTCTTCCGCACGGACAGGGGCGGCCAGTTCACCGACAATTTCTTCCATCAGGTCATGTACGCTGACCATGCCGGCAAAACCGCCGTACTCGTCCATCACAAACAAAAAATCCGCCTTGCCCCGCCTGAATGATTCAAACGCTTTCAGGGCCGGCATGGTTTCCGGGGCAAACAGGGCTTTCTTCATAATGGCCCGCAGTCCGGCAGGCGGGCCACAGGCTCCGTCAAGAATTATATCTTCCGGATAGGCTGCGCCGACAATGGCGTCAAGGGTTCCGTCGGTTACGGGAAAACAGCGTTGATGCCGGTATTCCAGGGCCTTTGCGCGGATTTCCGCTAACGGGGCATGTATGTCGAGCCATTGCATTTCGGAACGATGGGTCATAAATGTACCAAGGGGCCGGTCTCCCAGATAAAATACCCCTTCCACCATTGTCCGTTCCTTGCTTTCAACAATGCCCGATTTTTCCCCTTCCATAAGGGCAAGACGCAGGTCATCTTCGGTCATGGCCGGCGTTTCCGCCTCCGCGGGAAATATTCTCCGCAGTTGCTGGCCGGCGCTGCGCATCAGCAGATAAAAAGGCCGCAGGGGCAGGGCAAAAACTTCAACCAGGGGGAGAGCCGCCGCGGCTATGCCTTCCGCGGCGCGGCGGGCAATGCGGGGTATAAGACTTTCCAGCAGCAGGATAGCCAGAATCAATACGGTCGTACCGGCGGCGGCGGACAGGAAGACCGGTATCGCGGCGGGTTGAATAAGCATCCAGTGGTTTATCCGTATCCCGGCGATTACCGCGGCAAAAGTTCGCAGGCTAATGCGCCAAAACCGGGCCGCCATAAAGTACCGCCCTGAATCTTCCGCCGCTTTCAGAACACGCCGGGCGCTCTGTTTTCCGGTATTGTCGGCTTCTTTGTGCAAACGGGCCTTGCCGACGGCTTTCAGCGCGTGTTCAAACAGGGAAAAAAATCCGCTTGCCAGAATTAGGACGGCAATCAATATAATCATTGGCCGGTAACTAAACCTAAATCTCCGCCGGAGTAAGGGGGCGGACTATGGAACAGTCGTCAGCTGAAGTCTGTACGGCTTTATTTTTTCCGTTGGGCATAAGTTCTCCGAATATTTCTACAATGGGGAAACGCGGATTTTCCGGATTCACATCAACCACCTGTCCTTTTTTTCCGTTGGATAACAATACATACAGGCCTATGGGATACAGCGACACCGAGTATACCAGCGCCCGGACAATGGTATCGTCGTATTGTTTCCCCTCATTTTTCAGCAGTTCCAGTATCCCCGTGTGGCCGTCCTTGGCATCCTTGTAGGAGCGGCTGGATAAAATAGCCTCGTAGGAACAGGCGACCGCGATAATTTTGGCGTACAGGCTGATTTTATCGCCGGTTTTTCGCTGGGGATACCCGGTTCCGTTTTCCCGTTCATGGTGCTCAAGCGCCCCCAGGCAAATGACCAGAGGGAAGTCAAAGGACTTCAACAGGTTGAAGCCCAAAATCGGGTGGGCGTATAAAAGTTTCCGCTCCTGTTCGGACAGTACCCGTTTACTCGTATAGTTCTCCTGGGGTAGTTTAATCATTCCGGCTTCGTGGAAAAGCGCGGCGACGCCCAGTTCTATAAGACGGTATGGCTGCAGTTTCAGGTTTGTACCGATGATGAGGGCGATGATGGTGGAACGGGTGGTATGGGTTACCAGTTGATTTTCTTCCTGTGCCGGGTTGGTGAGCGATTGTGTCCGCATCAGAAAACGGCGGTTATCCCGTACATAATCACAGACGGTCTTGATTTTCTCCGCCACGGGGTTAAAGTCCAGTTCATTTTTGATGGGCAAAAAAGCAAAAAGGGTTTTAACGTATTTCTGAAATGAAATGTAGAAAGCGTCCGCCTGCTGTATTTTGTCCAGATCGCCTATGGTGGAGGGATCGCTTTTTGCCGTTTCCTTGCCGGTCTTCTCTTCCGTCTCGACGGTATAATTTTCGCAGGGTTCTCCGTCGCTGAACAGTTCAGTAAAGCCCCATTCATGAATAGTCCTTAACAGATCGCCGGTAATCGGCATTTCAGGCGCGGTAACAATAAACTGCGGATCAAGATACAGCGCCTTGGTAAAATAACCGGATGTGGGCATATCCTTAAGCGGAAAATTATTCATTATTGACTCTCTCCTCTTCTTTACTCTATTATTTGAGGCTGTCACAAAACTAACCGAGTTGTGGGACAATCTTATCTTACTTATATTTTAGAGGAGTTTCTACCCAAATTGCAAATGCGAATAATGATTTTTAATATATTTATCGTTTTTTTTCTGTTTATTGCCGTTTTTTGGGTTATTTCGGGAAAGGGTCAAATAGCGGAATTGACGCACATGCTCTGGCTGGTGGGAATTGTCATGGTCTTGTCGCTTCTCAGCATAAATACGGTGTATATGCTGAACCGGAAACTGCTTGGCCTGCTGGAAACGGAGAATTGGCCGGCCTTGTCCGCTTATTTGGAGAAAAAGGTCTACGAGGAAGAACGGTATACTCCCCGTTATGTAAAATTGCTGGCCCAGTCCTGCCTCGCGGCGAGGAATTTTGACGGCGCAATAAACCTTAAACAACGGCTTGCCGCCGTGAAACCGGCCATGGTAGAGGATAATGCCCTGATTCTGGGGGCAGCTTACCTTCTGGGCGGCAATACCGCCGCCGCGGTGTCATTTTTTCAGGAAAGGCTGGAAAAGGTGAAGCCGCAACACCATGCCTCGTCCCTTCAGGGCGGGGTTGTTGATTGGCTTTGCTGGTATTACGGGTTTTCCCTGATCCTTACCGGAGCCGCTGAATTGGCGGGAACAGTCATGGAAGAACTTGCGTCCGGCGCGCGCGATATGCTGGTTACCGCTCTTGCGGCCTTTTTACTCACGGAACTGGCGGGAAAAAGCCCGTCAGCTCCCGCTGAATGGCGCGTTCGCGCCGAAGAGGGCAAAAGCAGGGTGCGGAAAGCCTTAAAAACCGCCGAAAAATGGACAAAAAAAGCGAAAAAACTTAAAGCTGAAATACATGGGGCTGTCATCAGAAATTATGTGGACAGGGCCGGCGCATGGGTGTGGGAGCGTAATTGACATGAAAAATGTTGAAAAATCATCAAAACTGGATAATGTATGCTATGATATACGCGGACCGGTACTCAAAGAGGCAAAACGGCTTGAGGACGACGGTTTCAGGGTTATCAAACTTAATATCGGCAGCCCTGCCGCATTCGGGCTCAACACGCCGGACGAGATTGTCCATGACATAATTGTCAATCTTCCCAATGCCCAGGCCTACGGCGATTCAAAGGGGCTTTTTGCCGCCCGCAAGGCGGTGATGCACGATTTCCAGACCAAGGGCGTGATGGATGTCGGTATTGACGACATTTATATCGGCAACGGGGTCAGTGAGTTAATCGTCATGTCGATGCAGGGCCTGTTGAACTCAGGCGATGAGGTATTGGTTCCCATGCCGGATTATCCCCTCTGGACTGCCGCCATTACCCTTTCCGGGGGCAGGGCGGTTCATTACCGCTGCGATGAATCCGCCG
>JAIRRB010000128.1 GCA_031256195.1 Treponema sp.
CAAATAAAAGCCCGCTACTGTTATGCCACAGGGAATTATGCTCCTTTACGGTCATACATCGAAGAAATGAAGAAGCGGGAATCGTTTTTGTTTGGGCGGATTGAAATGCTGGCAATCGAGGCCTGTATTCATTATAAAATGAAGAATACCGGCGAAGCCTTTACGGCGCTTGAGGAAGCGTACAAAGCAGCATCGCCCAACGAAATCGTCATGCCCTTTATTGAGATGGGTAAAGATATGCGCATCCTGACTTCTGCCGCGCTCAAAGAATCAGGCGGCGGTATTCCTGAATCATGGCTGAAAAATATTAACCGTAAATCCGCTACTTATGCCAAATACCGCGATCACCTCATCGCAGAATATATGCAGGCAAGGGGCATAAAGGACAATATTGTCATTTCTCCGCGGGAGGCCGAAGTCCTTCTTGATCTATCCCACGGTCTTTCGCGCGCGGAAATCGCCGCTAATCGCGGCCTTCCGGTTAATACCGTAAAAATGGTGATTAACAAAATCTACTCCAAACTGGGCACCGAAAATCTGGCCGACCTTATCCACATCGCGGCGGAACGGAAGTTAATATAGAATAGCGACTAACGTATCGCCTGTAAGATACGTTAATTTACAGATATATAATAACACCCATTGTATTTGGCGTAAAATAAAGTGATACATTATCTTTATTTGCCGTATTATCCAATAGTTGATTAAAACTTTTTCCTACCGTTTTGCCAATTGCGTATCCTATTAATGCGCCGGCAAGTACATCAGATGCCCAATGTACATTTACTGAAACTCCCAGTCCGGTCAATGCAGCGTACGAATATACGCCTATTTTTAGCCATAAATTATCTTTGTATATTTCCGCTATTGTTGCGGCGGCGCTGAATGCATTTGCGGTATGTCCGCTCGGCCATCCGTTAATAAAATCAAAACTGAACCAATTAAATGTTTTGCTGTAATTGTCTGTCGGTAATCCTCTTGTATGTGCGGGATTATTGATAATGCCGGGTCCTGATCTTCCGGTTATCATCTTCATGGGGGTTTGTAACATGAGAGTTATAAATAATGATTGTGTCAGGGCCAATGCGGTAATTTGCAATTTTTCATTGTACTTATTTTTTCCGGCCGCATAAAGAACCAATGGTGCGATTACAGGAATGGCAAAACCGGTGTATAAAAAAAGAAGCCCGGCGCTTGATAAAGATGAATTATTATATGAAATATTTCTCCAATATAAATCGAATCCGCTTTCTATGGAACAGGGAGTTACCAGTCCGGCGCTGATAAAATTCAATCCATAATTATGGGTAATGGAACGCAGTGTATTATATCCAAAATTGTGAAAAGCCATTTTGAATTGTATGGGGGTGGCGGCAATATATTCTGTATCATCCGCATTATCTGTTTGTCCGTAAAGATTCATGCAGCGCAAAACCATTACAATAATAAGAATCTTTTTCATATTAACCCAAAGCGGCGGGGTTCCTCATTCCAGTTCGTAGGTCTTGCCATACTGGACTATCTGCGTTTTGGCATAGCCATGTTCCGCAAGATACTTTTTGAACGCCGCCTGAGCCTTCCGTTCGCCGTGTACCATAAAAATCCCTTTTAGGCGCGATGTGTCCAGCGCATTGAGCCATTCTACCGCTTCGACATAATCGGCATGGGCGCTGAAAGCGTTTATTTCCTCGACATGGGCCTTCAGTTTGAATGTCATTCCGTGAATTTTTACCTCATGCTCACGGTTGCGGATGCGGCGGCCCAGGGTATTTTCCGCCATGTAGCCAACGGTCATAATCGTAGTATTGGGGTCCTGTATGCTGTGAATCAAATGATGCTGAATACGGCCCGCTTCACACATCCCGTCGGCTGAAATGATAATAAGGGGGCCTTTATGTTCGTTCAGAGCCTTGGATTCATCAACACTGGAAGTAAAGTGCAGGCTGTTAAAGCCAAAAGGATTCTTGTGGTGCTGAATAAAAGCCTTCTTTATTTCTTCGCTGTAACATTCGGGGTGTACCTGAAAAATCGTTGTTGCGTTAGTTGCCATTGGAGAATCAACATAAATGGGAACTTCCGGAATAACCCCGTCGTCAACCAGCAGGTGAAAATAGTAAACCAGTTCCTGGGTGCGCTCAATGGCAAATGAGGGAATAATTATTCTTCCCCTGTTTTCAACAGCGCGTTTCGCCATTGTCGCCAGTTTTTCAATAGCGTCTTCGGTACTGTCATGGCGGCGGTCACCGTAGGTGCTTTCAAGGATAATATAGTCCGGGGCCAGGGCGGGAATTGCCGGATTGCGAATTATCGGCTTGCCCTTGCGTCCCAAATCACCGGTTGCAAGAATCCGCAGTTCTTTGCCGCCCCGTTTTACCGTGATATACGCCATCGCCGAGCCGAGAATATGCCCCGCATCAAAAAATTCCAGCGTTACTCCATCACCAATATACATTGGCCTGTTATACGATATTCCAACCGTTTGGCTGGTAGCCATAATCGCGTCCTGCTCGGTGTACAGCGGCGTCCAGTCAAATTTCTCGCCGTTTTTATGGGCCTGTTTACGCAGATATTCAGCGTCATGGGCCTGTATATGGGCGGAGTCCATCATGATAAGACTGGCAATGTCCCTGCTTGCCGGCGTTGCGTAGATATTCCCTTTATAGCCCCGTTTTACCAGAAGCGGCAAAAGCCCGCAGTGGTCAAGGTGGCCGTGGGTCAGAATGGTTGATGCAATGCGGTCAGCTTCAATGCCAAAATTACGGTTTTTCCGGTCAGCTTCCGCCCTTGATCCCTGAAAAGAACCGCAATCAATAAGATAGCTTTCTCCGTCAATTTCAAGCACGTGCTTGGAACCGGTTACTTCTTCCGCAGCTCCCAGCGAATAAAAATCTGCTTTCATGTGATTAGTATAACGCCGATTCCCAATTTTGCCAAGAAAACCCTGACCTTAATTACTTTTACCGTGTTCCAGGCGCAAAAGCGGGGACAGTTCTTCCCAGGGTGAATTTTCCAGCGCTTCCCGGTCTATGCGGATAAATATCTGCGGTTCATAGCCTGTCTGCGGATGAAGGGCATTCCGTGTGTTGAGGTAGGGCAGGGGAGTGCTGCCGGAACGGATCATGGTGCGGGGGTCACGGGTACGGGCATCCCAGGCGCGTTCCGCTTCGGCGTAAAAAGAGATTGCACGGGTAAGGTAGCTGCGGTTTCCGGTTTGGGAGGCAAGCATCTCGCAGGCGACGCCGGCATTGTTGCGGGCCATCATCAAACGTTCGGCCAGTTCAAGGTATTCGGGACGGTCATTGGGCAGCAGTACCGGCAGACGAACACGCTGGCTTTCGAGTATATCAAGCAGGCGGTCATAATAGCCCTGAGCGGCAAAATAATTGCCCCGTTTCAGCGCGGTGTTCCCCAGCGCAAACAAAATGCGGCGGTTCAGGGGAAGGCTTGAAGAAGAAGCGAATAAATATTCCAGCGCGTTTCTCCAGTCTTCAAGCTGATAATAAGCCGAACCCATGCGGTATTTCATCTCTGGCGGCGACCAGCCGTTCTGCTCCGAGCGGTGATAATAACGCAGGGCGGCTTCCATATCGCCGGTTTTGGTAAAGTATTCAAGGTCGCCCAGACCGGCATATAACTTGCCGTATTGGGATGAGCGGGAAATCAGCCGCCGCTCAACGGCGTCTTCATACAGATTGATACCCTTTATCAACTGTTCTTCGGCGGGAATAAATTCCCTGTCGTTGATTAAAACATCCGCATAGCGCTGAATGGCGTCAATGTGATAATTGAGGCGGCGGACTGATACTTCATGGGCCTCGTCAAAGGTACGGACTGCAATGCGCAGGGTAACCCGTTCCTCATGGGTGTTGCCAAGATTACGGTAATAACGGGCAAGGTGGTAGTGCGGTTCCGGCAGCGAAGGATCGGCATATACCGCTTTAAGCAGCAGATCGCGGACGCCGTCAATATATTCAATATACTCATTGGGAACGCCGCGGGCTTCTTCAAGCTGTTTGTCCAAAAGATAACCGCCCAGTTCTCCCATCGATTCCGCCGAAAGTTCCCACTTGGGATTATTGTCAAACCAGTTTTTGAGGATCAGCGTTTCTTTAAGGTTGTCGGTTCGGATGAAGTATTTCATCATCCGTTCTACCACCGGAGCTTTCCAGCCGTATTTTTCCAGCAGCCGGGCATAGTAGTAGCGGGCGTCTTCATATTTGGAAGGATCAACTTCGCCCCACATCAGGCAGTTATCACCCGCCGCAAGCAGGCCGTCGGGGTCATTCGGGGCATAATCCAAAAGCTGATTCCTCAAAAGGCTGTCCGCTTTGGCGTAGTTGCGCAGATAATATGTTTCCAGATTGGCGTAATCCAGAATTCCCTTTTTGTCGCGGAGATAATAACGAAGCAATTCCTCGTATTTTTGTTCGGCGTATATGTACTGCCGCTCATCGCGGAAAGCCTCGGCATATTTGTAGAACCAGACTTTTTTCCGGTGTATGCCAAAGGCCTCGCTAAAACGCTGATTTGCCCGCTGATACTCTCCGGCAGATATACGCTCGTAGCCAATTTTATAAATTTCTTCCGCTTTAAGGGGAATGTAAATGAAATTGTAGACCAGATAAAAAAGTGAAGCGACTACAACGGCGATAAACATAAAAACCCGCAATACCGGAAGGAAATTATGAACAAAGATATAGGCAAAGCTTGCCTGTTCCGCTTCCAGCGCCGCTCCGGAACTTTTTTCAAAACCTTTGGGTACCGTGATTGTTTTACCCAGTATGTGGCCTGCCAGCACGGCGGTTTCTTTTGCCGTTGCGCCCCAGACAAGATGTTCAATCAGTTCTGACAATTGTTTGGGATTAACGGCCTGTTCGACGATTATTTCTTCGCAGGCAATGCGCAGATTCAGGGGATAACGGGACAGCGTTTCCTGTAAACCTTCAAATTCATCATCACTGAGCTGTATTTCTTCGACATCGTCAGGTGATACTTCAGTCTTTACCCTTTTTGCCTTGCCCCGGCTCTTGCCTTTTTTTGCAGCTTTTTGACTTGTGTCAGTTGTTTTTTGCCCTGATTTTTTAAGAACATTGTCCAGTTCAGGAAAGTCAAAATCATCTATACCGGCACTGTCATCCTTACTGTCCGCCGGGGCTGGTTCATCGGCAAGGCCCATTTCAGCTAAACTATCAAGGTCGAGGTCCTCGCCTTCATCCGCCGGAGCTGCTTCATCGGGAAGGCCAAAATCGCCCATATTATCAAGGTCAAGGTTATCGCCTTCATCCGCCGGAGCTGCTTCATCGGGAAGGCCAAAATCGCCCATATTATCAAGGTCAAGGTTTTCGCCTTCATCCGCCGGAGCTGCTTCATCGGGAAGGCCAAAATCGCCCATATTATCAAGGTCGAGGTTATCGCCTTCATCCGCCGGAGCTGCTTCATCGGGAAGGCCAAAATCGCCCATATTATCAAGGTCGAGGTTATCGCCTTCATCCGCCGGAGCTGCTT
>JAIRRB010000141.1 GCA_031256195.1 Treponema sp.
AATGACAATGCCGCACGGGTAAACATAAACGGTCAGAATGGCGTATACATTCAGGTAACCAGCGAAAGCGGCAGTAATCAGGTGCAGGTATCGGACCGGGTGCAGGCCGCTCTCGCGGACATTAACGCCTCGCTTCCCCCGGGCATTACCCTGGAAATTCTTTCAGATAACACTTCCATGATCAGGGCCACTCTCAGTCAGGTGTACAGCAATGCCCTTCAGGGTGCGGGCCTTGCGATGATGGTATTGCTGTTCTTCCTCCGTAACGTTAAAGGCACTCTGATTATCGGCCTTGCCATTCCCATTTCGATGCTCCTTACCCTGATGTTAATGTCGATTTTTGGCTTTACCTTAAATCTTCTGACCATGACCGGGCTTATCATGGGCATGGGAATGACCATGGACGGTTCCATTGTTATTCTGGAAAATGTCCACACCTATCGCGAGCGGGGCGCTAAAGCCACCATCGCCGCTATTTTGGGAAGCCGTGAAATGCTGCGGCCCATCGTCGCTTCTTCGGCAACGACCCTGTGCGTGTTCATCCCGCTGATTATTTACAAAAACGATTTGCAGGAAATGGGTCAGCTTTTCAACGACCTTATCTTTACCGTGGTAATTTCCCTGACCGCCTCCCTGATGGTTGCCATTACCCTGGTTCCCGGCCTCTGCGGTTCCATTTTGCCGCTCAATACCCGTGTGCAGAAGCCGCTGAAAAATCCTTTTCTGCGTAAAATAGATGACGCAATGGAATCATTTTTCAAAGCGCTGGAAAACAAATACCGGGGGGCGCTGAACTATTGCCTGTCCCACCGTTTGATAATTGTTATGCTTGTTTTATCAATCCTGATTTTTTCCCTGATGCAATTCGGCGGTATCGAGATGAATATGTATGTCCGTATGCGTACCGATGATAATGTCAATATCAATGTATCTATGCCCCAGGGAACTGCCATTGATGTTACTGAAGAAATGCTGTTCCGGCTGGAAGAGCTTGTCAAGCGGGAGGTGAAGGGTTACCGGAACATCATCCTGACCGCGCGGCGCAGCGGAACCAATCAGGGAACGATACAGGTTATTCTTCCCGAACCGGCCAAACAAATTGACACACCCGATTCAATTATTCGTAAACTTACTCCCTATACGAGTCAAATTCCCGGAGCGCGAATCAGCTTTAGGGCAGGCCGGGGAATGGGAAACACTTCCGCAATTGAAATCGCCGTAAGTTCCCGCAATTACAACGCTATTATGGAAACTGCCGGGGAAATACATCATATCATTATGCGCTATTTGCCCGAAATTGAAAATCCCGTGATAAATATAGATGAAGGGGCTCCTCAATTACAAATTGAGATTGACCGGGACCGCGCCGCAAGTTTCGGCCTTTCCCTTGCAACCATCGCCTCGGAGATTCGTACCGCCATGGACGGAAACGCCGCTACCACCATGAGCCGCGGAGACCGGTTGATAGATGTGCAGATACAGCTCAGGGATGAAGACCGCCGGGGCCTGCCCAATCTGGATGCCATTTCTGTCATTAGCCGCAATGGTTCCCGCGTTTCCCTTTCCAATGTGGCCCGTATTGCGGAAGGCCGCGCTCCTTCCGCCATACGTCATGAAAGGCAGGAACGGGTTGTCCGCATTACCGGCGATCTTGGTCCGGGAATTGCCGCTACCGAAATGCAGCGCCGTCTGGAAGATACCGTGAATCACTACCTTATTCCCCGTGAGGGAGTAAGGGTCCGTTATCTGGGAGAAGCGGCGGAAATTCAATCTTATTTCTGGCGTTATATGCTTATTATCGGTACCGCGGTTTTTCTGGTCTTTGGCATTATGGCGAGCCAGTTTGAATCTTTTGTCGACCCGCTCATTATCTTTTTCTCAATTCCTTTGCTCTTTGTCGGCGTTATCTGGATATACAAACTGGGCAATCAGGCCATGTCGATGTTTTCCGCCATTGGCATTGTTGCGCTGGTAGGCGTTGTGGTGAATAACGGCATTGTACTGGTAGATTATACCAATACCATGCGGGCGCGGGGAATGAAAGTGCGCGAAGCCTGTCTTGAAGCGGGCCGCAGCCGCCTGCGCCCCATTATGATGACCAGTATGACCACTATCCTGGGCATGTCCCCCATCGCCTTTTTCCCCGGAGCGGGCGCGGACACCATTCAACCTATCGGCAAGACCTTTGTGGGGGGGCTTTTGGTCAGCGCTTTTATGACCCTTTTTGTTACCCCGGTAATGTACTCCCTGCTGAACTCGCGGCATGATAAGCGCTAAGCTACAGGTGAAATAATGAAAACGATTTTTGCGGTAGATGACAGCGATACTAACCTGATGACGGTGGAAGAATCTCTGGAAGACCATTACCGTGTGATGACAATTCCGTCCGCGGCGAAAATGTTTACTTTTCTGGAAAAAATTATACCTGATTTGATCTTGCTGGATATTGAGATGCCCGAAATGAACGGTTTTGAAGCGTTAGAGCGTTTGAAATCCCGGCCTTTATATGCGGATATTCCCGTTATATTTCTGACGGGCTACCTGGATGACTCCATCACAGCCCGCAGCCGGGAACTGGGTGCGGCGGACATAATTGTAAAACCGTTTTCTCCGCCCGTGCTCCTGAATTGCATTGAAACGCAGCTGTCGAGCAAATAGCGGACTAAGCCGGCTTGTTCTACACGCAAAAAGACCTTTACGAACGGAGAAATAACAGTTATATTTATAGTTAGAGGCGGTGGAAGAGAGGCTTTATGCCGATAAAACATTTTTTTTCAAATACAAAAGCCTGGGTAAGAAGTTCGCTGTATGCGCAGATGCTGTTTGTGGCGCTGTCATTTACACTTATGGTAATCGCCGGTTACTTCTACATAAGCGGATCTGAGCGTAAACATTTACGGGAAGGAGTACAAAACGCAATCTCATATACAGAAGCCAATATCAAAGCCGATATGCTGGAACCGGAAACGATGTTGGGAGGCGTTGCCGAAACCATACGGGATATTATTTTACGCGGAAACAACAGTGACAGGGTACATGAATACATAAAGTATATTAACAATTATGTGCAGGCTGGCGCCAATGAACGCCTGATCGGCGTTATCGGCTTTTACGGTTTTTTTGACGCTTACGGCGGAAAATTCCTGTCCGGGTCGGATGATTGGATACCGCCGGAAGATTATGACCCCACAAGCCGCCCCTGGTATATAGCGGCTGCCGATGCGGCCGGTGATGTAGCCATTACACAACCGTATATAGACATTTATTCCAACGACATTTCCATTACATTCGCCCGCCGCATCTTTGGCGAAGACGGCAGCCCACTGGGTATTGTTTGTCTGGATATGTGGCTTAACCGAATCAGGCAGCGTGCTGTTGATACGCAGTTTGCCGAGGACGGCTATGGATTCCTGTTAAGTGACAACATGAACATAATCGCCCATCCGGAATCTTCAATGCTGGGTCTGCCGCTGCGTGAGGTAAAAAGCCGTATCGCGAATTATGAAGATGAATTGAAAGAGAACGGTTCTGTTTCCGAAAATATAGCGACCGACTACCGGGGCATCGAATCCATTGTTTTTATTGAAAGACTTCAAAACGGCTGGTATATGGGTATTGTAACGCCCAAAGACAAATATTATCAAAGCACGAAAACCCTGGGGGGGAATCTCGCCGCACTCGGCATGGCGCTGGCAACAATACTCAGTGTGATACTGATGCGTATTTCCTCGGAGAAGAACAAGTCAGATGAACGCATGAGGATTATGTTTGATGCCATGCCTTTGGGCGCCAATATCCATAACAAGGATTTTGACTTTTTTGACTGTAATGAAGGCGCGGTTAATCTGTTTGGATTATCAAACAAGAAGGAATATCTCGAAAAATTTCATCAGCTCTCGCCGGAATATCAGCTGGACGGGGAATTATCAAGCAAGAAAGCAGCTGAATTTATTGATAAAGCCTTTGCTGAAGGTTATTACCGTTTTGAATGGATGCACCGGAAACTGAACGGCGAATCAATACCCTGCGAAGTCACGCTCGTACGGGTTAAATATAATAAAGAATATGTCCTGGCTGCCTATATGCGTGATTTGCGTGAAATAAAGGCTGCGATGAACAAGTTGCGCGAAGCGGATGAACGGACGCAGGTTATGTTTGATGCTACTCCGCTTGGCGCAACCTTCTGGAACAGGGATTTTCAGCTTATAGACTGTAATCAGGAAATTGTAAGGCTGTTTGATATGTCAAGTAAACAGGAATGTCTCGGAAAATTTTTCCAGCTTTCACCGAAGTATCAGCCGGACGGGGGATTATCAAAAGAGAAGGTCATTGGATTTATCAAAAAAGCGTATGAGGAAGGTAACTGTCGTTTTGAATGGGCACACCAAAAATTGAACGGCGACCCCATTCCCTGTGAAATTACGCTTATTCGTGTTAAATATAAAGATGGTTATATTGTCGTGGGGTATATACGCGATTTGCGTGAACAAAAAGCAATGCTTGCCGAGATACACAAGGAAAATGAAAAATCCCGGACAATGGCCCATTGGTATAATTCAATTCTTAATGCGATACCGCTGCCCATAACCGTTACTGACGCGGAGACAAAATGGACATTTATTAATGTGGCAGTTGAAAAGTTTTTGGGGATAACGCTTGAAGACGCCGTAGGTAAACCATGCAGTAATTGGGGCGCCCACATCTGTAATACGCCGGACTGCGGCATCGCCTGCGCCAGAAGGGGCCTGAAACAAACATATTTCACAGAAGGGGACTCATCATATCAGGTTGATGTCGCAATACTCAAGGACCTGGACGATAAAACAATGGGATATATCGAAGTTGTACAGGATATTACCAATCTGAAACTGGTGACAAAGAAGCAGGCGGATGCGGAAGCCGCCAACCTCGCCAAATCCGCTTTTCTGGCAAAAGTAAGCCACGAAGTACGCACACCGATGAATGCAATTCTGGGCATTACCGAAATTCAACTGCAAAATGAAACGCTTTCTGCGGATACACAGGAAGCTCTGGGTGAAATTTACAATTCCGGTTATTTGCTGCTGGGTATTATCAATGACATACTGGACCTGTCCAAAATAGAAGCGGGCAAACTGGAACTGATACCGGTCAACTACGATGTCCCAAGCCTGATTAACGACACTGTTCATCTGAATATTATGCGGTACGACAGTAAGCCGCTGGAATTCAAGCTTCAGGTGGATGAAAATATTCCAATAACACTGTTTGGCGATGAACTGCGTATCAAGCAGATTCTCAACAATCTGCTTTCCAATGCGTTTAAATATACGGATTCAGGCGAAGTTTCGTTGTCGGTTATTTTTGAAGCGCCGCAGGGGGAAGCTGCCGATGGAATGCTGGTGTTCCGTGTAAGCGATACCGGGCAGGGTATGACTCTGGAACAGGTTGACAAACTGTTTGATGAGTATACCCGCTTCAATACGGAGGCCAACCGTACAACTATGGGTACAGGCCTGGGTATGACTATTACAAAATATCTCGTCGAAATGATGAACGGTAAGATTTCAGTGGAAAGCGAGCCGGGTAAAGGTTCAGTGTTTACTGTGCGGCTGCCTCAGGGAATCGTTGCCGGATCGAGTGTGTTGGGAAAAGAATTGGCGGAAAATCTGAAACAGTTTCGTGTTGGCAGAATAGAGCAGATGAAAAAAGTGCCGCAAATTATTCGTGAGTATATGCCTTATGGCAGAGTTTTGGTTGTGGACGATGTGGAAACCAATCTGTATGTCGCCAAAGGATTGTTGGCCCCCTACGGCCTGTCGGTTGAAACTGCCATGAGCGGGTTTGAAACAATTGAAAAAATAAAGGACGGCGTAGTTTTTGACATAATATTCATGGATCATTTTATGCCGAAAATGGACGGTATAGAAACGACAAAAAATATCCGTAAATTGGGATATACTCATCCTGTTATTGCGCTGACAGCTAACGCTCTGGCGGGGCAGGCGGAAATGTTTCTGGCAAACGGTTTTGATGATTTTATTTCCAAGCCGATAGACATACGCCAACTCAACGCCGCGCTGAATAAATTGGTACGCGACAAATATCCTGCTGAAACGGTTGAAGCCGCACGGCGGCTCAAGAGCAGTATGGAAAAAAATTCTGCCAACGGTCATTCTGCCGCCGGCGCGCCGCAGGCGTCTGTAAATCCGGAGTTGGCGAAAGTTTTTACGCGGGACGCTGAAAAGGCCGTTGCCGTGCTGGAAGCGTTACAGGAAAAAGAAGGCAATTACGGGGACGAAGGCATACAAACGTATATTATCAATGTTCATGCAATGAAAAGCGCGTTGGCAAACATTGGCGAAATAGCGCTTTCCGGCATTGCGTTGAAGCTGGAGCAGGCCGGACGGGCGCGGGATATTACTGAAATGACAGAAGAAACCCCAGTGTTTCTGGACTCGCTGCGGGCGGTAATCAAAAAAATCAAACCAAAAGATGTTGATGAGGGCGGCGGGATTGCGGATAATGACCGGGCCTGGCTGCTTGAAAAACTGACCGCCGTGCGGGAAGCCTGTGCGGAATATGACAAAAAAGCCGCCAAAGCGGTACTGGTTGAACTGCGGCATAAGACATGGCCGCGCCCCATCAGAGAACTGCTGGATACCATTGCCGAACATTTGCTCCACAGCGAATTTACAGAGGCCGCAAACCTTGCGGAAAATTACGCAAAGGATGAACCTACCTAATGTCCGGCGGGTATTAAACCCTCGCCACGCATGACGGCAGCAAGTACCTTTGCTTTTATCTCACTTTTCAGTATATTTACCTTGTAAGGAGACCTTTATGGCATTTGCATTAAATTCGTATCCCATTGCTTACCGGGCAAAATTTTCCGGCGGAAAATGGAGTGAGGAGTACCTGGAAAAACCCCACAAAACGGCGGAAACGGAAGCTGCGATGAGCGCAGAAGACCGGGGTAAAGTTGAAGATTCACGAAATTACTATGACGATATGCCTCTGGTAAATTATACCACTCAGTACGGCCTGGCCTGTTTTGAGGGAATCAAGGCCATGCCCCAGAAAAACGGCGGCCTGGCGATTTTCCGGCCCGATCAAAATGCGGCGCGGTTTTCCCGCTCCATGAAGGGACTTTTTATGCCGCCTTTCCCCGAAGACCTTTTTGTGAAGGCCTGCATCGAAACTGTTAAACGCAATGCCGAAATGGGTTTCCGTCCCCGCTACAAACCGGAATGGGAAAAAGATTCATTTATGAGCGCCGACTCGGTGTATATACGGCCCTTTACCATTGCGGAAGGCGGAATAGGCGTCAATATTTCCCGTGAACCCTGGGTTATGGTGGTCACAACGCCGGTCAGTTCTTATTTTTCCGGCGGCAGTTCAGATGCGATAGTCACCGAACGGATACGGGCAACGCCCAAAGGCACCGGCTGGATAAAGGCCTGTTCCAATTATGCAATAGCGGCTCTGGCAAAACATGAGGCAATAGATGCCGGTTATATGGAATGTGTGTTTCTCGATGCGACCCACCGCAAATATGTTGAAGAAGGTTCATCCTGCAACATCTTTTTTTACCTGAAGTCGGGTGAACTGGCAACGCCGGAATTAGGCGACACGATTCTGCCGGGCATTACCCGCGCCAGTATCATTGAACTTGCCCGCAGCCGGGGCATAAAAACAAGCGAGCGGAAAATTGCCATTGAAGAAGCGATGGAAGAAACCAGTGAATGTTTTGTTAGCGGAACAGCCGCCGGCGCAACACCCATAACATCTCTTACCTGGCAGGGTAAAAAATCAATTTTTAACAACGGCAAGACCGGCAAATTTACCGCCGAAATCCAGAACACCCTCAAGGGTATACAGTACGGCGCTCTGCCCGATACCAGAGGATGGATGGTACAGATACTTTAGTAGAGCATTATGGACGGTTATTAATTATGAGTACTATTAACCTAATTTTATGGATTTCTGTATATAGTATTTGTCTGGTTCATATTACATTATTTGCAATAATATATGTTAGGCATAAAAACAAAATAGAATTATTCTATTTAATTGTTTTATCAAATATGTTTTTATTGGCGGTTATAATAATGTTATCGCTTATATTTAATATAAACAATGTTATTCCCATAATTATTAATTGTATTTTATTATTGTATATTACCGTACCTCTATATGGGTATAAATTGTGGAATGTTAATAAAAAATATTATAAATGTATACCTATATTTGTTCTGACAGAAGTGATTATTGAAAATGTTTTAATGACAAAAAATATTTTTGAAATATTATATCTTTCAAGAACTATTTTATATATTTTATTATTGGTGCCGGTGTTCATAAATAAAAAGAAATACGAAAAAGATTCATTGGAATGGAATATGCAAAATGTGACAATAAAAACAGTTATTATATTTCTCGCCTTTATAATTATATTTATTCCTTTCTCTATGTTTCTCTCTGAAATATCTTATACATCTTCGCTGTGGTGGGCGGCTTTTACATTATCTTATCAAATCCCGGGACTGGTATATTGCAAAAAATACCTGCTTAAAAAAAACGTTTTATCGGATAAAACGGAAATATCATCTTTGTCAAAAAGAGAAAATGAGGTCGCTTTGGCTATTTGCAACGGATATAAATATGAAGAAATTGCAAAAAAGCTGTTTATTTCCCTTTCGGCGGTAAAAAAACATGCGTTTACCATATATAGAAAATTAGATATAAACAATAGCCGTGAATTAATGCAAATATTCATAGAATCTCAAAAAAATAGCTCCCATAACCAATAATACGCTGTTTTTTCCAAAAAGTATACTTTTTCTCCCGAAAAGTATACTTTTTCTTACTTGTTTCCCGCTCATTTTACCCCAATTATTAAAGTAAATTGCTGTGCAAACTGTACGGCATTCAACGGAAAAAATTACAGGAGGCTTTATTATGAAGAAGATACTTTTAACGGTTTTGCTCGTGTTAAGCATGACAGTTCTGCTGTACGCGCAGGAAGAGACTGTTACCGGTGAAAATGTCGCTGCCGAAGAGAGTCCTGCCGTTGGCGGAGACCCGGCGAGCGGTTTTGGTTGGGATGTTCGTACGGGGTATAGTTTTCCCTTAATTGGCAACATGCGTGCTTTTTCTTTCCCGGAAATTCCTTTCGGACAAATCTTGTTATCATTTGCTCTCTCGTCAGTTTCTTTGGGTGCGGGAGTTCAGTATACCATTGTGCCGCATGTCCTTGCCCCCGGTATTTATGCAGACCTGCATTTTAATTTACTTTCCTGGTTTCTTGTATGGGCGTTTACCAATGGGAGAGATAACTTTATGATGCTCCAGTCCGGAATTCGTTTATATAATCAATTCAAGTTTACCATAATTAGTTTAGAGCCGTTTTTTGGGGTTAACATCGCGTATTTCAATATGGATAACGTTGGAATACCTACTCCTCTTATAGCAGCCGGGTTTGTTTTTAATGTACGCGATTTTGGTTTTGAATACGGTTATAATTTTCTTCCGGTACCGGTTAATGAAGGGCTTCCCAGTCTTCACCGTCTTACTTTTTCATGGAGTCTTCGGTCACGCAGCAAAAAACACTAATGGTGACAATGTGCCTTTAAAGTATCCTGTTGTATTGGTACACGGAATTATTGCGCATGACAGGCGGACAATGATTGATTTCTGGGGAAGAATTCCGAAAATACTGGAAGAAAAGGGCATACGAGTCTTCCCCGGAAATACAGACTCATGGGGTGATTGTGATTCAAACGCAAAAATATTAAAATCAACCATTGAGAAAATATTACTGGAAACAAAAACGGAAAAGGTCAATATTATAGCACACTCAAAAGGCGGCATTGATTCTCGTTATCTGATTTGGAAGCATGGTTTTGACGATAAAGTAGCAAGCCTAACCACCATATCAACGCCGCATCATGGTTCGGCATTGGCGGACTTGATATACAATCAAAAAATATTTCATTCTGAAATGGTAAAAAAAGTCCTTGAAATATTTGGAAAATTGTATGGCGATATGAACCCCGATTTATATAAGGTAACTTATCAATTAACTACCTATAGAATGAAAGAATTTAATGAGAGTATCGGCATGAATGAAAAAGTATATTATCAAAGTCTTTATACCACGATGAAAAATTCTCTGGATGATGTGATGTTTTTTTACAGTCACCGGTATTTAAAAAACATAAGCGGGGAAAATGACGGCTTTGTAGGTGAATATTCCGCGAAATGGGGAAAAAATGTAATTAAAATTGAAGGTGGAATATCCCATGCGGAAATACTTGATTATAAAAAAAGAAAAATATCCGGTATAAACATACCCAATATATATATAAAAATAGCAAATGAATTAAATAAAAAAGGATTTTGAAACTGCGTACCAAAAGTACGATGCTTTCTAACACCAGTTGTCTGAAACGTTATGCGCAATTATATCTTGACATTGTTGACAAAATATGATATAAAAAATTATGAACAATATTTTGGTATCCGGTCATATAGGCGTTGAAATAACAGCCAAAATAGATCGGTTTCCCGTAAAATATACCCCAATAGATTATGAATTTTACGGGGTTAACAGTACAATTGCCGGAGTTGGATATAATATTGCAAAGGCAATTAAAACATTGGGAGGTAATCCGACATTCTTTTCAGTAATAGGCAATGATATTTATAAAGATATTATTAAAAATGAAATTGAAAATATAGGTATAAATAATGAATATGTTTTACCTATAATGGAAAATACATCCCAATCGGTAATATTGTATAATGAAAATAAAAGAAAGATAATTTTGGACTTAAAAAACGTACAAGAGATAAAATATCCCGTGGAAAAAGTTGATGAAGTAATAAGTACAGTTGATATGGCAATATTATGCAATATAAATTATTCAAGAGAATTGCTAAAAAAAATAAAGGGTTATGGAAAAACAATAGCCACGGATGTTCATGTATTGAATGATATTGATGATAAATATAATAAGGATTTTTTGGCATATTCTGATATATTATTTTTAAGCAATGAAAAAATATTGGGCAAAGAAGAAGTCTTTTTGAAAAAGATAGCAGTCGCATATAATAATAAAATAATTGTAATTGGGCTTGGTGAAAATGGCGTATTAATGTATGTAAGGGAAGGAAGTAAAACTGAACATTATCCGGCAGTTAAAACAAGAAACATAGTAAATACAATAGGCGCTGGGGATGCATTATTTTCATCATTTATATATTTTTATAATAAAACAAAAGACGCATACTATTCGATAGAAAAAGCGATAATATTCGCCTCATATAAAATTGGAGAAAAAGGAGCGGCGCAGGGATTTTTACCGGAAGATGAATTATTGAAAATAAAGATATAAAAAATATATTGACAAAATGCTTTATTGATTGTAGATTAATAACAGAAAGACCAATGAACGAACATATAGACAGCGCCCTGCAAACCATAGAAGACGACTACAAAATATGCCTGAAGGTAATCGGGAAATATTTTGATTATCTGGATGCCTGCGGTTTGAAGGAATTCAACAAATTTTCCACTTATAAGTGGAGCTATGACCGGGACAGGAGCAACGGATACAGTTATGTCTGCATACGATACGGGAGCAGCCTTATGAGAAAATGCTTGGTAAAAAAAAGGGCATATATAGAAAACGCCGATCTCTACAACTGGGTTAAAAATAAAGATGTAATCAATGAAGCCCTGGATGAAGCCTGGCAATATATCGTTAAAAAGGTAAACGATGTAAAAAGCAAAATAGAAGCAATGAAAGAAACCGCCGAAGATTATGAAGAAAAACTGGAAGACCTGTCCGAAGATTTTGAACAAACAAAAGCCGCCAGCAAAAAGCTGGGATGGGATGAATTTCAGGACAAAGATTCAACGGAAATGGGATAGTCCTGTCCGACAGGGTATCATTCAATGTCATTGAATGACCTGTTTGCCCTTCCATGTCACCCTTATGCCGCAGTAACCCATAATTGTCATCAAGGTAAAATATACCGGCGTAAAGAGCAGGGTCAGCACATAGCCCAAATTCAAAAGCCCGCCTTTGGGAAGTTTTGTGCGGAAGATGCCGAAGGCCGCAATAGTGTTTTCGATCATTACGATGAAGACTCCGGCGGGCATGGGCCAGAGGCGGGGAAAAAAAGGCAATAGGGGTATGGCAAGAATCCCCGTGGAAATTACCAGCATTAAAAGATTGTAATTAAAACGGGTCATAAACTCGGGACTGAACAGTCCGCCGTTGTTCCACCGGAGGGTTTGGCTGATAAAGCCGCGCCATGTTTTTTCAGCGCCGGTTTCTACGGCCGCATCGTCTGATGCAATGGCCCGGACACGGTATCTGCCGCGGGAACGTATCAGCGAGATGAGCGCCGCATCCTCGGTTGGCGAAGATGGCACCGCATTATAGCCGCCGACAGAATCCAGCGCCGTTCTGCTGACAATAAGATTGTTCCCAAAGCCGCCTCCCGCCGCGCCCAGCCCTATTGCCCCGGCCAGGTAATTATAACGTACCGCATGGTCATAGCATTGGTACAGGAAGAAAAATCCCTTCCCCTGCTTTTTTTTAAACACCGGCCCGATAACCGCACCAATAGCCGCATCGTTCATGCGGCAAGTCATTGCCCTAATCCATGACGGCGGCGCTTCACAGTCACCGTCGGTAAACAGGAGGTAATCCCCCTGCGCTTCGGCTATGCCCGCTGACAAAGCGTACTGCTTCCGGTTTGGACCGGGGTTTTCCTTCAGGGTAATTATTCTGCAATTATCCATGCCCCGCCGGGCCGCATCCTTTACAAATTGGACAAGCATGGCGGGACTTTCATCATCCGAACAGTCATCAACAAAGATAATTTCCGCCGGATAATCCTGCGCAAGCAGGCTCCGTAGCAGTCCTTCCATACGCCGACCTTCGTTATGGATGGGAATAATAAGCGACACCGGACGGGACGCATCATACAGCGTCCGGGCGTTTTGCCCATCACCACTGCCGGTCTCCCAGGCCTTGACAGCGCGCCTGTCCCGCCGCCACTCCAGAAAGAACCCCAACATTAACAAAGTCTGCAAAACTACAAAGAAAATACCATGCCCATAGCAGAAAATGTTAAGTACGGTCAAATCTGCCTCCCGGGGCAGTATAGCACATATTGAAATATTTTGAATGATAACGTATACTAATAGGGAGGTGAATTATGGCAGAAGATATTGTTGAAAAGGTAATTTCTTTCTTTTCGGGTGATAATGTTGAAACCCATATGTCGGATAAGGAGGTTGTCCTTAAGCAGCGGCTTAAAGACCTGACCGAAAACAAATATGCCCGGTTTTTCCGGCCAAAAACTGACGAAGCTGACCCATCTCTGGGTCAATTTTTTCACACTCTCTATAAAATGATCACGCCGGTTCGGAACTTTATGAAGGACGTTGCCCAAACAACCCGGCTTCGGCAAATCGTACTGGAAGCCTTTATGGATGCCAATATTGTTGAAACAGCCAAACAGTTAAGCCCGGCAGTGATAGAGGAACGTTTCAGGACAACCCCTCCGGCTAAATTGGTTGAGCAGATTCGCGCGGATATTGATAAACTTGTTTCCGGATTTGACAGCAGCCGGATAAACGGGATAAACCGCTGTTACGATCTGGTTACGGTGGTTTTCCAACTGGCCCATTTTGATTTCCCGGGCCTGCTAAAAAAATTCGATGCCAATTTTATTGATGGGCCGTTTAGCGGGGATCCGAAATTCTCCCCTGTCAAGACAGCGGTGATTGCAAAGGAACTGGGTGAATTTTTGGCGGTTGCCCAGAATATCACCCCCGACAGTGACTGGAAAGCCCTTCTTAAGTTGCTTAAAAGCTGCGCCGGTAAGGAACTGATTTCCGAAGACCAGTTCGCTCAAATACTGATTGGGCTGCGGGATGTCGTTAATTCAAAAGTGCTGGAATTGATTGTGCAATACGGCAGCAAAAATCCGGTATGGGCCTGCAGGCCCCGAACTCCCCATGAACATATTGCCGAAAATTGGCTGGATGCAAGAACTTCCAAAGCGCAGGAATGTATAGACAAAATCAATGAGTCTGAAATAAACAAGCAAATTGCCGTGTTGATCAAGAAAATTTTTGATAATATTGATGAACTTGAACGCCTGGAAAACTATTCCATTGCCAAAAGTAATTACTATCGCAGAAAAGAACTATCCTACTTTGTATATGCCGAAGGAATAAACTATCTTTGGGTTTTTCTGAGCGATTATATGGAAAAGGATATTCGCGAACTTTGTGATATTTTGCTTATTCGGGGACAGTGGACCAACAATAATTTCTCCAAGGAAATGTCCGAGGCATTACATCAACTGCTGAACCGGTCCGAATCAATTTCGCGTTTGGACGGGGCGCTTTCGGATGACGGTCCGGACGGTTCCCGGATAAAGGCGGCGCTTCTCCGGTTTGACCGGGATCATACCCAGGCGCGTTATATCAATGCTATTATTGAAAATATCAACGAAACAGCGCTGGAAATGATTAATATTACCATTGAGCAAATTTCCGTTATTGACAGGCATCTCAGAACCCTGGTGGATGATGTGCAGAAAAAGCATCCTGAGATGATTGTTAACTGGCGTGAGTTGGCCCTGTTTTCAAAGGACCCTCTGTCTCAGCGAATAGTGGATAACAGCAAAAAAATCAGTTGTTTTATTGAACTGATGAACCTTTGCATCCAGTAAAATTTTAATTCAAGGAGACTGCGATGGCGATTATTGCCGTTTCCCGTGAACTGGCAGCGTTAGGTGATGAAACCGCCAAAGAACTGGCAAAACTCCTTGGTTATCATTTTGTCGACAAACACGCGCTGGAAAAACGAATAAAATCCTATGGCATTGAAGGCCGGGAATTCCAAAGATACGATGAGCGTAAACCTTCATTTTTTGCGTCGCTTTCACAGGGCCGGGACGATTATCTGCATTATCTGAAGACAGCCATTTTTGCCGAAGCCGGACAGGGTAACTGTATTTTCATCGGCAGAGGGGCGGGAATGGTGTTCAAAGATATGCCGGGGCTTATGTCGCTGTTTCTCGCCTCGCCGCTTGATATTCGCATTGAGCGGGTAAAAAGTTATTTTCACTGCGACGAACGGCGGGCGCGGCAGATTATTGAGCGCAGCGATCAGGACCGCATCGGCTTTCACCGCTACTTCTTTGATATTGACTGGCGGGATCCGGGAAACTATCATCTTTCCATCAATACCGGAATCTTCCGTCCTACGGATTGCGCCGAAATTATTAATCAGTTTAAGGACCGTTTTTTTACCCCTGAATCGGAAATTCAAAGCGCTGTGCGTGTGAAAGAACTGGTTCTTGAACAGCGGGTAAAACAGCGCATAATGTATGAGCGGGAAATTCCCATTCACTTTCTTGAGGTATCGGCTTCCGGCAGCATTATTACCCTGTATGGCGTTGCCAATTCCCAGGCGCTGGTTGATGCCGCTTTGAATGCCGTCAACGAGATAATCAGTGAAACTGCCGGTAAATTAACAGTGCAGAGTGAAATTCAGATTGTCCGGGAATACAGTGTAATGCCCTAGTATCCTGTCTTTTTCATTTTGGCATCTGTAAAAAACAGGACACTAAGGTTAGAGTTTCTCCATTTCAGCCGCCAGCCGTTCATGAATAACATCATATTCCAGATTGTCAACCTGTTCGCGGAGCCACAGCACTAAATCGCCGCCGGATTCATATTGATACAATTCGAGTTTACCCAGCATTTCTTCCATTGCGTTAACCTTGTAATGTTTGCAGGCCTCGGCAATTTCCTGTAAAAGAGCCGCATCGGGCCTGGGTGAGATGGGTTTTATGATTCCCTGTTCCGTAATTCCAGCCAAGAATACTTTTAATTTTTCCAGCAGCTTTTCTGTAGTCTTGATAAAAGGATCGTGATTTAACTTAATGAATTGCATATCCCTTTTACGGGCCGACTGTTCAAGGGCTTCCGCCTGCTTTGCTGCTGTTTCGGCGCAGATGCCAAAGGTTGCACCCTTCAGGCCATGAATTGTCACAACATATTCTTCCATTACTTCTTCATGAAAATTTTCATTTTCCGCATAGCGCATTTTTTCCAGCAGGATCGGGGTATGTCGGCAGTAGGCACGAAGTATATCCAGATATGCCTTTTCCTGATAGCGGTTTTTTCCTTCCTGGATGTTAATACCATCAATAGAAATATTATTGGAAAGAATACTTTGTTCCATTTTTGCTTCTCCGGCGTCTGTTTTTTGTATCTGTTTTTCACGAGGAATCCATGCTGCCAATATATTGTCCAGTTTCGATATGTCAATGGGCTTGCTGAGATAATCATCAAAACCGTTTGACAGAAACATTTCCCTCATTCCGATAATCGCGTTAGCGGTAAGTGCGACAATGGGAATATCCCGGTAATAATCCCCTTCCAGAGCGCGAATATTTCGGGTAGTTTCAATGCCGTCCATTTCCGGCATCATGTGATCCATAAACACTATGTCGTAATGCCTGAGCTGTACCATGGAAATGGCATCCGCTCCATTGGTACAGGTATCGACATGGCTTTGGTATATTGCCAAAAGTCCCGCAGTAACAACCAGGTTGGTATTAATGTCATCCACAACGAGCATTCGCGCATCAGGGGCAATAAAATTCCTGTCCTGCCGTTTATGTAACCCTGCTTCCAGCCGGTGATTAAGCACGGCGGCCAGCGGGATACTGTATGCGGGCCGGTTCACTATGGGTACGTTCCTGAATGTTACCGATTCTCTGGCATTGGCAAGCAGAACAAGGGTAGTATCGGGAGATTGTGTTTTTATTGCTTCATCGGCCTGTGCGGCAAGCTCAATATTCACCAGGGCAAAAGGATAATTCCCGCCGGAAAGTTCCCGCAAAAATTCATCCGCATCGTTTTTGAGCGTTACCGGAACTTCCAGATTGTGCAGAGTGCGAACGATGGACTCCGCATACAGGGATTGTTTTTCATAGCACAGTACGGCCTTTTTGGAAGGATTTTCCACCCGCGCGATGGGTTCTCTTTCGATAATGTTTTGGGGAATGACCACAGAAAAAACAGAGCCTTCACCGTATTTACTGGAAACACTAACATCGCCGCCCATGGCCCGGCAGGCGCTCCGGGTAATGGCAAGCCCCAGGCCGGTTCCTTCTACGCCCTGATTTTTTTTCATGTCCAGGCGGGTAAAATTGCGAAACAGATTCGCTATGTCCTGTTCTTTTACCCCGATACCGCTGTCGGCAATTTCAAAACCAAGGTTAATGTCATCCATATTGTGGGACGAGATTTGGCCGGTTACCGTTAGGCGAATATAACCACTATGGGTGTATTTTATCGCATTGGAAAGCAGATTGTTCAGAATTTGCCGTATCCGAACTTCGTCACCATTGAGTAAATTGGGAAGGGAAGGGTCCACATCAACAATAAAGGCAATTGGCTTGCCGGCAATCCGTATCTGAACCATGGCAATAATATCATTGAGCAGAAGAGAGAGGGAATAGGAAGCCGTTTTGATTTCCAGAGCGCCCGCTTCGATTTTGGAGATGTCAAGAATATCATTAATAATTGATAAAAGATTAAGCCCTGCCTGCTTAATGTCCTCCAAATATTCCTGCGCTCTGGGCAGGGTATCCGCACGCAGGGCCAGTTCACTCATGCCGATTACGGTATTCATGGGAGTGCGAATCTCGTGGCTTGTCTGGGCCAGAAAGATTGACTTTGCGCGGTTTGCCTGTTCAGCCTGCTCCTTGGCATCCATAATTTCGGTAATATCATAAAACAGGAGTATTGAACCTTCGATAATTCCCTCCGCATTCAACATGGGGGCAATATTTATGCGATAATACCGGGACGCATTGTTTTCGGCAGTGTTTTTTCCGATACACATGGCCCGATCCATAACATGGGCCTTTTTATTGACCAGCGCCAACACCAATGAATCAAGAATGAATTGAGCGTTGTCATGATCCACATACTGTGAAAAAAAATCATCAAAGGTACGGTTGCTGACAAATCCAATGCTGTTGATTCCGCCAAGTTTCAAGAAAGCGTCCGAACAATACAACAGGCACAGATTATGATCCAAAATCAAAATAACATCCTGGGTATTTTTCAGCAACAAGTTAAAAAAATTCTTTTGCCGTGTATTTTTTGCCAGAAGACCTTCGTAGAGCTGGTCCCGCGACTGACAATACCCGTTGATGCGTCCAATGGTTTCCTCGGCTGTCTGATATTTACGGGAGAGAGTGTTATTTTCTGCCGTCAGGCGCTTGTTTTCTTCTTCCAGTAAAGCAAGCCTGTCACTCAGATCTGCCATCCAGAACACCTCTTAAATCTGACAGGCAATAATCGCATATTGGAGCGCCTGATTCACCGTTTCCCCGGAATTTGTGTATTTGGGGCACAGTTCTCCGCCGGAATTGAGATACAGATAAGCCCCGGAATAATTGCCCAACTCCCGCTGTATCAGTTCAACTTCCGCTATGGCGCCGCTTCCCAATACCACGGTGCGTAAAAAACATGAGATAATAAAAAGCCCCGCCCCATCTTCATTTTTTCTGATGTCCTGAATCAGTGTTTTTGCGCTTTCAAATACATGACCTTCGGTAATTGCGCCTATATTCAGGACTCCCCCAACCGATACATGCCTGCCGCAGATAAGCGTCCCCTTTGAATCAATATTTTGTACCACAACAACTTCCGGGTTTGCCCCATTGCTGTCTTCTATAACCAGAGGAATAGCCTGAGTAAAACCATTCTTGTCATCCTGAATAAGTCCCACCTCTTTCAGGAAAGAAGCTGCGGGCTTGTTATTGATGCTGATGAGTTCCGGACCGTTTGCGCTGGTAATAACCGCGTCCTGGGACAGGGATGATTTCTCCGGGAAACGAAGAAAATAGAAACGGGGTTTAACCGGCCCCTTGAACAGCAGCAGCGCCATCCGGTCGCTGTATGCTGCGCCATTATGAATTGTTTTGGGACTGCGAATATATACACCCGCATCCAGAGCAACAGTGCCAAAAACCGGCAGCCCTCCGCAGGCGCGGTCCAGAGCCGCGGTCATAATGTCTATGGTCAGATTAAGTATTGTTGGCGGAAAAGCAAATACCAGGGCCGGTGTTCCGCTCAGGGAAGAGGCGGTTTTTTGATAGAGCGTATTGATGCAATTTTCGGCATTTTCCGCAGTAAGGGGTTCACAAATGCCGGTGGCAAATTCCGTATCATCACTGGTCAAAACTGTCACTGTCAGCATCATTTCACCCGCCTGGGAGGGCAGGGCAAAATACATGGAGGTACAGCCCAAAACATCAAAAGGCAGGCTTTTGCACACCGCCTCCATTACACCCATTTCTATAAATTTCACATGACAGAAAAGCAGGGCAACGCTGTTTTTTAACAGGTTGTTTTTTATGTTTATTTGGTTCAGAATATCCTGTACCGCCTTTTCAGGATTGTCCAATTCATAAGAATACGCAGTTAATACTTTAATCATGATATACCTTCCTAGCCTGTATTATACAACAATTTCTAAATATGTGTATTGGCAATTTCAACTATTTCATCCTCGGTTTTTCTGAATATTTCTACAATTCTTGGATCAAAATGTGTTCCTGCGTTATCAAAGATAATATTGCTTGCCTGGATATGGCCCATGCCGCCGCGGTATACGCGGTTTTCCATAAGGGCGTCATAAACATCCGCTACTGCCATGATTCGCCCGCAGAGCGGTATTATATCCCCTGCAAGGCCCTGGGGATAACCTTTACCGTTATAGCGTTCATGATGGGAGCCGGCAATAAGGCTGGCATA